>NZ_JBEZYG010000003.1:156142-475836 GCF_040638385.1 Streptomyces sp. NPDC026589
TCCCCGTGTCGGTGGTGGTCGGTCCTCGGTCCCCGGTGGGTTCGGTCCCCGTGTCGGTGGTGGTCGGTCCTCGGTCCCCGGTGGGTTCGGTCCCCGTGTCGGTGGTGGTCGGTCCTCGGTCCCCGGTGGGTTCGGTCCCCGACTCGGCGCTTCCCGGTCCCCTGCCGCTGCCGGGCTTCGAACCGGCGGCCCCGCTCTCCTCGTTGTCCCTCTCGATCCCGGGCGAAGAATCCTGGGTCCCTGCGTCACGGTCCCCTCCGCTGTTATCGGGACTCGCCTCTTCCGGTCCCCGGTCCCCGGCAGGCTGAGCGGGTGCCTGGTCCCGGCTGCCGGGGACCGAGGTGGCCAGCGCATCTTCTGAGACGGGACCGAGTGCGACCGTGCTGTCCCGGACCGGGGACCATGGGGACGGCAGAGGGGTCGTGACCAGCGTGAGGGCGTGCCGCCGGGCGGCAAGCCGGGCGAGGAGTTCTTCCCGTTGGCCGGAGTCCGACCCGACCCCGGCGCGGCCGAGAGCCTTGGACAACTGCCGTGCGAGCCGGCGTCCGCGCCACCCCTGCCGTTGCTGCGGCGAATGCTCGGCCAGGCGGGCGGCGAGCTCGACGGCACGGGAGGTGGCGCGGTCGCGGGTGATCTGTGCGGCGTTGCGGTCCCGGGCGGAGATGCCCAGGCGGGACAGCAGCCGCTCGCGTACTTCCCGCCCCAGAGTGGCGAGCAGGCTCTGCGAGGCAGAGCCGGGCTGGCGCGACCGCAGCTCTATGCCCATGACGAAGTGCCAGAGGATGGCGGCCATGATGGGGCCGAAAACGGCTCGTACCGAGCCTCCGACCATGCCGCTCTCGGCGTAGGCGGGGACCACCATCACTCCGGTGATGACCCAGACCAACGTCCCCGGAAGCCCTGGGGTCCCTTCGTTGAGCAGCTGCTGGCGGGCAATCAGGGCGAGCGCGAGCAAACCGAGTTCGGCGACTCCGAAGAGCGCTGCTCGGGCAATTCCGTCCATGCCGAGGTAGTCGGTGGCGAAAGCCCAAGACGTCTCGCCGCTGTAGGCGGTGCACCCAGCCGCGGCGAGCGAGGAAACCGTCACGGCCAGGCTGCCCCGACGTTTCGTCGGCCGGCTCTGCCGACGTCCGAGCACCCAGCCGACCAGGACGAAGAACAAGGCGGCGACGGGAATGCCGATGGCGAGCAGGACGGTCTGTTCGGGGGCGACGCCGAGCGCCAGGGTAGAGTGGTGAGTCATGCGGCCTTTCCGAGAGGGGCATGCGACGAGGTCGACATAACCGAGTGCGTCACCGGCTGACTGGAGTTCGGGGTTGCAGGTACGGCCGTCTTGGCCCGCCGCTTCCTCTTCCTCTTTGCCTTCTTCTTGTAGGGGTTGGGAGGCACACCCAGGGTCAGATCGCGGTCGGCGACCTTGATCTCGGCCTTGCGCAGCAGGTCGCGTGCGTGCTTGGTGCCGATGCTCAGAGCCGCTCCGAGACGGATGGGGCGCCACCCGCGGGCGTAGGCGTGGTCGACGACGATGTCGCGCTCGGCCTCGGTCAGATGTACGTCGCGGCCGTTGAAGAACGCGACTACCCGGCTGTAGTCGAGTCGCTCGGGGAGCCCTTTGTGCCAGGGCGCTCGCTCGTCCTCGGTGAGACCGCCCCATATGCCCTCCGCGAGGCCGTTCTCCAGAGCGAAGTTGAGGCACTCGCGGACGACCGGGCACATGCCGCAGAGTTCCTTGGCCTCGGCGATGGCCTCGTGGTCCCGGCGGGTGGGGAAGAAAACCTCTTCGGAATCCTCGGGGTCCATGCCGTAGCAGGCGCCGTCGGGCTGCCAGAAGGTGTCGGCGATGCCGCGCAGTCCGGTGGCCGGGACCTGGTGATTGGTGCGCATGGTGATCTCCGTGGTGCTGCTGCCTTGCCATACCCGGGCGTGGGCAGGCGCACGAGGCGTCGGGTTCCGGCTGTGGCGGGGCGAGGGCGACAGCCGGGCGGAAGTGGTGGGGAGCGCCGCACGCGATCGGTGGGCGTCGGCTCCGGTGGCCGGTCAGGCTGGTGCGTGTTGAGGAGCCTGCCGGGCGGCGAGGTCGAGGCGGCTGGGGTGCGGGGCGGACATCAAGGCCCCTCCGCGCGTGGAGCCGTCGGGGCCGACACGCCTGCGGCGGCACGGTTCATCGACCTGCGCCTGGCACCAGTCGCACGGCACGCCGAGGGGGTCGGGGTGGCCCAGGGCGACGGAGGCTTCGCGGGCTGCCCGCGCCGGCCGAAGGGGGGCGAGAGCGGCTCGGGCGGCGGGCGGTATGCAGGACCCGACCTCGCGAAGGCGCTTCTGGAGCTGCGGGTCGGGTCCGGCGCGACCGCTGGTGATGGCCCGGTCCTGCGCGGGCAGCGCGTGGCCCGCAGCCACGGCGCGGCGGGTGCCGATCAGCTCGGCGGTCCAGGCGGCCTGGTCGTCCGGGTCGACACAGGGGGTCGGGTCGGTGTGACGGCTCAGGCGGTCGCGCTTGTAGCCGTCCCACGGGCGCCCGATGTCGGCGGGCAGGATCGGGTACTGGGAGGTCCGGATGTGCCGGTGGGCGGCGACGCGGGCGTCCCAGCCGTACGGCGTCGCCATCGGGACGTCACCCAGGAGCGCGTGCCACTGGTCGACTTGGTAGCGGGCTTCGCCCTCGTCGGTGCGGATGGTGCGGGGGTCGAGTCGGCCGATGTAGGCCAGCAGGGCGGCGATTTCGCGGCGGTCCATGGGTGGCTACTCCGATCCGGTCGGCGCGTCGATGGCGGCGAGGAGGGCGGCGGTGTGGGCGTCGGCGCGGGTCATCCCACCCTTGACCGCAGGGCCGGAGTGGGAGCCGCTGGGCCGGTGTGGGGCGTGCTCCCGGGCGATCCAGGAGCGCCAGTCGGCAGCCCAGAAGGCGGCGGGGCGCGGCTCCCACTCCGCTCGGTGCGCCCGCCACTTCGCGTCGGCGGCGGCGAGGCCCTCTTCGCCCAGTCGATCGCGGTGTCCTTGCTGGGTGGCCCAGGTGTGGGTGACCGGATCCACCAGCCAGTCGTCGACCGTGGTGACGGCAGCATCACTGCTGTACTTACCGTTCACCTTCGGTTCACTACGGTTCTGTGTACCGGTGACCGGTACAGCCCTGTACCGGTCACCGCTACGGCGATGTACCGGTTTCCGGCGCGGGGTACCGGTTCCCGGACCTGCCGGTGTCCGGACCTTCGTCGGGGATTCCGGTACCTCACGGGGGCGGATTCCGTACCGCTGGAGGGCGGAGATCCGCAGCGGCAGGTCCGTCTCGGGCGCTGGCACCGGCTCGTCGGAGTCCGTCTCCTGCTCGGTCGCGGCCTGCGCCGCTGCCTGGGCGGCGAGGGGCAGGCGGTAGACCGTGCTGCGCTGTGGGCCGGTCAGGTCGACGAGCTCGTCGAGTTCTCCCGCGGTGAGCAGTCGGTCGAGGGCCTGTTGCACGGTGCTCTTGGAGGCCCCGGTGCGCTTCACCAGGCTGCTCAGGGAGGCCCAGCAGACGCACTGCTCATCGACCACGCGGTCGGCCAGCGACAGCATGATCAGGCGGGCCGCGCCTCGGCTGGAGCTGTGGTCCCACACCCATTCACGGGCATCCCGGCTCATCGGCGGCCCCCGATCCTGGGGCGCGAGCGGCGCTTCGTCGGGGCGGGGCGGGTGTCTGCGGGCCCGGCGCAGGAAGGCGCCGAGGCGGGGGTGGCTGCCGCGCAGGCCGGGCGAATCGGCCTTTTGCGCAGGGCAGGGTGCATGTAACAATCCCCTCTGGTGTTGCCACGCTGACGCGCCCCGTGGAAGGGATCAGCGTGGTGATGGTGGGCAACCTGCGCCCTTGCAGGGGCGGAGGTTGCCGTTGCGCGTTCGGCGTCCGGGAGTTCCCGCTCCCGGGCGCCGCCGCTGTTTGCGGCTTGGCCTGCCGTACCTCTCGTGGTCGTCGTCCCCGGGCGGCTTGCCCGGGGACGACGAACATGGCAGGAAGCCTCGCCAAGATCCAGACTTGGCTCTAAAACCCTGTACTAGTTGCAGAGAGTCACGAGTCGAGATGTCCGTTCGCGGCCCTGCGGCGCGGTCCCTGCCGCGTCGTTAACCATGGCCTTCGGTGTGCGGGCATAGGGGCGGGTCCTGCCTGTTCGCGGCGTCACCCGGGGTGCCTGCCTGGAAGGGAAGGGGAATAGAGTGAGTCGAAGAGGGGTTGACCTCTGGGATCTCGCACCGAAAACTACGTGATGCGGGTTCTTGTTGCAAGACCTTGTCGTGTGGCCTTCACCGCCACGGACCAGCACGTTCGGGAGTCAGTTTTGCCGCCACGCCGGTTCAATGGCCCTCAGTTGATGAGGGCGCGCCGTGCCGCAGACGTGCATCGGCGTGAGCTGGCGGCTGCGGTGGGGTCGAAGTCCCAGGCGATCGTCGTGGGCTGGGAGACGGAGAAGACGTTCCCGCCCGGCGAGAAACTCCCGGTGATCGCGGCGAGGCTCAATGTCGACATCGACGTTCTGTTCCCTCGTGAGGGTCCGCGCGATCTTGCCGACCTTCGGTGTGACGCTGGGTATACCCAGTACGCCGCCGCAGAGGCGGTCGCGATGAGCCGGTACCAGCTGAGCCGCGCGGAGCGTGGCGAGCGCCGACTGGACCGTGAGTGGGTCGAGCCCTTGGCGAAGCTGTACGGCGCTCGCATCGATGAGCTGCTGGCGGCCCAGCGCCTGGCATTCGGCGAGGCCGTGCCCGCACCCTCGCCAACAGATCTGCCGGCGCTCACGCTTAACCTCCGTGCCCAGGTCGCCGAACGCCCGGAGAGTGAATCCTCGCCCGACGTGATCGCGGCTGGCGTCAACCAGGAGGCGGGCGCCGAGATCATTCGAGGAGACCAGGTCGAAGCCCTGCTCCGCGGCATGCCGGCAGACCGCGTATTCGCGGGCGCTCAGGCAGCCCGAGCCATAGCGATCACTGGCCTGGCCAGCTATTTCGGCGTGTCCGAGCTCCACCTTGACGACCGCGCCGAGAGCAGGGTGTTGGACGACCTGCGGTATCTCGCGAGCCGGTACAACATCGCCCTTGCCGCGCGCGGCGGCGAGGGAGGTGTTTCGCCCGCCATGATTGCGGTGCTGTCCGATCTGCTCAACCGCGAGCAGAGCGATCCCTCCGCGCCCTGGCGTGGTCGGGGCCCCGCCTAACCCTGGAAGTTACCGGGGCCGGCCGCCACCCGAAGGGCAGGCTCCTCGTTGATGGGGGGCTCGCCCGCCCGCTCGTGGAGCATCCGCACCACCTCCGCGGAGACGGGCACCGACACCACGCGCGCCAACCAGTTCGCTTCGGAGACGTAGCTGGTCAGGGGCTTTTGGCGGAGCTTCCTGGAGGGGGTGGCAGACCGTCGGCCCGACCGTTCGCTCTCCTGGGCCGCCCTGATCCAGTACGCCTCGGCCGCGGCCCCGGGGTCGTCATGGGACTCCGCCAGATCCTCCGCGACGGAGAGCAGGTCCGGGGAGGCGTGGTGACGCAGCTGCTCGACCCCGTCGGCGATTTCCTGTGTCCGCCGATCCAGGCGGACGTCCAGGGATGGTGCGCAACGCAGCGACTCGATGACCTTGGAGCCGGGCTGCTGCAGGGCATGGTGGGGGAAGGCGCTCATGAGGTCTGACCACAGCGGGTAGAGCGTGCGCAGCGTCCGCCACGTCGTCCAGCGGGTCGAAATCGCGATGGTCGACGGCACAGCGGCTCCAGCCGCCCAGAGGAAGGCGACCGTCATGCTCACCGAGTCGGCCACCGTGCGCATCGTGACCGCGCTGATGTCAGGAGGGAACCACGTTGTCACGGTGCGGAGGACCGGATAAACCGTGTAGATCGCCATGGCCGTCGCCATGAGGGCCAGCCCGACTTTCAGCACCCGCTTCTCCGCGCGGCGACTTGCCCGAGCCCACTGATAACAGCAGGTGCCCGCAGCCACGCCGAGGTAGGTGTACTGGATGGTCAAGAAGACTGATCCGCCCAAGCTGCCGGCCTGTGCGTCGGCGAAATCTATGCTCGGATGACTTCGGTCCACCACGGTGAAGAAGAGCACGACCAGGGCGACCATGGCCGCCAGCGCGCAGGTATGCGCCACATGGCTGATGCGCCGGCTCACGGCTACATGCCGATCGGAGTCTCCGGACGGCTCTCCGTACGCGGCAGTGATGTAGCGCAGTGCAGCGAGGATGGCGATCAGGGACGTCAAGTATTTCAGCAGTGCTGACAGGTCTGTCACGGGTGAGGTATCCAACGCGTGCTTTACCTGCGGGACTCTGCACCAGACTGTGGCGGCGAAGGCTACCGAGCACGCCCATAGGGCCCGCTGCATCGTGTTTCCGGACCTCAGAGCAGGAAAACGCCAGACAGCCGTGATGGTCATTCCGAGGGCGACGGCCCAGAGCATGGTCGTCATCTACGCGACCTCTCCGGGCCGAGGGCGGCGCGGTGGCGCGAGAGGGTGCGACAAGGTCGACTCCAGCCTGCTGACCAGGTCATGACCCGTCACAGTGGCCCGGTGGATTCTTCTCTTGATGAGGTAGGCCGAGAGTTCCGCCTCGCGCTCGTCCACACTTCCGTAACCGGCGC
This sequence comes from Streptomyces sp. NPDC026589, assembly GCF_040638385.1. NCBI lineage: Bacteria > Bacillati > Actinomycetota > Actinomycetes > Kitasatosporales > Streptomycetaceae > Streptomyces > Streptomyces sp. NPDC026589. The sequence continues at coordinate 162,737 of NZ_JBEZYG010000003.1, forward strand.
GAGCCTGGACGACCACTCCCGGGCTAAATACCTCGGCCACATCACTCTGCAGGGAAGGCGGCATAGATCGCATCGCCTCGTCGAGAGGGATGCCGGTGCCGTGGTCCAGCCACTCGTGGGCGAGCTCGTGCAGGACCACGTGCTCGGTCTGGTGCGGAGTGGATCGCGGACGATAGAGAACCACAGTGCTGTCCGCACCCCGTATCCGTAGCCCGCAGGCCGTTCGTAGATCGACTTCGGGGGCATCGACTGCTACAAGCCGGATGCCGCGCCCGCTGGCCGCCTCCATCGCTGCCACTAGGGCGGGAATGGAGAACGGGTCTGGGGCTGGCAGGTCAGCGATCTTCCTTGCGCAGTCCCTGAGCAGTTTGCGCATTTCGCTTCCTTCGCGCAAGGCTCGCAGCATCGTTCTCACCTCAGCTTCCGTCCGATCGGCGCCGGGTGATAGATAGCTTCTCTCCACGTGCCAAAAGGGGCATGGAGGAAGTGTGAAACCCGGAATGCTGACCATATGCCGGTCGTCTGGCAGATCTGAAACTGGGGCGTGCCGAATTCCGCTTCGCCGGATTTGACCGTACGGGCGAAGCGGGGACGTTTCATCGAAATTGCGTGAGGCGAATCACCTTGACGGAAGCAATCCGAGCTGTTCCGTCAGGGCTAGTGGGTTTCTGTGGCTCGGGCGCGAACCGGATTGATCTTTATCAATGCCCGGAATGTGCTTCGGGGCCTGCGGCCTGACCGGCTGAGATTGGCAGCGGAGTCCAATGCTTCGGTGTCGGGGCATCTGTGGTCTGCAGTTGGTGCGTTGCGAACTTTGGGCACGCATTCAATTGGAGCGGACCAGATTCGGGGCACAATCTCGCACCCGTGGGAGGGCGTTCATGCGTGAGGAGTCCCAACTTTAAGGGCGGCTGGGGATCGTTCGGCGGGCGAGCCGACGTAATCGGTAGTCTTTCGGGCTGCGGTGACGCCCAGTTAGATCGCCGGATTCCTCATCTGCTCGTCCCGCGGGGCCCTCGGTGTTGGCGGGCGGGAGTGCTGGATGCCCAGTCCTGGGAGGGTCAGGAGTCCCTCGCCCTCGCCCGCGCCGACGTCCGCCAGGTGGAGGTCGTGAGGGCTCTGGGCTCCACGGGCTCGCACCTCGGTCACGATCAGATGTGCCGCTGCGGCAGCCCCCGTCGGCGTGCGCTCGAAGTAGGAGCCCCACCAGCAGTGCAGAGGTATGAAGTCCTGCCACCCCCGGCCGGTCATCTCGGCGCGGTGGCCGTCGCTTTGCGCACCGTCCCTGTCGTCCACGAGCACCGTCACGCTGTCCGCCGGGCTGACCAGGACCACCAGCCGCCGCGGCTTGCCGTCTGCGCTGACCACGATGTCGAAGCCGGCGTCGTCCTGGCCGAGCTGCGCTTCGAGCTGGTCGCACCAGGCCCGGAGCAGCGCTTCGAGGGAAGCTCGAAGGCTGGCCCAGTCTGGAGCGACCGGCGCGGGCGGGGGCGGGGGTGCCGCCGGACTCGGTTGCCACTGCCACAAGAAGGGCAGATCCCCGGTAGTCGCCTCGGCGTGCCGGAAGAGATCGGCCTCCGACCTCTCCAGAGTCGTTGTCCGGCGCACTGACAGCTGCAGGCCGCCTTGGGTAGCACCAGGTGAATCCAGGATTACCGTGTGCGATGACGTTCGCCAGCGAACGGTCGGTCCGGTGGCGCTGCCGCCATACGACGTCGGCGAGCCGAGGCGCTGACTCACCGCGCCTATTGCCTGCCGAAGCCCATCTGTAGCCGACGGTGTCGAGGCCGACGCGAGGTGAAGGCCGAGCGTGACCGGCGGTCGCAGTTCCTGTGAGGGTGCTGTTCGCATCAGATGGGCAGCGAGCTCCGGTATCGAAAGTGCACTCGATGCGGCTATGTCCATATAGTCAGTTTGCAGCACATAGCCCACTCAATGACTCAACTGTGATGGAATACGCATTTTGCTACTCTGTGTGCTCGGAGTGATACGTGGACCCGCAGGCGTGGTGCGCCCGCCCCGGACTCGGAGCAGGTAGTCGGCTCCCGCCCCTGCTGGGCGGCCTCGCACAGCGCGGCGGATCGCGCGCGAGAGGGGGACCCACAGAGAGCGATGCAGCAACCCCTCCTTCTTAGCGAGCGTCGCTGGGCCCGTCCGTCCGCTTATCCGCCACGAATGTGCCGCGCGGTCGGACAGTAACCAAAACCCCTTCGTGCAGCAGGGGGCGGATCGCCCTTCGTACCGTTGCCACGGATACCGAGTGCTCGGCGGCGAGTGCCATCAGGGACGGGATGCGATCACCGGGGCCGTAGACGCCCTCTGTCACCAGTTTCCGGACGTGACGTGTGATGTCGTCTTGAATCGACGTCCCAGTCGCGAGGCGCCAGCTTTCTCCCACGACCTTAGGCCGCGTACCCATGCGACGGGTTTCCACCAGCCCTGCCTCGCGCAGCCGAGCGAGGGCCGTAGCCACGGTTTCGCGGCTGACTCCGTACAACTGCTGGATATCCGCGTAGGTAAGCACGCGGCCCGGCGGCCACCGGCCGTCGGTGATTCGCTCGCGTAGGTCCGCGAACACGTGCTCGGGTGAGTAGCGCAGTCGTCGGTTCCCGCTCATGTCAGGTCCGCGAATAGAGGGGAGCCGACCACGTGGAAGGAGCCAGCCATCGGCACGAGGTCCCGGTGTGTAGAGCCCCCCGAACATCGCCGGGGCCGGTGCCATCGCGGCGCTACGGTGCCGCCGTTCATGACCGATGTCCTCGCAGCAGCTTGGTCAGCAGGCGGCCCCCGTCGTCGGAGAGATGCATGGTCGTACTCCGGGGGCCGCTGAACCAGCCGTGCGGTTTCAGTCCGACGTGCTGGAGATTCATGGGCAGCAGGGTGGCGCTGACGGCCATCATCCCGGCCAGCAGGTCAGCGTCCGAAGGTGAGAGGCGGATGCTGACCCCTCCGTTGGGGCCACGCGTTACACGGCTCTCGGACAGACGGGCATCCGAGAACGCTCGTGCCAGTTCGGTGATCACCTCGTCGTGGAGGAGTTCGGCGGCGTTCACCGCCGCGTGCAGCCGGTCTGCGGCACCGGTGAGATGAGCGGCCCATCTCTTGGCGCGATCGAGCAGGTCGTCGTCGTCTTCGTCTGTCTCCGCCACGCTTGGAGCACCGGTTCCGGCGCGGGGACCGTCGGCGGCGTCGGCCAGGAGACGATTCAGCTCCTCGCGCGCGGCACGGAGCGAGTCCATGACGTCAGTGCGCTGTTGCGCCCACTCGTCCGGCGGTTCCGATGCCGGGGCGTGCGTCTGCAGGAACTCCCGCCAGGGCAAGGGGCCGGTGGTGCCCTGGTTCGACGCTGGACCAGGACGAGGAACGTGCCGCCATTCGTCGGTGCCGGGGACGGACCGCCACAGGTCGCCCTTGCTGTCGAGTACCGCGATGAGACCGTCGGGCGGCGGAAGGAGAGCGTCCTTCGCCTCCCACGTGCGGCGCCCTGGAGCCTGTTCCCGGCGCTGGCGCGCGACAAGGACACGTGCTGCCGCATCCCGCTGATTTGGCGGCAGTTCCAGCACCACGCGATACTTCGCCGCCTCCTCAAGGGTGGGCAGCCCGTCAGACAGGCGGGTGGTATTCAGCATCGTTGCTCCTGGATGGGGCGGTGTAGAAGGCCGCAGTCTCGCTGGCAGGGCTGAGACGGAAAGAGGCTCCCGGCGGGGGAGTGCCACCCTCATGAGGCTCGAGGTCGCCGTGGCTATCCGACTCGTACGAGGCCCAGACCCTCTCGCCGCCGCGTTGAGTGATGGAGTGGCCGAACTGGTCGGCCACGCCCAGGACTTCGAGAAGCTTCTCGTGCTCACCTTTGGTGAGTTCCGTTCGGAGACGAACCTCAGCGTGGACGGCGGCGGGCGTACCGGAAACGCGCACCTCCGTATTCCCAATCGTCCCGAGCGCGCTGAGCAGTACGGCGGCACGTTCCAGGGGCGAGCGCGGGGAACCTCGCAGTTCCTCGCCACGTGCTGCAGTGACAGCAAGCCGATCGGTGCTCACCGCGGCCTTCTCGGCACGGGCGTGACGTGCCTGAGACCGGGCTGCCTCGTGCGGGCCCCGGAGCCCGCCGGGCTCGGCTGCAACACCTGGCCTCTCCGAGCGACGGATACGCCGGGCGATGGAAGGTTCCTCGGTGTTGATCACAACGCCGTCTGTCTCGATGTGGGTGCCCGTACCGGTGCTCTGACCCCCTGCCGAGCCCATCAGATGAGCCCTTGCCGCATCGCGTACGCCACGGCCGCTGTTCGGTTGGGCAGCTGATAGCGGTCCATGAACTTTTGCAGAACGCTCTTGACGGTGCGGCCGGAGAAAGACAGCGCCTTCGCGATCTCGGCGGTGTCGCGTCCCTCGGCCAGCAGTCGGAGCACCTCTTGCTCGCGCGGAGAGATCTGGATGGTGTTCAGCCCGCGCGGGCCCAGCACCTCGCGCTGTACGCGACCGACCTCCGAGAGGAGTTGTGCCAGCAGGTCCCCCGGCAGGTGCCCGTCTCCGAGCGCAACGGAGTTGATGACGTTGACGAGTTGCCCGGGGGTGGCGTCGGCGCGCCGGATGATGCCGGCGATGCCGCACTCGGCGGCGCTCATCAGGTGTTGTGCATCGATCTCGGTGGCGATGAGGACGGTGCGTGTCCGGCTGGTGCGCTGGATGTGACGCAGCTGGACCTGTACGTCGTCGTCCACGGAATCGGCGACCAGGACGAGGACGCGGGCGTCGCTGTCCTGGTCGCCGAGAAGCTGTACTTCGGGTCGAGGCCGCAGCTGGGCCACGACACCCGCCCGGGAGAGCGGATCGGCGGCCCGAACGCAGACCGAGATCGGTTCGGTGCGCGGCGCGATCGACGGTCCGCGGCCGTGAGTCACCGAGGCGGAGTGGAGCTGGGGCCATTCGGCGTCTGTTGCTGCGGCAGCGGTCACAGCTCGGCCTCCTCTCGCACGAGGGCACGAGTTGTGCCACGGGAGCGATCCGTGTGCAAGGTGTTCTCACAGGCCCCGCCGAAGATGATTAGTTCGGTAGGGCAGGGGGGCGATGGTGATGACGCCGTGAAGCCCGCCGGACCGCATCGCACGGAGGCGTGCCAACCGGGTGCGGCATCAAGGACCGTCGGCGGCATGTGCGGCCGGGGCGCTGGTGTGAGCGGTTCGACGGCCTTCATGGCGCTGCCCGCCGCATCGGGTACGAGCACATCATGCGTCCTCTCGGGGCTAGTGGTCCGGGCCCTCTCCGGCGCTCCTCGGAAGTGCCGCGGGGGTTCGGCCACACCGCAGGTAGCGCCGGAGAGGGGGATCATGGGGTGACGAGACGACGCGTTCATCGGTCGCCCTCGGTGACGTCTTCACGGAGGGACGAAAGAGGGAGCGCTGTTCCGGGCACGTTGGCGTGGGTCGGACAGGAAGTGACCGGAATGGTCGGTTCCGAGACCCTGCGGGACGGCGGTCCGGTGCGTCGCGCCCGTCCTCTGCTGCGGTACAGACTCTGCCAGGCCCCGGAGGTCTGCGAGTAGTGCAGGAGGACGCCTCAGGTCGCCCCCTCGGTGGGCGGGCCGGCGTGCGCACTGTGGATGTGGAAGGAGGCCACTTCCACCTGCTCCTCGAAACCCTCCTCGTCCACCAGGGCTCGGAACATCGACTCGCTTATGGACCGGCAATAGTCGCAGGTCTCCACGTCGGCGGGTCCCTCGCGGTGCGCCATCGCTGCGCGGGCCTGCTCCGCTGCTTCGGGAGCCAGCCCGTCGAACAGTTTTTTCGACAGGTCCGTGTCATCGCTCACGCTGTCATCGTGGCCATTGAGAGCCCCGGAAACTCTTTCACTTCAGAAAGAGTCCAGCATTCCTACATGCCGATCCAGGCAGCCATATTCCGCAGCGGCTCCGGAGCCTGACGGGAGAGGTGAACGAGCCCGCGGATCGTTTCCCGGGCGCCGGGGTGGTAGCGGGTCTGCTCCGGTGCCGCCCGCCGCGCTGCCCAGAGCGACTTCAGCGACGGTTCGCCCCGGCCCAGCTCCATCTCTACGCGGGCCCGGTCGATGAAGTAGTGCGCGCGGCGGGAGGTCGCCATCGAGGCCGGCAGCCGGAGAGCTTTGGCCTGTCGCAGGGCCTCGTCGTACTGGCGCATCTCCATCGCGACGCTCATCTCGTGCAAGGCCACGTTCGCCGCGTTGAAGTTGAGCCAGTGCAGCCGGCTGGCGTCGCCGACCCGTTCGGCGTACTCGCGGGCCTGTGCGATGTGGTCGGCGGCCAGGCTCGCCTTCTCCGCCCGCGCGGCCAGCACCGATCCACCGAGGTGGAGTTGACCGGCGACGGTGAGGGCGGCGCGGTCTGATTCGCCCTGGTCGAGCAGGCTGTGGCCGGAGCGGACCAGGCGCAGGCCGATGCTGTACTCGCCTTCGCGGAAGTAGACCAATCCCCGAAAATACTGCCGCATGGCGGCCAGACACGGGTCCGCGGCCCGCTCCGCAGCCCAGCCGAGCCGGTCGAGGGCGACGCTGGCGAGGTCGTAGTACCCCAGCTTCACCGTGATGTCGTGCGCGGTGCGGTAGGCGGACGCCAGAGCTCGCCACAACTCCCTAGTCGGCGAGCGCCAGCACAGGACGGTCAGCTCCGTGATGACGTCCGGAAGGGCTGCCGCCGCCGCGTGCAGGTGGGTTGCGCGCACATGGGCGCACAGTTCCTCGGAGGCGGCGACCAGTTCGGCGACCGTGCGCGTGGTGACGTGGGGGTCGTCGCCGAGGTCGTACAGGTCCAAGGACTCACGGATCGGCCGGATCAGTCCCGCCAGCCGGTCCTCCTGCATCTGCGTCATGTACGGCTGGCCAGTCAGCACGGTGACGTCGATCCGCAGCGCCCGCGCGACCGCCGCCACGAAGTCCACGGACGCCGGCCGAGCCCCGCACTCCACCTGGGTCAGCCAGCTGTACGAGTAGGGGATCCGGTCGGACATCACCCGCTGCGTCAGCCCCGCCAGCCTCCGCTGCTCCTTGATCCGCGTACCAGTGTGATCGTTGCCCCGCGTCGGCATACCGGTCTCCCGTCGCTGATCTGCTCCTGGAACGCTACGCGACGCTCAAAGGTGCCAGAGGCCCGTTTCTCCGCAGAGCCCGCTACGTTGCCGGCGGCCCGGCTGTGATCGGATGGCCCTCATGACCACTGCGACCCTGTACCTGTTCAGCAGCGCGGCGCCGCCCGTCGTGGACGTCGCCCGCGTCATCGAGGAAGCGCAGGCCGACGGCTGGGACGTTTGCCTCGGTCTCACTCCCACGGCGGCGCGCTGGCTCGCCGACTCCCTCGACGGCCTCGCCGCCCTCACTGGCCACCCAGTCCGCTGGGACTACCGGATGCCCGGCCAGCCGGACGTGTGGCCGAAGCCGGACGCGATCGTCGTCGCACCGGCGACCTTCAACACGATCAACCAGTGGGCGCTCGGGATCACCGATAAGTGGCTCGTCGGAGTGGTCGCCGAAGGCATCGGCAAGGGCATCCCCATGGCGCTGATGCCCTGTGTGAACCGGGCGTACGTCGCCCATCCGCAGTTCGAGCGGTCGATCGACGCCCTCCAGGGAGCTGGGGTTCGGGTGCTGTACGGCGCAGGCGGCTTCGTCCCGAACGAGCCGGGCCAAGGTGACCCCGCCACGTACCCGTGGCGGGCCGCGCTGGACGCCGTCGCCGACGTACTCGACCCGACCTCGATCACCTAGGCTCCTGCTCGGCCCATGCCGGGGCGTGCGGGCGACTTCGGCGGGCAGCCGAGGTGTGGGAGCGACGAAGTCGCCTATGCAGCTATTCCACGATCGGAAAGAGCCGCCTTCCCTCCTCGTCGGATAGGGATCCGTCCATGCGGCGGTCGGGCAGGCCCAAGAGCTGCTGTGCCAATAGTGCGCCGTCTACCTGGCTGCGGCGAAGGCAGTGAAGTACGCCGACTGGTGGACGATGGGCAGGTCGGGCTGCCAGGCGGTGAGAATCTGGGCGCTACATACGAACAGGTCCTCGGGGAGTCGGTTGAGCGGGTACCACTCCCAGCCGCCGATGCTCTCGTCCGGCTGCGTGGTCGGCTGCCCCTGCCAGGTGTGGACGACCGCGCCGACGGTCACCCGCAGGACACCGGCGACGTGATCGACGAGCGTACCCAGGAGCCCCACGTCCTCGGCGCGAGCGACCAGACCGGTCTCCTCGGCGAGTTCGCGGACCACTGCTTCCTCGAAGGATTCGCCGGCCTCCACGCTGCCGCCAGGCAGTTCGAGGGTGCCGAGGCGGTGTCGGCCCAGCAGGATGCCCTGCTCGCTCAGCAGGATCGCTCCGACCCCGACGGCCGCGCGCGGCTGGGGCTCGGGTGCTCCGGGGCCGGCTGGTGACGCGCGGCGGTCGGTCGGGCAGGCGGCGGGCGCGGATGAGCTGCTGGACGACCATGGCGCTCTCGTCGGGGTGCGGTAGCAGGTCGATGGTCTCGATACGAAAGCCGTACTCGGTGAGCAGGTCCTCCCACAGCCGCGGTGTCAGAACCCACATCTGCGTAGGCAGAGGCGGGTCGTCGCGCAGCAGGATCATCTGCTCGCGCGGCGCCACCTCCGTGGACGGCCCGCGGCCGTGCAGGTCGGTGTGCAGGAGCGAGAGGATCAGCGGGGCTCCGGCACACATGCCGTCGCGCAACGCCGGCAGCGAGCGGTGCGGGTCGATGAAGGCGAGCGTCCCGATTGCGTACGCGGCGTCGAACGGCTTGGCGCCGACCAGGTACTCGGTCACGTCTGCCTGGACGAACTCCACGCCATCCACGTTCGCGTGGACTGATACGGCACGCTTGTGCTGGGTCGGGGACAGCTCGATTCCAGTTACGCGGGCCCCGTGAGCCTTCGCGAGATGGACGGCGTGGTGGCCGGCTCCGGACCCGATGTCCAGGACGCGGCGGCCGGTGACGTCGCCAAGGGCTTCTACACCCGGACCGACCCCGTCCCAGGGCGTCCAACCGAGCCGGTCGAGGACGGGCGGAGTGTAGCCACGGGCCAATTGGCGCTGGCCGTAGATCTGCCAGGCCCGGATGTTGGTCTCCTCGGCGAGCACGGTGCCTCCTGGGCGAGCGGTGTGGAACATCAGGTGTGCGTGATCAGATAGGAGGGGCCCTCGCCATGCCGGGCTCGCTCGACGGCGTCGAGGCGGTCGAAGGCACGCGGCGCCATCAACTCCTGCCACGTCGAGAGGTCGTGGACAGCCCACATGTCGTGCTCGGCGGGATCGAGCCGGATCCGGCCGAGCTGCTCGGCGGTCAGCTGCCCTCCGTCGAAGACGAACCCCACCTTGTTCAGCGGCAGGCGCGGCCCGGCGTGCAGGAAGTGCGTCAGGAGGAGCCGCGGCGTGCCCGGACCGGGTTCGAGGCCCGTCTCCTCGACCGTCTCGCGCAGGGCGGTCTGCAGAGGGTCCTCGCCGGGAGCGTCGAGGTTGCCGCCCGGGAACTGCCAGAGCCGCGAGCCGTAGACCGAGCGGAGCTGAACCGGCCGGTCGTGCTCGTCGCGGATGTACAGGCAGCCGTACACCGTGTGATGGGGGACGGTCTGTACGTACGCCAGAGGCGTCATCGGCATGGGGCGGCCGGGCCGGGCAGGTCGGTGGTCGAACGCGAGGGCGAGAACGCCGAGGGCTTCCCTGTCCGGCGGGTACATGCTGCGGAGGGCGCCGAGCAGCTCTCCGGGCGGCCCGTCCGGGGCGATGCGCGCAGGATCCTCCGAGCTGAGCAGGTCCTCGAAGGAGCGGTAGGGGGTGATCCGCTGCACGACGACATCGAGTTCCCGCCCGGTTTCCCGATCCCGGAAGACGACCGTGTCACCGACCGCGACGGCGCGCTTCTGCGGAGCGGCCACCACCACCTCGACCGTCTTGCGGCCTGCTTCCACCTGGCGGTAGTAGCGCCCGAGCAGGTTGATGTGGTGCTCGTGTGGTCCGTCTCCGGACGCCGGGCTCGGGACAGCTGGGATCGCTTGCTGGGTGTTATCAGGCACGCGTACCTCCGTGCGATGTGGTCCGTCCACTGCGGGCCTGGGATCACTACCGGGTCAGGGGTGCGGTGGCCACGCTCCTGTGTTGCCGGATCGGCGTGGGCGGCGTGGAAGCGGACGAGGCTGTCGACACGCTAAGGAAGTTCGATCGCTCCGTAGAGCGCATGCGGCTCCTGCCGCATGAGCGCGTCGTACCGGTCCGATGCCGAGTAGTGCCAGAACTCGGTCGCATAGTTGGTAAAGCCTGCGTCCTCCATGGCGTTGAGCAGCAGCGTGCGGTGGAAATACGCAGGATCGCTGAGGTTCGGGGCGTGAGTGAAGCAGGCACCGTCGCTCTCCTCGGGGGAGGCATTGACACGGGTGCCGAGATCGAGTTCGTGGCCGTCCTGGTCGACGAGGGTCACGTCCACCGCTGCGCCCGCGGAGTGGGGCGCGATCTCCGGCGGCGACACGTACCGGCTGGCGGCGTGGTGCAGCTGCTCAGCCCCCCAGTCCGGGTGAGCGGCGGCCAGCTCGTCCCGGTACGCGGTGAAATAGTGCTGCTGGAGGGCCAGTGGCCGGTAGCCCTCGATGAACAGCAGGTCGGTGCCGGCGGGCAGGAGCGAGCGGGCGTGCTCCAGCCGGGCCAGGACGCCCTCGCGGATGTGGGCGAACGCGCCCAGCGGATCTTGCCTGCGGGGATCGACGCGGAAGCCGTGATCACGCACGTCGACGAGCGGCTCTCCGCACTCGCGCACCGGGATCGCGGCGACCCGCGGATCGGACATCAGCACCAGATTGTTCATTGAGTCTCCCTGCGACGGTTTGCACTGCGGCGGCGGTATGGACGAGGCAGAGGCTAGGCCGGTTTCGCGCAGAATCCGCGCGATGGTGCCCTGCAGGGTGCTGTCGGCAGGGAGCACGGTCTCCAGCCCGCCGGGCAGTAGGTCCAAATCGCGGTACCAGGAGGCGAGGTGGTTGTCGGTGACTTGCTCCAGATACGCGGCATCAGCCTTCGACGCGTGTCGGGCAAACGTCGTCTCCAGCGGCACGTCGAGGTAGTAGCAGCTGGAGACGCCGCGGTGGTCCCGTACCAGTGACGTGATCATGCGGCTGTAGCGGTCGGCGTACAGGATCCCTTCGAGCACGACGTGAAAGCCGGCGTTCAGAGCTTCGCGTGCGATGGTGCCCAGCAGGGCGATGTTGGCGCCGCGAGCCGTGTCGTGTTCCCTGAGTACGTTCCGGCGGATCACGTCCTGGCTCACGATCGCGATTCCGCGGCCGTGGTGATCTCGCAGGCCCTGGGCCACACTTGACTTGCCTGACGCCGAGTTGCCGCGGATCACCACGAGGCGAGTGTCCGGACGGCCGGCCGCAGCCGTGGTGGACACGCGACGGTGTGCGCGGTCCGGTGTGCCGGTCATGCGGGCCAGCCCATCTCGCTGTACAGCTCCCCGTTCTGGATCTTGCCGATGGCCACCCTGGTGTAGGGGACGAGGTCGTCGGGGAGCGCGTTCGGGTCCCAGAACGCCCACTGGGTGCACTTGTCCGGCTCGCGCAGCTCCGGTTCGCCGCTCCAGGTGCGGGCGCGGAAGAACAGGCCCATGCGGGGCTGGTCCCCGGCCTTGTCGATGTGGTGGATGACGTGGACGAGTTCGACGTCCTGGCGCTCGATGTGGAGCCCGGCTTCTTCCCGTGCCTCTCTGATCAGGCAGGTGATGGCATTCTCCTGCTCGCAGTGGCCGGCCAGGACGTGCCAGGTGGACGGCGCGAACGGGGAGTCGGGGTGTCGCAGCCCGAGCAGCACGGTTCCGTCGGGCCTTTCCAGGTAGAGGTGGACGCCGATGACGTTGAGGACCGTGCCGTGCGGTGGAGCTGGACGTCCCTCCTTCTGCGGTGCGAGCCCGCTCTGGGACGCGGTGCTGGTCGGGCGGCTGGCGGAATGGCGTCGCACGAGGTCGCTGGTGGTGTCCGTGATGCGGAGGCGGTGGAGGTCCTCCGGGGCGAACCAGGCGAGCATCACCCCTTCCGTCGGCCGTTCGCGGGGGTCGCCGTTCCAGCGGCCGGCGTAGATGGCGATGGGCACGGTTCCGCCGGCTTCGTCGGAGGCGTACTCGGTGCCGAACGGGGTCAGGTCGGCGATGTCGAGTCCGGCTTCCTCGGCCAGTTCACGCCGTGCGGTGTGTTCCAGGGTGGCGTCCTGGGGTTCTCGTCCGCCGCCCAGCAGGGACCACATGCCCGGCTCCCAGATCAGGCCGGGGAAGTAGTCGCGCAGGTGAAGCAGGTACTCGCCTCGGTCGTTGTAGATCAGAACGGAGGCGTTGGCCGTCTCCGGCTCGACCGTCAGTGGAACCTTGAGCAGCTTCTCGCGCAGGGAGGGGGAGGCCACTTTGTCCACGGATCGCCACTCGATGCCGCCGACCTCTTCCTCCTGCAGCACGACCGCCGGCGCGGTCGCGGTGCGCAGGCGGAAGAGGAACCGGAGGTCGAAGTGCTGGTGGCCGGGTTCGCCTTTGCCCGGGCGGGCGTCCATGTCGTGGATGTCGATGTCGAGCGGCACCGTCTCGTATCCGGGCCACGGCGTGACGGCCTGGGGCGGAATCCCTGTCTCCTCGTGCAGTTCCCGCAGGGCCGTTGCTGCCAGGGACTCATCAGCAGGCTCGCTGTGTCCACCAGGCGGGAGGACCCTGCCGCTCGCCAGGTGCAGCACGTGCAGAACGCGGCCGAGCGAATCGACGACGATCGCGCCGCAGGTGACGTGCCCGGTGAAGGTGGAGCGGCTGGCGATGTCGGTGGGACGTCCGAGGGCGTCCAGGAGGGCACCGAGCTGCTCACGCTCGTGAGGGTGGCGCGCGAGGTAGGTCTCGACGGTGGTGCGGATGTGGTCGTGCGACAGCGGCATGGGTTACCTCAGAGGTGCATGGAGCGGGATGACGCGGGGCGGGGCGTTCGATCAGCTCAGCCGCATCCCCTCCGCGGGGATCTCCTCGATGGCGGTGGCACGAGCGGCGGGTAGACCCCATTGCTCGCGCGCCGTCTCCGCGGCGAGCTGGGCCTGCCGCTCTCCGGGCGGGCCCCATCCCAGCAGGGCGGCTGCCTGGGTGGGGGTGGCGAGCATGCGTGCGAAGGGGCGGCCTGTGGCGGGATCGACGGCGGCCGGTCCGATGGCGGTGATCCGGGCGGCGAGGCGGAGCCGGGCGTTGGGTCCCACTCCGCCGTAGACCTCGCCGGTCTCGTCCAGTACCCAGCCCAGCCGCACCGGATCGGTCAGGGTGAGCTGGGCTTCTTCGGCGGCTTCGCGGTGGAGGGTGGCCTCGGGTGTGGTGTCCGTCTTCTCCACGGTGCCGCCGGGCAGCATGGGCAGGGCGCCCCGGGGAGCCGGGTCGGCGACGAGGACGATTCTTCCGTCGGGAACGAAGCACCACGCCCAGGCTTGCTGCACGGGGAGCCGCTCGGGGACAGGGGTGCGGTTGAGCGGGCTGTCCCACATGGGGCGGTAGCGGACGTGGACGTCATGGCGGTCCAGCGGCGGGGCGTCGAGGATGTGCCGGCCGTCGGCGAGGTGGGCGGTGGCGGTGTTCCCGAGCCGGGCGCGGTAGGCGGCGAGCATGATCTGCCCGTCCACGGGGCGCAGCCGCTGTACCGCGTCCCGGGTCTCCAGGAAAGCGAACTCGGACAGCTCCTCCCGGGGCAGACGGATTGCCTTCGTCTGGTAGGGGGTGAGGGTTCCGCCGTCGAAGACGTACCGGATCTCTCCGGGGAAGGGTGCGCCGGGCCTGGTGTACGGGCGGTGCTGTGAGAGGGAGTGGACGGCGAGCACGCGCGACAGGGGCAGGTCCGTCAGGCCCAGCTCCTCGGTGATCTCGCGCCGGCAGGCGTCGTGCGGGTGTTCACCGGCTTCGACGACTCCGCCGGGAAGCAGCCACCGGTCGTCCTCGCGGTAGGTGGGGTGGACCAGCAGGACGCGGCCGATCTGGTCGGTGATGATCGCGGCGCTGCCGAGCCACACCGCGTGGCGGGACGCAGCGTGCTGCGCCGGCGATGTCGGACCCTGCGACGCGACGCGATCCGAGGGGGAGACGGGAGAGGCCACGGGTATTGCCTTTCGGGCGGGGCGCAGGGAGGTGCGCGGCGGGGGGGTGGGCAACGGTCATGAGGCGATCTCGCCGCTCATCCGTCGCTGGAGCTCCCACAATGACTGGAAGAGCCCGGGGGACTGGGTGAGTTGGGCGTACGTGCCTTCCTGGACGATCCGGCCCTTGTCCAGGACGACGATCCGGTCGGCGATGGCCACGTTGGTGAGCCGGTGCGTGATCAGCAGGATCGCGCGGTCCTTGGCCAGTTCGCGGAGGCCGGAGAAGATCCGGTATTCGGCTCGTGCGTCGAGTGCTGCTGTCGGTTCGTCCATCACCACCAGCGCCGCCTGCCGGTGGAAAGCGCGGGTGAGCACCAGGCGCAGCCACTGGCCCCCGGAGAGCTGTTGCCCGCCGAACCACTCGCTGGTCAGGAGGGTGTCCAGGCCGGAGCGGAGGTTGGGCAGCATCTCTGAGGCGCCGGATGCCTCGCACGCGGCGAGCAGTGCCGCGTCGCTCGTGTCGCCCTGGCCGAAGCTGATGTTGTCCCGCATCGTCAGCGGCAGGTAGGTGAACTTCTGGGGGACCAGGGCGACTTGTTTCCACGCCTGCCAGGGGTCCAGTTCCGTCGTGGAGGTGTGGTCCCAGGCCACTTCGCCTTCGGTGGGAAGAAGGAGTCCGCACAGGAGGCGGGAGAGGGTGGATTTCCCGGAGCCGTTCTCCCCGACCAGGGCCACGATCTCGCCGCGCCGCACGTGCAGGGACACTCCGCTGAGGGCGTCCTTCGGGGCGCCGTCGTAGCGGTAGGTGACGTCCCGGACCTCGAAGCGCTCCGGGGGCGCGGGCAGGGGCGCGGTGCCACGGGAGTCGGCCATGGCCTGGCCGTGGGCGTTGTCGAGGAAGTTCTGCCAGTCCTGTACGTACCAGCCGGTGCGCACCAGTCGCGCCCCTCCGCTGATGATGCCGCGCACGGAGCCGGTGGCCGTCTGGAGAGCGAAGACGGCGCCGCCTCCGGCAGCCAGGCTCATGCGGCCGGAGGCCAGGAGCCACAGCAGGGCCGCCCACACTGCGATCGAGGCGACCCCGCCGGCCAGAGCACCGGCCATGCCCATCCAGGCACCCGTGTTCGCGGCCTTGCGCTCAGCCGCGTTGACGGAGGCGGCAAGCTTTCGGTACCGGCCGATCAGGAACGGGCCGGCCAAACAGGCGCGCATCTCCTCGCTGGATTCCATGTACGCCATGTGCCAGCGCAGCTTGCTCAACATCCGCCGCCGCCCGGAGGTCTCCAGACCCGCCAGGTAGATCACGCGCGCGGACCGGACGTAGGCGGCTGCCTGCGGCAGGCACGCAAGGAAGAGCAGCGGCAGGAGCAGCGGGTGCAGAACGGTCAGGACGGTGGCGCCGGCCGCCAGCGTCGCGGTGGCCGCGAGCACACCCTGAGCTTCTTCCACCAGATCGGGTGTGACCTGGGCGCCGCGGTCAGCGATGTCGTAGGCGTCGTTGTAGCCGGGCTGGTTGTTGGCGGCGAGTTCTGCGCCGAGCGCGGCCTCGACCATCGTCAGCTCCGCCGCCCGGGCGAGAACCGGGCGCAGACGCCCGGTCAGCCAGACCACGACGATGCCCAGCAGCGCGCGCAGCCCGGTCGCCGCAGCGATGACAGCCAGCTGCGGAGCGGCGTCCCACAGCCGCTCGGTGATGACGCCCGAGGAGATCAGCGCGGTGATCGTCCCCGTGACGGCCAGGAGGCCGAGAGCCGCGAGGACGCCGGTTCCGACCTGGCACACCAGCAGCCCGACCGTTGCACGGCGATCCACCCGCCATGCCATTCTCACGGAACGCAGCACGAGCACGGGCAGTCGCCGGGCCATCGTGCGGGTCGTCAACAGCGATCCCGCCTGGAGCCGGGACTCGTCTCGGTAGAGGTATTCCTCCTCTCGAACACCGGCCTCATCCGGTTCGTCGTTCTGCGAGGCGCCGTTGGGCTGCTGCTCTGGTGTGATGGCCGAGGTCATCGTTCCCCCTAGGACGGTCACTGCGGCAGAGTCGTGAGGTCTAACGACACGGCTGCGATATCGAACACACGTCATTCGGTCGTGCTGGGAAGCCTTCTAGTTCCGGCGTGAGGAACCTTGCGGGCGCGGGATCCCTGGTCCGGCTTGGAGCGGCTCTGTACCAGTAGTGGCCGAAACGCCGACGCCGCCGCGTGACGGCGGACCATCCGCGAGTTTTTTCCGGTCGTCCCGCTTTTAGAGGGGATGTGGTTCCGTCGTGAGCAGTCTTTCCAGCTCTGCACCCGCCTGGGCGACCGCGTCCGTCAGCGCCTCGTGGTGGGGGGCGGGCAGGACGCCGGATCCCAGTCCGGCCGCGGCGATCACCGAGTTGAGCGCGTGGGTCGAGCCGCGGTCCAGGGCGGACGCGGCCAGGGGGTGGCGCAGTACGTCGCGGGCGGCGTAGGCATCGAGCCGGGCCGCCTCGACGATGGTTTCGATCAGCGTGCCCGCGTACTGCCCGTAGGGATCGAGTTCGAGGGCGGTCAGGCCCACCCGGGTCTGGAACACGGCGGTGGACGGGTCGGGAGGGGCGATGAGTACGGCGGCTTCGTCCAGGGTGTGCTGGAGGTCGGCCCGCGCAATCGGTACGCCGGCGGGACGGCAGTGGGCTCGCAGGAGCAGACCGATGGCATTCTCCCAGGGTTCGGTGGGCTGGGTGGCGTCGATCAGGTCGAGGGCCTGCTGGCTTCGTCCTTGTTCCATCAGAGCCATGATCTTGATCTGGCGGCCGTCGAGGAGGCGGTTGCCGATGCCGCGGTGCTTGGCCATGGCTTCGGCGGCCTCCGTCCACCGGCCGATGCGGGCGAGGGCGCGGGCGCCGTCCACGAGCAGGGTGACCCACAGCTCCTGGCACACCTGCCGGTGATCGGCGTCGCTGCTGGTCAGCGCGGACAGGTCGACGGTGCGGCCGTCGATCTCTACCTTCGCCCGTTGTCGCGCGGCCTGATTGAGTCGGGCGAGGAGGTCATAGGCGGCCTGGCCCTGGCCGTCGCGTGTCAACAGCCGGGAGAGGTTGACCAGCGGCATCAGCGACATGACGCCGATCGGTCCGCTCAGGCGCCCGGCGTCGGCGAAGACCTGGTGCTGGCGCCAGCACAGGTCGGTGGCCAG
The DNA here is from genome assembly GCF_040638385.1 of Streptomyces sp. NPDC026589. Lineage (NCBI taxonomy): Bacteria > Bacillati > Actinomycetota > Actinomycetes > Kitasatosporales > Streptomycetaceae > Streptomyces > Streptomyces sp. NPDC026589. Next base: position 179,964 of record NZ_JBEZYG010000003.1, read on the forward strand.
ACCGGACAGGCCGATGTCGGATGCGATGAGCGCGGCGTAGTTGAGGATCCCGCAGGCGCGGGCCACCAGGTCGTGGTGGCCCGCACCTGCGGGCGCGACGGTCAGCCCGGTGAGGTGGATGAAGCGGCTCTCCAATGGGAGTGCCGGTGCTTTGGTGCGGAGGACCAGGGGAATTCGGCTGACCAACGCGGGGATCATCGGCTCAGCCCTTGCGCGCCCAGTCGACAACGAGACGGCTGTAGGGCTTGTCGACGACGAAGCGCGAGTCGTCGGCGGTGAGCGGGCCACCGGAGTCCGCGACAGCCATCCGGAATCCCGGCTCCGGGGCGTCGTTGCCGCCGCTCGCGTCCCAGGCGCGGATCTCGTCCACGACGCGCTCGGCGAGGCCGGCACCGCTCTCGCCGTGGCCGATGACGCCGATCTCCCAGTACCGGCCCTGCTCGTCATCGCCCTCGCGGATGGTCAGGTACGCCAGCGACCCGCCGTCGAGCGCGGCCATGGATCCCCAGCCGAAGTGCGGTGTAAAGCCGGGGCGTTGGCCCGGAAGCCGGGACAGGCCGTTGGGCAGAACACACGCCAGGTACAGGTACAGCCACTCCCACGCCGATCCCGCGCGGAACTTCACCCCGGTGTAGAGCTTGGTCTGCTGCTGGTCGAGGACGAAGGGCAGCGCGTCGCGGTCGACGTGCTGTTCGCTGAACGTCTCCAGCCGGACGTTGCCCTCACCGGCCATCGGCACGAGGGTGTACACGTCGTCGCACACGCCCTTGCGCAGCGGGATGAAGGTAGCCATCTCGCAGGAGACGGTCTTCCAGGTGTCGCCGTCGCGTTCGAAGGCGAAGCTCCGGGAGATGCTGCCTCGGATGCGCATCGGCAGGACCAGGCGTCCGCCGGGGGCGAGCTGGTCGAGGATCTTCACCGGGACGTCGCCGGCGCCGACGGTGAAGATGATCCGGTCGTAGGGGGCGTGCTCGGGCAGCCCGGCGGCGCCGTCGGCCATGACCGCCGTGGCGTTGTCGACGCCGGCCTCGGCGAGGTGCCGGCTCGCGCCCGCGACGAGGTCCTGGTCGACGTCGAGGGTCCACACCTGCCCGTCGGGGGAGACGATCTTGCCGAGGAGGGCGGCGTTGTAGCCGGTGGCGGCTCCGGCTTCCAGGACCTTGTGGCCGGGCTGGGCACCGAGCTGTTCGAGCTGGGTGGCGACGATGGACGGCGCGGAGATGCAGGAGATCATCTCGCCGTACGCGTCGTGCTTGATCGGGACGGCGTCCTCCTTGTACGCGGCGTCCAGGTCGACGCCGGGCAGGAAGGCGTGCCGGTCGGTGGTACGGAAGGCGTCGATGGCCGCCTGGCTGCGCAGGTGGCCGCTGTCGACGAGTCGTTGGGCGAGGGCTTCGCGCAGCTGGTTGGGGTCGGTAACGGGTGTCACTGTGGTCTCCATTCGAGGGAGGCTAAAGTCCGCGGACACGGACTTGCGGGTAGACACGTCGCCTTCTCCGGTGGAGAAGGCGACGTGACGGCCGAGCCACGCGGTGGCGGCCTGCGCTTCGGCGGGCACGCCCGCGCGGTTGAAGGCGAAGATCGCGTGGTGGGCGATGACACCCCGGATTCCGCGTATCAGTCGGCCGTCGGCGGCGAGTTGGCGCAGGCGGCGGCCGGCGTCCTCGAACGCGGCGACGCGCTCGGCCCAGCCCGCCTCCGCGTCGGGCCGCCGGGCGGCGTCCGCGTTCATCAGCCGCCGCATCGCGGAGACGGCCCGGTCCAGCGCGGCTTGCTGGGGTGGGGTGGCGGGGGGCCGCAGGGCGGCCCACCGTGCGTACACGTCTCCGGCTTCGAACGGGTCCAGCCCGGCCTCGCGGATCATGGCGGACAGCAGCATCACGCTGCGCTCGCGGGCGCCCGGGGTGCCGGTTTCTGCGAGCGCGGCCGGGCTGTCGGCGCAGAAGACGTCGTGTGCGATGTCCATGCCGTCGGGGCCGCCGAAGGCATGAGTCTCCGGCTCGTAGATTCCGCCTGTCCAGCTGGTGACGACGCGGTCGGCGACGAGCTGGTCCAGCAGGTCGATGGCGGGCTGTTGGGTGCGTAGGCGGATACCGGCGTCCTTGCGTAGGAAGTGGAAGCGGTGTCCGGCCAGTGCGGACGCCAGGGCCAGGGCGGCGTCCCTGTGCGGAACGGGGAAGGTCACGGATGCGTGCCACCAGGACGCGTCCGGAGGGGGCGACAGGTTCTCGTCGTCGAAGGTCATGGGCAAGGGCTCCTTGCGAGGCGGCAGGGCGGGGTCAGGCGAGCAGGAGAGCGCGGGTCCAGCCGGTGATGTCGGTCGCGTGCAGCGCGAGTTGGGCGCCGACGCGGCCTTCCATGAATCCGGGTTTGGGTAGGTGTTCCCAGTCAGCGGCCAGTCGTCGGTGCAGGTCCTGGATGATCGGTGTGAAGCGTGCGGGGGCGGGGCTGTCGGCGGCGACAGCGCGGGTGAGTACCAGCAGGCCGGCCCAGCCGTGGCAGAGCGTCGAGTCGGTGATCCGGGCGAGGTGCCGCGGGTCGGTCAGGATTCCCTCCACGGTGTCCTCGGCCGCATGCCGCCGGGCGGGATCGCCGAGAGCGAGTGCGGCGAGCTGCTGGGCACGGGCGATGCCGGGCTGGCCGTAGCACCAGGACTGGCGGGCCGGTTCCGCTGCGGTCGGCTGCTCGGCGTCCAGGTGGGTTGCGGTGGACCAGTAGTGGGTGCCGTGCCGGTCGAGCCAGGTCGCGAACGTGCCGACGGCTTCCTCCTGACCGGGGACGCTGACTCCGGCGCGCAAGGCGAGGGACAGCACGGCCAGAGGCCCCGCGACGCCATGGGCCATGCCGTTGTTGCCATGCCCACCGGCCATCTCCTTCCCGTCCGGGCCGACCGCCGACCACCACCCGGGCAGCACCCGGCCTTCACCGTCGGCGGGGTGCGCGAGCGCGACGAGGCGGGCGAGCACGGCGGGCAGCCGGGGCGCGGGCTGGCGGCGGGACAGCAGCAGGGCGGCGAGTCCGCTCAGGCCGCGGATGAGGTCCCATTCGGCGAGGTCAGGCAGCGCGCCGGCCGCCTGACGGCGGTGGGCGGCGGCGAGCCGGGCGTCTACGACTTGGTCGACGGCCGCGCGGACGTCATCCCCGGCCGCGTAGGCCCGGGCCAGGACGAACTCCAGGGCGGGTGCGCCGTGGAAGAGGCTGGCGTTGCTGCCGGTACTGACACCGCGGGCGGTCGCCTGGGCGAGGTGGCGGCGGGCGGTGGACAGGTCCCGCCGTTCGATGTCGAGCAGGGCCATTCCCAGGGCGCCCTCGGACAGATCCTGCCGACGGGGCACGGGTGCCGTGGTCATGAGCGCCTGGCCAGGGGGACGACGATGCTGTGGGCCCGGCCGTCGATCCACCCGTCGGCGGCCGGCGGGGGAGCATCGTGCAGAGTGGCGATGCCGAAGGGGCTGGCGTCCAGGTGTGCGCGCAGGAGGTCCAGGTCGACATCGCGGGTCAGGTCGAGGGGGAGCTGCTGGTCGTCCTCGGCAAGCAGGACCCGCTCCGGCACGCTGAACCGGGTACGCCAGTAGTGGAGTTGGTTTGCCCACTCATGGAGTGGTGCGGTGCGGGCGGGCAGCGTGCGGCTGCGGATCTTCCACCGTGCGGCTGTGAGAATGGTGCGTCGGTAGGTGAGGGCCGGGGTGAAGGGCAGGGCCCAGGCCGCGCCCCAGTCGAACCAAGTCACCTGCGGGTGCGCGGCCCGGCTGATCTCGCCGAGGAAGCGGGCCATGGGCGGGGTGTAGTTGTTCCACAGGAAGTTGATCGCGGTGGGGGCCAGCAGCTCCAGTCGCTTGCCGGTCGCGGATTCCACCAGCTGGGGGCGGCCTCCGGTGACGGTGACAGCGAGGTCGCGGGGGAAGAGGACGTGCGGAGCGGGGCGACGGAATTCGCCGACGCTGACGACGCGGGGTAGGGCCTGCGGGGCGCGGGTCAGCAGGTCGGCCGGTACCCGCCCGGCGTGGAACGAGAGCTGTACGAGTTCCGCCTCCGGATCAACAGTGGGCAGGTGCGCGTACGCTTCCTCGGCGCCGGGGAACAGGTGCCAGAACCGGCCGGTCATCGATCCGGCCGAGCGGGACACGGTCAGAACGCGCAGCCGGAAGTCGCCCCGGTTCAGGGCCTGGACGGAGGTGGCGTGCACCTGGGCGGCCAGTTCGAGGTGGGGCGCCCATCCTTGAGGTTCTCCGGCCGCGGCTTCCAGTTCCTCGATCATGGTCCCAGTCAGAGAAACGGTGTGATCGCCTTCGGCTGTGGCGGTGCCGGCCAGCTCCAGCAGCAGACGGTCGCGCCGGGACATCGGCCGGGGCGGTTCACTCGCCGTGACGAACCCGGCCGGGAAGCCCATACCTCGGTCGGGATCCGTGGCCACCTCCACCGGCACCGTGGTGTTCTCGCCGTAGCGCTCGGTAAACTGCGCGGCCCACCGGCGCCAGGTAGGTGTCCCGTTCGGATGGGTGACCAGGCGGGCCAGGATGGTCGCCGCCGTCTCCGCCTCGGTCAGCACCTGCTGGGGCAGTCGCACATCGGCGTCCAGCCGCAGGTCGCACGCCGTCCGCAGGCCCGCCGCCTGGACCTTCACCGCGGCCGGTAATACGTCTGTGGGGAAGGCGAAGGTCGCGGGGGCGCGGAGCGAGGAGCGCAGCAACCTCACCCGTAGCAGTTCACCCAGAAGCCGGTCGCGCGCCGCTTCGCTCGCGGCAGGTAACTCCGAGCCCAGCTTGTCGGACAACTGGCGGTACTCGATCGGAGTTCGGGCCAGGTCGAGCACGAGGCGCAGCACGGGGCTGAGGACAATACGGAATTCGGCATCGCCCTCGGACGGAACGTGAATGTGCTGGTCGCGCTGCCGGATCAGGGAGTTGACGCAAACTTCGACATCGACCATGCGCTGGGCATCGCTCTCCCAGGTGCTGAGCATCTCGTCGAGCCCGGCGGGGTCGGGGCGGGTGACGGCCTGGTGCTCCTCGCCGAAGCGGACGGAAGCGGACCGGCCGAAGCCGAGCAGGGCGACGCCGGCGAACAGGCCGTAGGGGGTTGAGCGACGGGCGTGGCGGATCGCGTAGCGGGCGGTGGCCAGCGCTGCCCGGCGCATTCGACGTACCTTCGGAGTGCGGCCCGCCATGATGGCTTGCACCTGCTCGGACAGGTGAGGGCTCGCTTGCGACACAGTCCGGCGGAAGTCGGCGTCGGACCACACCGTGCTCAGCCACGCGCGCCACTCTTCCGCAGTCGCTGTGGACGCCGGCCAGGGCGGCATGGCGGGCTCGGCGACGTGAACCGCAGCGCGCAGCATGGCCTGCCCCGCGCCCTCGTACTGACTGGGCCGTTGCCGTGTCATCAGCGCTCTCCTCATCTTCTGGCGTGACGGGCGGGGGCGTGCCGGACGGGGAGAGCCCCCCGTCCGGCACGCGCTGCCGGGGAGTCCCGGGTTACGAGGTGGTGCAGGCGCTGGGGCAGGAGCTGCCGCAGGTGTCGCCCGTGCTGCACATCAGGACGGTCTCGGCCGCCGGCGTGCCCTCGATGAAGGTGATGTCGAGCCCGAACGGGTCGTCGTCGGTCGTCACGAGGTCCGCCTGCGCGGGAGCGGTCGGCCTCTCGGCCTGGACAGCGGTCATGCATGCCTCCTAGGAGTGGTGGATGGTGCGGGATACCGAGACCCGGTCGGGCCTCGGGGTCTGCTGCCAGACGGGCGGCTGGCAAGTCGCCTGGGCCGTGGTGTCTGGGGGTCGGTGTGTCCTGCCGGGCTGCTGCGCGTTATGTCTGCGAGGGCGTGCGAGGCTATTCGGGCCGAAGGGGTGCCCGGTCAGATCGGGCCGATCTGCGCCGCCGTGACGACCGTTCCGATGGCGCCGACGAAGACGACGATCTGCAGGAGCCGCTTCATCACCCGCTGCCCAGCAGGGGCGGGTCGGCGGACATGGCCGCGTACCGCTCGTGGGCACGCTTCAGCAGGCGCACGGAGGCATCCTGGGACAGGCACAGGGCCGTGGCCTGGTTGAGGAACGCACCCTCGCGCTGGATCCCTTCGATCCCGCTGGAGTACCTGAGACGGGGGCCTTCGCAGACGTACAGGCGCATCGGTGGGGGCTCGGGGGAGTAGCCGTCCACCGGCGGCTGCGGAGTTTCTCTCGGCGAACGCACCAACAGCTCGGTGACGGTGAAGTACGGGTGGTCGTCGAAGCCCGGCGTCGGAGGCAGAACCCGGAGCCGGAGCCGCTCGTTGCGTACTTCGCAGAGGAGGTGGGCGAGTTGTTCGGCGAACGCCGAGTAGCCGCCCAGAGGCCGGCGCAGCACGCGGTCGTGGAGGATCAGCAGGGGTGCGCCGTCTCGTCGAGCCTGCGGCCGTGCTCGTGCGAGTGGACGAGGAGAGTGGAAATGGCCGGTCGCCCGCGCACGCCAAGCCCTGTACTGCGGTGACTGGTAGGCGTGGGGGATCTCCCACTGGCTGAAGAACCGGGCGCAGATCGCCACCTTTTCCACCGCGGCCAGCCGATCCTCCCAGTCCGGGTGTTGGTCCACGGCAGTCCGTGGCGGGCCTTCGTCGTGGGTGCCGGCCAGTCGGAGCAGGGCCCGGCGCGCCGCGTGGTCCTGGCCCACGTAGCCCGGGACGAATGCCGAAGCCTCCTTGAGGGAGAAGCGGAGGCCAGTGCCGCGTTCGATGCGGGCGAGCCGCGCCGTCTTCACTCCGGTGCGTCGAGCCATCGTGCCCAGCCTGGTGCCGGAGGACTCCCTCAGGTGCCGCAGGTACACGCGCAGCACAATGTGGCCCGCGTATTCCTGGGGCCGCGCCGCTCGGGGGGTGGCCCCCAGGTAGTCAGGGGAGGTCACGGCAACTCCGTTCGGCTGCTCTGGGACATGGTGCCGCCGAGGTCGACCAGGTCGACGGGGGTGACGCCGTGCAGGGTCTGGATATCCCGCATGGCGAGCGTCCACCGTTCCCTTGGGTGATCGATGTGGACCTTGAGGTGCTGCTTCGGGGGCAGAGGCATCATCCGGAGTGTCGTCTCGTCGAAGTCGACTCCGGCGATGCCCCAGGGCTGCGCATACTTGACCAGAGCTGCGGTGTATCCCTTACGCAGTTGAGGGCAGGCGTTGATCGACTCGTGTGCGCAGGGCAGGCAGACAGGCGGCGCCGAGGTTTGTTCTCCCTCGCTGAACGGCCGCCCTTTCAGCGCTCGTGCCAGGAAAAGGTGCCGCTCTCCCCACCGAGCGAAGTCGGCGTCGTACGTCGTCTCCCCGCATACCTGACAGAGCATGTGGTGCAGGGCCTGGCGCTGCCTCAGCGGGTGCACGTCGCCCAGGGCCGGAGTGCCCGAACCTTGTGCGATCGACTGCCTGACCCACAGGACGCCTCGGCGGCGATCGGCTCGGCTCAGCTCGTCGGCGTACCCGATCCCGGTGCCGCCGACGCCCGTCCTGCGGACGATGGTGCCGGGCAGAACCCGTTCGCTACTCCAGGGGGCGATGAAGGGCACATGTAGTCCCTGCCAGTAGAACTGGCGTTTCGGCTTCGGGATAGTGGTCTCGCCGTTGTTCATGGTGTGTCCGTGAGGTTGATAGTGGGCAGGGGGCGTCGTGCTCCTCGACCGGGGCGGGCGGGCCTGCGGGGAGGCGAAGACGGGTGCGTGCAGGGTCTCGACCGTCCGCTCGTGCGGGGCTGGGGGCAGGGCGCGGCCTTCTGGGGGAGGAGGACGGTCAGTCGGCGGAGCTTCGTACGCCGGCGTCGGTGAACGTCGCGCTTCCGAGTCGGGATGCCCAGAGCTTGGGCCGCGTGGGCTTATCGGCGGCAAGGGCAGCGACGGCGTCGGCCACCTCGTCCTTGCTGGGAAGGAGCAGCGGGTTGGACCACACCGCGTTCAGCTCCTGCGTGCCCACGGTTTCGATCGCCGACGCGACGAGCGCCCGGCCCACCTTGTACGGGTTGATTTTTGTTTTGAGGCGAGCGAGCTCCTTGCGCTTGGCCACTTCCTTGTACGACTCGGATTTCGGTGCGCTGTCGGCATCAACCGCGGTGTCGAACAAGTCGCGGGTGATGACCTGGTCCGCCCAGCGGGCGTGTCCTTCCTCCAGGAGGGACACGCCCTTTCCACCGAGGAGGGTCTTCGGCGTGCGCTCGGTCCAGTTCGTTCGGTGCCCTGACGCACGGTTCTGCGCGTGGTGGACCAATTCGTGCACGACCACTTGAGTGAGGAATTGCGGGTCGGACAGGACACCGGTGTGCTCCAACGCTTCCGGGACGAGAAGCGTCTGGGATTCGTCGGCTCCCGGGCCGGGTTGGGTGGCGGCCATCACCATGACCCCGCCCAGGTCTGCGGAGAGCTGGCGGAACTTGCGGAGCATCACGGTGCCGAGCAGCGCGATCCCGGGCCGATTCAAGAACGGCCTCAGCTCTTGGTAGGTCAGCAGGCGGCGGGCCATCGTCGCGGTCTGCTCGGACTGCCAGGTCTCCACCGGGACGATCCGGAAGGCCACCAAGCCCGGGAGGTCCAGGCCGGTCGTCGGCTTCACCAGCGGGGCGACCAGGGCCAGGATGCTGTCGACCTGCTCGCGCACGTCCTCGTGGCGGCCGGTCTCGTCCAATACGATCAGGTCCATCAGAATCCCATCCAGTTCCGGAGGGTGAGGGCCCCGTTGAGAGGCGCGCTGTCCGGCTCGATGATCTGGCCGTCCGGCTGGAGGCCACCGGTGTCCTCGAAGAGCAGGACACCGTTACAGAGCCGGGAGAACCCCACGCCGCTGTCCCGGGCGACGACCTTGGCGCCCTCACGGTCGGGCCCGTCAGCGGGCGGACAGGGCGGAGTGTGCGAGCACATGATTGTCCCTTCTGAGGTGCTGCTCTGGGCGCTCTCCAGCGTCGGCCGACCGGGGGAGCGAAATACAAGCCCGGCACCGGAGAGGGGGTTTATGGGAAACGGCGCTCGCCGTGCGTTCAGATGTCGTCCGCCGAAGGTCCGCTTCGTCATGCGGCCTCCCCGAGCACGACGGTCGGAGCGTCCTCGGCAAGGTGGCCCACCGTGTACCGGCGGCGCACCGCCTCCAGAGCGACGGTGATCGGCGGCAGCCCGACGGTGGCCCTGCGCCCGTCCACCGACTCCGGTGCGCGCAGCGGACACAGCGTGATGCCCTCGGGATTCAGCAGGAGCTGGGTTCCGTAGTCCTGGGCGCGCCCGCTGGTGATGAGGGCGCGGTCGTGCAGGTGCGCCCAGTGGTCGATGCGCGCGTCGCCGGCCTTCGCGGCGCGCTCCAGCAGGACGGTGGCGGTGCGTTGGAAGTCGGGTTGGTCGTCGCTGTGCAGAGCGATGCTCCATGCGGCGCGGGCGGCATCGGGGCCGACGAGACGGTGGCCGGGCCAGCCGTATTCGGCCAGGATGCGGCGCAGCCAGTTGGCGTCGGCGTGGTCGGAGTGTCGGCCCTGGCCGAGGCGGACGCCGTCGAGGTGGTTGCGCACGCGCCCCGCCCGACGTGTTGCCGCTTTCGTGGCCCGGTCGACGAGTTCGCGGGCGATGTCCGGCCGCAGCGGTTCGGTAGCCGTCACGTGATGCTCCGGCTGTCCGCGGCGGACCGCGGCTCCCGGACCCGGCAGCCGATGAGAGCTGCAAGCCCAGGCCGCTGCTCGGCGATGAGTTCGAGCCGCGCGACTGGCTCGCCGTGCTGTCCCTTGCTCGGTCCTCGTAGGTTCCAGCCCATGTCGATGACCCGGCGAAGGAAGGGGGCAATCGGATCAGCGTAGAGAGGATCGCTGGCGAGGGCCTCCGCGCGCACGAGCGGCAGGCCGAGCCTGGCGGCGAAGTCGGAGGCCCACAGGGTGATCAGCTGGACGGTGTTGTCGGAGTGGTCGGGGAGGGTGTGGACGCAGCTCAGGAAGAGGCACGGACCTTGGTCCCATCCGTGGCAGGACGTGTGTTGCGGGATCATGCAGGCCAGCAGCAGCCCGTCCTCGAACAGCCCGGCGGGCGCGGCCTGCGGGTCGCGGAACAGAGCCGGTATATCGGCTTGGGCGGGTACGGGCAGGCCGCGCATGGTGAGCCAGCGGTGACGGTCCTGGACGAGTGCGACGGCCTCGTCCCGCTCGGCGTCCGTGCTCAGGGTGCGCATCTCGTACACGGTTGCCGGTGCGGGCTGGCCCGGAGGGGTGGGCGACGGCTGGGTGAACGGCGCGGCGGGTGACGTGTTCACCGGGCGGCCCCGCTCTCCACCGTGCCGGCCGAGTTGGCGCCCAGCAGTCCCCACGCGTGGGCCAGGACGACGAGCTGGGTGACGGTTTCGGCGCCCGTCGTGTCGAGTAGTTCGTAGAGTGCGGTCCGGAGGTCGGCGGGGGCGATCTTGGCGGCGAGGGCGACGTCGCGGGGAGCACTGTGTTCAGCGACCGCCCTCAGCAGCAACCCCTGCTTCTCGGTGAGCACCGGCGCCGACTGCTCCGTTGCGGGCGGGGTGACCTGTTCGGCAGACAGCACAAAGTGCACGAGCACGTGCGGCTTGCAGCGGGGCGGCAAGTGGAGACACCGCCTGATATCGCGGACGTACTGACGGATTGTCTCGATCGCCAGGGCGTTCCTCGTGGCGATCTGTTGGGGGGAGAGACCCTCCACGAGCAGTTGAGCGACACGATGCTGAGCCGGACTCAGCGGCGTGATCGGCGCGCGGGTCGTCATGGACAGGGTCACGGGCATCTCTTTCTCGGTTGGGCTGACGGTTTCGGGAGGGGGTGCCGCCGGTCCCCGCGGGGGGCGGGGGCCGGCGGCACGGGCCCGTGCGCGGCGGTTGGGATTCACGGGGCGCCGCGCACGGGGGTTCATGCGGCCGTGGGGTCGGGCTGCGCCTGGGTGGCATCGGCGAGGCGTTCGGACCACTGGATGTGGTTCTCTCCGAAGGCGGCGTCGGCCAAGCGGATGCGTTGGACTTCGCCGGTTCCGGCCGGTGGGTAGGTGTGCTGGATGTCGCGCCACAGGCGCTGGAGGACGTAGTCGCGGTCCAGGGCCTGGGCGCCGTGCAGTTCCATGGCGTCCTGGGCCGAGGCCATGGCCCACTTGTGGCCCAGGTACTTCGCGTTGATCAGGTCGGCGTCGCAGGACAGGCCCTGGTCGAGGAGGTGCACGGACTGGTAGGCGAGGATGCGCCCGGCGCGCAGCCGGGCTTCCATGTCACCGACGCGGTCCTGCAGGACCGGCAGATCGGACAGGGCGCCCCGGTAGCGGGGACGCGCCTTGAGACGAGCGGTCGTGGTGGCCACGACCGCTTCGTGGATCCCGAGGCTGACTGCGGCCAGGTTGGGCCGGCCGTACAGGATGCTGCTGCTCTGGGCCACGCTCAGCCCTTGACCGATCTCTCCGACCACGTTGTCGGCGGGGATACGGACGTGGTCGAGGTCGAGGTGGCCGACGGAGAACCCACGCAGACCGAGGCCGGGGCGGTGGTCGGCGACGGTGAGCCCGGGGCGGTCGGATTCGACCATGAACGCGGTCAGGGCCTGGGAGGTGCGCACGCCGGCCTCGGCGGTCCGGGCGAGGACGAGGTGGGCTCCCGCGAGGTGGCTGTTGCCGATGTGGGCCTTGGTGCCGGTGATCACCCACTGATCGCCGGTGCGTTCGGCGGTGGTCTCGATGCCGCCGATGTGTCCGCCGGCGGACGGTTCGGTCACCGCGATCGACAGGAGCAGCGAACCGTCCGCCACCCTGGGCAGCCAGCGGGCCTGCTGTTCGATGGTGGCGAAGTTCAGCAGGGCGCCGACGGGGATCAAGGTGGCCTGCAGGATGGCTGCGGCAGCCGCCGAGACGCAGGCGATGCGGTGGATCAGGACCGTCTTGGCCACATGACCGGCGGCCAGACCCCCGAGGGCCGAGGGGACGGTGACGGCGAACCATTTCCGCGCGGCCATCAGATCGGCGACCTTGCGCTCCACCCGGCCCGGAGCGGCTTCCATCCGCCCGGCGCGCGGCGCGACGTGCTCGGCCGCGAAGGCGTCCGCCTCGGCCCACAGCAGTTCGTGGCGGGCGGTGAGGTAGGGCAGCAGCGCCGGAGGCGGTGTGGCGGGTGTGGCGGACATGGTCGTCTCCCTCTCCCTGGGTGAAAGTCGCACGGTGGAGCGGCCGGGGATCGCTGACGGCTCCCGGGTGGGGGTGGCGGAACGGGGTCAGCGGCCGGGCGCGGGGGCGATGCGGTCCATCACCTGCGCGCCGGCGCTGATGACGATGTCTCTGAGCCGTCGAGCCTCGTGCAGGGGGCGCTTCTCGGGGTCGATGACGCAGACCGTGCCCAGCACCGTCCCGCTGTCGTGGATGAGCGGAGCTCCGAAGTAGGAGCGGATCCCGACCGCGTCGACCACCTGGTTGCCGCTGAATCGGGGGGAGGCGTGCACGTCGTGCAGGGGGAGGGCCTTCTTGCGGGCCACGACCTCCGGGCACCAGCCGTGGTCGTGGCTCATGGTGCGGCCGACGATGACGTACCCGCTGTCCGCCGGCGGCTGGTGCAGTCCGACGAAGGTCTGCTCCTCCAGGAACAGGTTGACGAACCCGTACAGGAACCCTGCCTTCTCCGCCATGTCCTGGGCCAGCTCGTCGAAGTCCTGGCTGGCGGCGCTGGACACGCCCAGGCGCTCCAGAAGCTCGTACCGCTGGCCCAGTTCGATCGCCCGGTGGGCCGGCGGGGGCCCGGCGACGCTGGGTCCGGACGGGATGGACGGGCCGTGGAGACCGTTGCGCATGCCGCGGTGCGGTAAGGAAAGGACGGTTGGATCGGTTTGCGCCGTGAGGTGGCGGTCGGTGGGCTGGTATGACATCAGGCGTCCTGGAGGGTGGTGGTGGATGGAGGGCGAGCGGAATCTGCCGGTGCGTTCTTCAGGGAGTGGTCGACGAGGGTCAGCAGCACACCGGCGACATCACGCGGGTCTCGGGCGTCGCAGGTGACGACCGGTACGGAGGCGTGCAGTTCGAGGGCTACGCGGACCTGGTCGGGGTGGTAGCGATGGGCTCCGTCGAAGTGGTTCACGGCGACGACGAAGGGCAGGCGGATGTCCTCGAAGAAGCTGACGGCGGTGAAGCTGCTTGCCAGGCGACGGGTGTCGACCAGGACGACCGCGCCGACAGCTCCGCGGGAAAGGTCGTACCAGAGGTCCCCGAACCGGTCCTGGCCGGGCGTGCCGAACAGGAACAGCTCCAGGGGCACGGGCTCGGGCAGGCTGAGGCGGCCGAAGTCGAAGGCGACGGTGGTGGTCTGCTTCGCCTCGACCCCTTCCAGGCTGTCCACGTCCACGCTGGCCTCGGTGAGGTACTCCTCCGTGCTCAGCGGCGTGATCTCGCTGACGGCCCCCACGGCGGTGGTCTTGCCGACGCCGAAGCCCCCGGCGATCACGACCTTCAGCACGGTCGGTGCGTCGGCCTGCGGACGCGACGGAGTCAGCGACACCACGGCCGGGTCATCCGGCCTGGGCGTAGGTGACGGCATCGGGCCACTTCCTTTTCAGGCCCGCCGCGAGGGCAGCCAGTAGATGGGGGTTAGGACGCTTGTCTGCGTCTGCGTCTTCCTCGGAGGTGGCATAGGCGTCGGTGACGGAGATGACCAAGGCGTGGGCGTCCAGGAGGTCCGAGACGATGATTTTGACGGCGGTGACGGGGCGGCCGAGCCGTCCCGCGAGCTCGGCCACCGAACGGCGGTGCTCCCCGCACAGGGCGAGGATCTCTTCGCACTCCTCGGCCTGACCGGGGCCAGGCCGTCCGGGTCCGGCGTCCAGCACGGTGTCCACGCCCAGCAGATGCCGCGGCCTGGTGCGCCCGCGCGTCAGCGTGTAGGTCCGGACGAACGACGCTTCCTCGGCTGCGTCGCCGTGGGTACTCACCGGACCTCGTCGCCCGTGCCGACCCGGACGGGGATCTGCATGAACGGCGCGAATTTCTGGAGCAGCCGCCCCATCTCGAACCCGGCGGCGCCGGCGTCGGCGTCCGTGGCGGTGATGACGGCGAGGACGGTGTCCACCAGACCGTGATGGTTGCTGGGATGGCCCCCGAAGGCCGCACTCTGACCGGCGCTCTGGACGAAGAGGAGGCAGTCGTCGCGCTCGATCATGACCTGCCTGGCCGGCCGCTTCTCGTGGTTGGGGCCGGTGATGTTCGAGGCGATGGAGGCCACACCGCTGAGCGCGGCCGACAGCTCATCCGCCCAGTCTTTGTCCACCTCGCTGTCGAGGAGCCGCAGCCCGTCCCGCGACAGCAGGACGGCGTGCGTGACGCCCGGAACGTCGGAGACGAACTGCCGCAGCAGCCAGGCCATGTCCTCTCGCTGAAGGTTCGCGGGCGACGCAGAGGTGGTTGCGACGCCGGTCGCGGCGGGGCTCATCTCAGAGTGGGTGCTCATGGGTATCGCTCCAGAGAGGGGAAGGGCCATCGGATACGTCCGGGCCACGGGGAGAGGGGCTCGTCAGCCGTCAGCGCCTGGGCTGTCCGGTCGGATCAGGGGGCGAGCTGGTGCTTCGGCCGGACTCGATGCCGTTGCGGAAGGCGCCGGCGAGTCCTGGCCTCGCGGCCGTCGTCGGGGCTTGTCCCCGCTCGGGTGGCGGTCGGTGTGCGCCGGGCTGACGCGTACGCCGGGGAAGAGCGGGCGCAGGGGCTTCTCCGGCCAACGGTGCTTCTGCGGCGATCAGCCGACCCGCCCGGCCGGCCGATGCGTCGGCCGCCGCCGAAGGCGACGGTGCGGCCGGGCTGATCTCCTGGGGGCCGCTGTCTGCACCATCGAGGGGGTCAATCGCTACGAGGAGCCGGGCTGGAATGACCACTAGAGCCGTGGTGCCTCCCGTTACGTTCTCCTGGAGGACAACGGACAGACCGTGCGCCTTGGCGATCTTCGCGGCGACCAGCAGGCCGACCTGCCCGGATCGCAATTGACCGCTGACATCGACCTCATCGGGGGCCTTGAGCAGGTGGTTCATCTGTGCACGGGTCTGTGGATGCATGGGGATGGCCCGGTCCTCGACCTCGACCGCCAGCCCGTTCGGCACCCGCTGCGCCCGCACCGTCACCTTCGTCGCCGGATCGGAGTACTCGCAGCCGTTCTCGATCAGCTCGGCCAGCAGATGCGTCAGATCCGGACCCACGTGTCCCGGAAGCCCCAGCTCCGCGCCCACGGATCCAGCAGCAACTACCACGCGTGGGTACTGCACCACCTCGGAGACCGCACCGCGGAGCGTGGTGGTAACGGGCACCGGCCGGCGCACGCTGCGCAGGGACTGCCCGCCCAGCACCGCCGTGCTCTCGACCTGGCGACGCATCCGCGTCACGAGATGGTCGATCTCGAAGATCTTCGCCAGCAGTTCCGGGTCGTCGGTCAGCATCTCCAGCTGGCTGAGCGCCGTCAGGGCCTTGCTGACCAGGGCGTGCTCACGCATGGCCAGGCGGCGCAGCACTTCGAGAAGGACGACGGACTGGGACTCGTCGTGCACGCGTATCAGCGCGGCGACGGCCTGCACCTGGAGTGCACTCAACACGGTGTCGACCTCGGCGTTGGGACTGGCCGACTGCGGTGGTGCAGTGTCCGGCAGCGGCGGTCGTGCCCCTCGGCACAGCTCGTCCGCCGACCATGCCACCGACTTCTCCACGGCCGCCGCAGCTCCCGTGAAGGCGGTCAGCACCGCTGCTCGCCGTTCCTCGGCGGCCACCTGCACGGCGCCTGCGGCCGAGCGCGCTCCACGGTCTGCGACCCACGCGACGACGACGAGTCCGACGACAAGGCCGGCGACGAGGAGGCCGGGAGTCACCGTGGACAGCGACCAGGCGGCGAAGACGCCGCCCAGCAGTGCCGTAAGCAGTAGCAGGGGCCGTGCCACGGCACGACGGACACAGCGGATGGTGAGGGAGTCGATCTGCGGAGGCCGCCGTCTGCGGTGGCCGGTCGCAGCCAGCCGAGTCGGGAACGCGGTGTCGATCATGGATAGCCTTAACGGTGGTGGCTCACAGGGGGATTGGACCTTGACGCTCACCCGGGGCGCACGTCCTCGGGTGTGGTCCGCGCGACGAGGCTCGTCCGGCTGGCCGATGCGTTGACGAGTTCGCCGTGGAAGGCGGATTCGTCGTGCCTCGCGACGTTCAGGTCGGACCGGCGCGGGCGGTGAGTCGCGGCCGGTGTCGTTTCCGGCTGCGCTTCAGCTGCGTGAGGCGTATTCCGGCGTGGGGAAGGGGATTCGACGCGAAGAGAGGACTGGGTCCGCAGGAGATCAAGGCGCCGGGCGCTCTGGATCAGGCCCGTGTGGCTGAACGCCTGCGGGAAGTTGCCGAGCTGGCGCCGCTGGACTGGGTCGTATTCCTCGGCCAGAAGCCCGAGATCGTTGCGCAGCGCCAGAAGACGCTGGAACAGGGCGTGGGCTTCGTCCAGTTTGCCGATCAGGGCCAGGGCATCGACCAGCCAGAAGGAGCAGAGGATGAAGGTGCCTTCATCCCCCTTGAGGCCGTCCACCCCGGCGTGGTCACCGATCGTCGGGTACCGGCGCACGAGCCCGTCCCGTGTGGACAGCTCCCGGCGTACAGCCTCCACGGTGCCGATGACGCGCTGGTCGTCGGGCGGAAGGAAGCCGACCTGGGGGATCAGCAGCGTGGCGGCGTCCAGTTCCTTCGAGCCGTAGGACTGGGTGAAGGTGTTGCGCTCCGGATCGAAACCCTGGGTGCAGATCTCGTCATGGATCCTCTCGCGCAGCTCGACCAGATCCTCTACGTCCATGTCGAGGGCGCCGGCCTCGGCCAGGCGGATGGTGCGGTCGACGGCCACCCAGACCATCACCTTGGAGTGCACGAAGTGCCGGCGCACCCCGCGGATCTCCCAGATCCCCTCATCGGGCTCCTGCCAACGGCGGACCAGCTGCTCAATGAGCCGCCGATGCAGAACCGCGGTATCGGCGCAGTGGGCGACACCGCTCTGGTGCGCGAGATAGAAGGTCTCGATCACCTCGCCGTACACATCGAGTTGCAGCTGGTCCGCCGCCCCATTCCCGACCCGCACCGGGCCTGATCCCTCGTATCCCGGAAGCCACGGCAGCTCCCGCTCCGGAAGATCCCGCTCTCCACCGATTCCGTACATGATCTGCAGGTTCTCCGGATCACCGGCCACCGCCCGCAGCAGCCATCGCCGCCACGCCTGGGCCTCCTGCCGCTTTCCGATCCCCAGCAGGGCGGCCAGGGTCGTGGAGGCGTCGCGCAGCCAGGTGAAGCGGTAGTCCCACTGTCGTTCGCCTCCGATTTCCTCGGGCAGCGACGTGGTGGGCGCCGCGACGATTCCTCCGCTCGGCGCGTAGGTCATCGCCTTCAGCGCTATCGCGGAACGGACCACGGGTTCACGGAAGGGCCCGTCGTAGGTGCATTCCTGCGTCCAGTCCTGCCAGAAGGCGAGCGTCTCGCCGAGCGCGGCCTCCGGATCGGGAACGTCCGGGGCTGCCGCGTGGGAGGGGCACCAACTGAGCACGAACGCCGCGCTCTGCCCTGCGGCGACGGCGAATTCACTGACGATGACGCCGTCCTTCTCCACCTGTCGGACGCCGGTGTCGAGCCACAGCGCGTCCGCGCCGGACTCCGCGACCATCCGGCCCCCGGCCTCGTGGATCCACGGGCTGACGCTGCCGTACCCCGGCCTGGGACGAAGATCCGACACCATCGGCACCTCGCCGGTCACGCCCTCGACGATCCGGATCACCTGCGGTGCGCCGTCGCGCGGCGGCATGAAGTCGAGAACCCGTACCGACCCGGCCGGGGTGCGCCACACCGATTCAAGGACGAGCGAGTCACCGAGGTACCGGCGCTCGGCGACCGGTCCGGTGTCGTGTCGCCCGGCGGGCGGGGCCGGAGCGATCTGCCAGGAGCCGTGCTTCTGAGTGCCGAGCAGGCCGGCGAAGACGGCCGGCGAATCGAAGCGGGGCAGGCACAGCCAGTCGATCGAACCGTCGTCGCAGACATGGGCGCTGGTCTGCATGTCACCGATCAGGCCGTACTGCTCGATACGCGGAAGGCGAGTCATTGTGTGGATCTCCGTAGAACCCCGCGAACCGGGGATGGCTTCAGGGCCGCCACAGCGGCCGGGAACGGTAGAGCAGGAAGGGCGCGGTGGTCATCTGCGCGGGGAAGTCCGGTTCAACCCCGGTACGGACTCCTCGTCCCGGGGAGCGGTCATGCGGCGCACCCTGAGAAGGGGAGCGTGCAGTGCACGGTGGTTCCGTCGGTACTGACACTCCAGCAGTCGACGATGAACGTGACGAGCGTGAGCCCCCGACCGGACTCAGAGTCGGCATCAACCCGTCTCGGCCGCGCCGGAGCTGCGCTCGCGTCCGTCACCGAGATACGCACCAAGCCGTGCGAGGCCGAGATGGCGAACCCCACCTCACCTCCGCCGTGCTGAATCGCGTTGGTCACCAGCTCGCTGACCACAAGCTCGGCATCTTCGATCGTTGCGCCGGGCACGCCATGCTGGCTGAGGAAGGACTTGGTGGCCCGGCGCATTTCCCGTACTCGTAGCGGCTCGGGAAGAAAGGCGGCTTGAAAGGGCTGGTGGTGCGGTACCTCAAAACTCGTGACCCGCGGGCCGTTACGCCGGCTCTGCAGGCCCGCTCGGCCCGGGGTGCGGTGTGCAGTTGCGCTCAGCCTCATGCTTGCCTCGGCTTCGTGGGGAGTGCAGACCGGCCTACGCCACCCGAGAGATCCGATGCAGAGGGCAGCTAAGGGGAAGCCAAGGATTCCCGTGACAGTTCGCTCTCGCCATGTCACGGCGGGTATCACATCTGCGCTGTCGGGTGACATGAGGTATCACCGACATGTCATCTGAACCCCACATCGCCACAAGATCGCTTCGGACGGCAGGAGTTGGGCGATAGTTAATGGGCGGGGCTCCCCACCTGGCAGCCCTGTCGACCGTGACGGCCGGCTGCAAGGGAGACGTTGGCCATGGACCTGGACCCCCGAACACTGCTCCAAGCGCTTGTGCGGGAGCGCGGCTGGACCTACGACGACTTCCGGCGAGCCTACGAGGCAGCCGCCAGGGGGTTAGCCGCGGAAGACGGTATGTCTCCCCCTTCGGCGACGGTGGCGGAACTGACATTCAGGCGTTGGACTTCAGGGCGAACGAAGACGCTTCCCGCTAAACCGGCGCCCCAGGTTTTGGAGCGAATGTTCGGGTACGGTGCGCGGCCCCTGTTGAGCCCGCCGCCCGAGCGTCCGCTCGAAGCAGCACCGAACCACGTAACTGCGCTCAACGAAAGTGAAATTGCCATGACTGCTCGGGATGCCGCCGCGCATGCCGGCGATGCTGCCTCTCGCAGCGTTGCGGACATGACCCTCGAACAACTCCACGACGACGTCGCAGCCCTGGCCCGCGCCTATAACCGCACCTCGCCGATCGAGGTCTACATTCGAGCGAAGGGGCTTCTTGCGACCGCTCAGTCCGCGCTGGAACGCACCCAGGTGCCGCGTCAGCAGACGGAGGCGTATCTCGCTGCGGGGCAGTCGGCGGCGCTACTCTCCGCCATCAGCTTCGATCTGGGCTCCCTCCCCTCCGCTGTTTCCTTGTCACGGACGGCGGCACTGTATGGGAAGGTTATCGAGCATGGTCCCCTACAGGCGTACGCTCATGGGGCTCTGGCCTTTTTGTCCTTCTGGAGCGGGCGACCGTCGGAGTCCATTCGCTACGTTTCCACAGCGCAGGCGTTCGGGGGACTCGGCGATACAGCCCTGACACGGCTGTCAGTGATCGAAGCGCGCGCGTACGGGCACCTAGGTAATCGTGTCGCAGCAGAGAAGGCCGTACGAAGGGCCCTGGAGCAGTCCACCGGCAAGCGCGACGATCTTCACGACGATATTGGCGGGGAGTTCGCCTTTCCGAGTGACCGAGTCGCTATGAGTAACGCCACCACCTACCTTCTGCTGGGTGATGCGAATGGTGCCGAGGAGTCGGCGGAGCGAGCGCTTCTCCTCCTCGGCACCAAGCCCGAGGGCGAGCGACCGCTGCTGATCTCAACCCAAGCCTCCGTGGACCTCGCGCGGGCGCGGCTGCTGCGCGGCGAACTCGACGGTGTTCAGGATGCCCTCGATCCCGCCTTCGCCGTGCCCGCGGAGTGGCGAGGCGCGGGCACGCTGGAACGCATGGCCGAAGTGCGATCCGGCCTCTGCCACCCCGACTTCAGCAATTCGGCGGAGGCCCGGACGCTCGGGGAGCGCATCGAGGAGTACAGCGCAGCTGCGACGGCCCACCGGCTCGGTGCGGGAACACCGCTAGCCATTGAGGGCTGACCCTCAGGCGCTCAACCTGTCCAGGATTTTCTGTTCCTTCTCTGGCGAGATGCCGTGCTCGGCCCAACGGGGATGTTCTACAGGTGTGCCGCCTCCCTGGAGCCATTCCCACGTGTCCGCAACAGTTTCCGCCAAAGGGCGGCACCGGAGCCCAGCTGCCTGCGCACGGGAGGAGTCGATATTCCAGACTCCCGCATGTGTACGCCAGAGTGGCAACTCCGTCCACTGCTCTACGCCGCTCTCGATCAGCAGCTCATCGGGCGCCCAGACGAGTTGTCCGGCTCGGCCGGTGACATCGAGGCATGCCGAAAGGAAGCCGCCCATCGTCTCTCGGCCCAACGGTGCCGTGATGTTGAACGCTTCGCCGCCCCGGCTGGCCGCTTGATCAAGCGCGAAGGCGGCCACATCTCGAACGTCTACGGGCTGAATAGTCTTGTCAGGGGCGCCGGGTGCGAGAATCGTGCCGCCCTTAGAGGCTCGCCGCAGCCACCATGGAAGACGGCCTACGTACTCTCCTGGGCCAAGAATTACACCGGGGCGAAGGACCGACACCCTCGACGGGCCGAACGCCTGGAGCGATGCGCGTTCGGCGCCTGCCTTCTGCCGACCGTAATACCAGTCGGGGCCGCTCCAGTTCGCGGGCAGCCGACCGTAGTCGACATCTGCGTCCGCTGGCCCGTCGAGCACTTCTGATGACTCGCTCAGCGGTTCTGACGGCCACCCCTTATAGGCGTTGACCGTAGAGATGTACACGTAGTTCCCTGCTACGGGTTCCAGTACCTCGGCGCCGGCCAGCACGTCTTTCGGCGCTAGCTCGGAGGCCGAGGTGTCGATCACTGCATCCCAAGGTCCTTCCTGGGCCAGTCGAAGCAGGTCTTCCCGTACGGTTCGGTCCCCGTGGATCTGGTGGGTTCCCGCTGGCGGTGCTCCAGACCTTCCCCTGTTGAAGGCAGACACCGACCACCCGCGATCCAGTGCTGCCTGCGCAACAGCCCTGCCCAGAAACCACGTTCCGCCAAGCACACAGATTCTCATGCCGTTGATCCTGCCCGCTAGCGCTCGCCTACACCAGCGCCTGCCTTGCAAGGGGCGCCCAGAGTCTCCGCCCCAGGCGTGAGCGAAGCCCGCCCGCCGGCACGGGCTGTTTCCCTCGGCCCGACGCCACGCTGCGCAAACGCGGGTCGAACCCCGACCGCGGGAGAATTTGGCGAGCACTACGGGCTTCGGCAGTCTTCTGGTTAGGCCCGTACGAACGTTGCGCGAGGCGTGGGTCTGCTGCAGTGATTTCGCCCTACTGAGGTCGGGGCGGAAGGCCATCTTCGGTTCTGGGCGAGGACATCCGCTCACGGCAGACAGGGAATACCCCCCAAGGACTGGATACCTCTGCCGGGATCATGTCAACGTACAACGTCCCGGAAAACATCAGCCCAGACACCTGGGTAAAGCGACGAGGCGAACAGCTCCGCAGCCCAGCCGGGGGTGCTGCGCTGCCGTGGTCCGCAATTGGGAGGCATATCTGTCTGAATCCGCTATCCGATCTACCCGCTTCACTTCACCCGCGCTCTTTACCCTCGGCGGGTTGAACGCTTGGGTCGGCCAAACGGCGGGTGACTACCTCGCCGTATCCACTGGGCTGTGCGTCTGTGCCTGCGCGGCCGGCTTGTTCGGCGAGGACCTTCTGCAACGCGGCTACCGCGCCGACCGTGTTGTCCTCGCGTACGTTGCGACGCATCCCGACGCCACAACACGACGGGTGGCACGGGCCATCAAGATTCCCCAA
Source organism: Streptomyces sp. NPDC026589 (assembly GCF_040638385.1). Lineage (NCBI taxonomy): Bacteria > Bacillati > Actinomycetota > Actinomycetes > Kitasatosporales > Streptomycetaceae > Streptomyces > Streptomyces sp. NPDC026589. The sequence goes on from NZ_JBEZYG010000003.1 coordinate 202,035, forward strand.
CGCCGCGCCACGCATCATCTCGACCGGCTCACGGACGACGGCCTGCTGACGGTTGCCTCGGTCGGCGGACCCAGAGCCCTGCGTACATATCGGCTTGCCCTCGCAATCGGCCAGCCCAAGCAGACGCCGGATTCGTGATGCGGCGCGCAACATAGACCACGATCGCCGGTTAGCCAAACCGGCGATCGTCGCGACCATTGAGGTGTTCGCTTTACGGCTGCGCTTGGCGGTGGAGCCGTGGTGGACGTAGGCAGCTTCGCGTTGACAAGAGGAGGCGCGGGGCAGCTCTGCTGCGGCGCTTCGCCGTAGGCAGCGCGTGCCGCCGGCAGGCGGCCGTCCTGGCGCAGCTCGCGCCAGGTGATGCTGCCACACCCCTGTCGCTCCTCGCTCCCTGCAAGGAAACCCCTGCCGTGCGCCAATCCGCGATACCGCTTGCCCTTTTCCGCTCTGAGACGACATTGAGTCCTGCCCTCGGCGGCTGCGAGGTGCCGGCATGGCGGTAGCGGTGCGGCCCAGGGAAAAGCTGACGGTCGATGACGTGTGTGACGAGCTGGGAGTAGCCCGATCGACCTTCTACGACTGGCGGCAGAAGGGGCGAGGGCCGCGTTGCATTCGGCTGCCTAACGGCAGTCTCCGGATACGGCGCAGTGATTTCGAAAACTGGCTTAGTGATTGTGAGGATGCATCTTGATCGATGGAACGTTTGACGTACGGATCTACAACATCGAACGCCGAACGCGAGCGAACGGATACACCTACAAGGTGGTCTGGAAGGTCGATAAGAAGAAGCACAGCAAGACGTATTCGTCGAGGGCGCTCGCCGATGCGCGACGCTCCGATCTGTTGACCGCAGTCAAGCGTGGCGAGCCCTTCAGTACCGAGACCGGTATGCCGATCTCGTACTCCAGCAAGGCGGCGGAAACTAACTGGTACGACTTTGCTGTCGAGTTCGTCGACAAGAGGTGGTCGCACTTCTCAGCCAACCAGCGGAAGAACGTAGCCAAGGCGATGACCCCCGCGACCATCGCCCTGCTCCGAACGCCTCCCAGGCAGTTTGATCCGGTCAAGGTGCGTACCGCGCTGCGCGAGTACGCCTTCAACTACAAGCGCCGGACGAACCCTGAAGAGGCGATACCTGATGAGGTCCGCGTCATTCTCGAATGGGTTCAGCGCAACTCTTTGTCGATGGCCGCGTGGGAGCAGTCGGACCGGGTCGACGCGGTCGTCACTGCGCTCGGAACCCGGCTGGACGGCACGACGGCGGCGTCCAGCTCTGTGTCCCGCAACCGGCGGATCATGAACCTGGCGATGGAGCATGCCGTTCGGCACGGCATCCTGAGCCGGAACCCCCTCCCAAAGGGTAAGGGCAGCGGGGGCGGCGCCCCCAAGGTCGCTCAGGCCATCGACAAGCGCTCGCTGCTGAGCCCCGAGCAAGTCACCGCGCTCCTCGACTGGATCGGCAAGCGCCCCCGACGGGGGCTGGTCTACAGGGCCTTCTTCGCCGCTCTGTGCTACGCCGGCCTTCGACCGGAGGAAGCTGTCGCACTGCATGTGAGCGACGCCGCGCTCCCGGAGACGGGCTGGGGTGAGTTCATCGTGCACAGCGCCCGGCCGGAGGTCGGCAGCCAGTGGACCGACAGCGGGCAACCTCACGACATCCGCGACCTGAAGGGACGAGCCGTGGGCGACACTCGGACCGTGCCCATCCACCCCGACCTCGTCGCGTTCCTCCGCGAGATCATAGACCGCTACAAACTCAAGCCGACGGACCTCCTCTTTCCTGGGGAGAACGGTGGGATGCTGGCGGGCTCGGTGTTCCGACGGGTGTGGGAAAAGGCTCGAAAGGTTGTTCTCAAGCCGCACGAGTTCGAGTCGCCCGCAGGCAAGCGCGTGTATGACTGCCGCAACACCTGCCTCACGGCGTGGCTCAATAAGGGCATCCCGCCGGCCCAGGTCGCCGAGTGGGCGGGGAACAGTGTGCCCGTGCTCCTCGCCACTTACGCGAGGTGCATCAACGGACAGCTCGCGAACTATCTCAAGCAGATTGAGGACGTCCGGTACGTCCCCGAGGAGGTGTAACCGGACGTGATCGAGGGCGGTGCGGAACCCCAGGTAGACGGGGCCCGCACCGCCCTTTAGCGTTACTCCGCAGGGGCGGTTCGGGTGCATTTGGGTGGGGGAAGCTGGGGGACGCATGGGGGACAGGCACCCGTAGAAGCCCAGTTTCAGCCGTTGCCAGCCGGACGCCCGCGCCTTCTGGCGAAGCGGGTGTTCACTGGAAATCTGCCTGGCCAGACATAGTCTGACCAGGCAGAACGCGGCCCACCTGGACGTGATGTCGGTGGCGCCCCCGGCAGGACTCGAACCTGCGGCCAAGCGCTTAGAAGGCGCCTGCTCTATCCACTGAGCTACGGGGGCCGGGAGTCCTGATCGGTGGTTCCGTGGCCGTGCCGGGACAAGGATAGGGCTCCGATCCCCTGGACCCGGTTGCTTCACCTGCGTGGCACGATGTGGAGGTTCGGTGAAGCGAACCGATAATCGCAGGTAGGTGCGATTCCTGCATCGGTTTTCGCTCCCCTCGCGCCGGGTGTTGTGTACTCGTTATGCCCCCGCCCCACTCGTCCCCTCTGTCCTGACTCTGTCCAGAGGGTGGAACCGCCGCGCAGAGGGGGCTATACGCTTCAAAAAGGCTCCAAAGTTGGGCATTCTTCGCATGTGGTGACCATGGACGTACGGCCTCAGCTCATCGACGCACTTTCCGCCCTGCGCGACCGTGTCGCCGCCGTGCGTCTTCCACTGCCCCTGCCGGGGGCCGAACGCGCCCGGCAGACCAGGGTCGAACTCCTCGCCCAGCTCGACGACTACCTCCTGCCGCGCCTCAAGGACCCCGAGGCGCCGCTGCTCGCCGTGATCGGCGGATCCACCGGGGCCGGGAAGTCCACCCTGCTCAACTCGCTGGTGGGCTGCCGGCTCAGCGAGGCCGGGGTGCTGCGGCCCACCACCCGGACCCCGGTGCTGGTCTGTCACCCGGACGACCACCACTGGTTCGCCGGGGTGCGGGTGCTGCCCCAGCTGACCCGGATCTGGCTGCCGCCGGGTCAGACGCCCGACCCGGACGGACTGGACGACCTCGCGGCCCGGGGTGAGGACGGGGAGACCGCGCTGCGGGTCGAGACCGCCGTGAGCCTGCCCCGCGGGCTCGCCCTCCTGGACGCCCCCGACATCGACTCGCTCGTCGTACGCAACCGGGTCCTCGCCGCCGAACTCATCTGCGCCGCCGACGTCTGGGTGATGGTCACCACCGCCTCGCGCTACGCCGACGCCGTGCCCTGGCACCTGCTGCGTACCGCGAAGGAGTACGACGCGGCCCTCGTCACCGTCCTCGACCGGGTGCCCCACCAGGTGATCGCCGAGGTGTCCCGGCAGTACGCGGCGCTGCTGACCCGGGCCGGGCTCGGGGACGTACCCCGGTTCACCATCCCCGAGCTGCCCGAGTCCGCGGGCGGCGGCAGCGGACTGCTCCCCACCACCGCCGTCGCCCCGCTGCGCGCCTGGCTCGCCCACCGGGCCCAGGACCCCGCCGCCCGGCAGCAGGCGGTGGCGCGTACCGCCTCCGGCGTCATCCAGTCGCTCAACGTGCGGATGCCCTCACTGGCCTCCGCCGTCGCCGCCCAGTACGCCGCCTCCGTACGGCTGACCGGGGTGGTCCAGGACGCGTACGGCACGGAGGCCGCCCGGATCCGGCGCCGCCTCCGGAGCGGTGCCGTGCTCTCCGGGGACGCGCGGACCAGGTGGCGCGGCTACCCGCTCTACAGCTCGCCCGAGGAACTCCTCGAAGCCCTCGTCGACAGCCTGGTGGCCCTGCTCCAGTGCTCGGTCTCCGCCGCCGACGAACAGATCCGCACCCAGTGGCGCCGCGAGCCCGCCGGTGGTCTGTTCCGGTTCGAGGGCGCCGGACGCGAGGCGGGCGGCTGGGGGCCCGCCGAGGACGTCGAAGGCCGGATCTCCGTCGCCGTACGCCGGTGGCGGCGGGTCCTGGAGGAACTGGCCGAGGAGGAGGTGCGCCAGCTCGAACGCAATGTGGCGCCCGCCCCCGAGATCGTCGCCGCACTGCTCGCGGCCGCCCTCCTCGGCGGGCGGCGCGCCCGTGCGGCGGGGGAGCAGCTCGCCGAACGCATCGGCGCCCAGGGCGCGCTGCGCCTCCGCGACAAGGGCGGTGAGCTGCTGACGACCTACCTCGACCAGGTACTCGGCGGCGAACGCGACCGCCGCCTCGCCCCGCTCGACGCGCTCGACGTCGCCCCCGAACCCCAGGCCGAACTGATCGCCGCGCTTTCCGTACTGCAGAAGGAGAGGTGGCAGCGATGACCGCCGTCACGGACCAGGACAACAGCAACGGCAGCGGCAGCGGCGGCGGGAAGTCGGACGCGGAGGCGCCGGACAGGGGTGCGGACGGGCGCTGGGACGACGGGCTCATCGCCCGGCGCGCGGCGGCCGCCGAGGCTCGTGAGGCCGGGGAAGCCGCCCCCCGGACGCCCGCCGACGACGACGAGGAGCCGCAGGTCGAGGCGTACGTCCCCTCCGGCGGGCCGCTGCCACCCCGGCTCGACGCCCTGCGCGAGCTTGTCGGGCTCTCCCGCGCCCGGCTCGACCGGGACACGCTCGCCGAGGCGGGACGCGTGCTGGACGAGGCCGCAGCCCGGCAGCGGCTCTCCTCGCGGCACACGGTCATCGCCGTCGCGGGAGCCACCGGCAGCGGGAAGTCGACCCTGTTCAACGCGCTCGCCGGGGCCCCGATCTCCGACACCGGGCTGCGCCGGCCCACCACCTCCCAGCCCATCGCGTGCAGCTGGACCGACGGGGCCGCCGGCCTGCTGGACCGCCTCGCCGTCCCCGGCCGGCTGCGGCGCAGGCCCCACCCCGGGCCCGCCACCCTCGACGAGGCGCTCCAGGGACTCGTCCTGGTCGACCTGCCCGACCACGACTCGGCGGCCACCGAACACCGCGACCAGGTGGACCGGGTGCTGGCCCTGGTCGACGCGGTCATCTGGGTCGTCGACCCGGAGAAGTACGCCGACGCCGCCCTCCACGAGCGCTATCTGCGCCCGCTCGCCGGGCACGCCGAGGTCACCTTCGTCGTCCTCAACCAGACCGACCGGCTCCCCGGCGAGGCGGCCGACCTCGTCCTCGACGACCTGCGCCGCCTCCTCGACGAGGACGGCATCGCGCTCGGCGAGCACGGCGAACCCGGCGCCACCGTCATGTCCCTGTCCGCGCTCACCGGCGACGGGGTGCCCGAACTCCGCGAGATGGTCGGCCGCTTCGTCCAGGACCGCACGGCCGCCACCCGCCGACTCTGGGCCGACGTCGACGCGGCGGCGGCGCGGCTGCGCCCGGTCTACGTGGCCGAGGGCCGGCCCGGACTCGGAGAGCGGGCCCGCGACGAGTTCACCGACCGGCTGGCCGAGGCCGTCGGCGCGGCGGCCGCCGGACAGGCCGCCGAGCGGGAGTGGCGCAGGAACGCCGGGCGGGCCTGCGGGACGCCGTGGCTGCGGCTCTGGCGCTGGTACGAGAACCGGGGCCTGCCCGGCAGCCTGGACCGGATGGGCCAGGCGCTGACCCCGCCCGAAGAGGAACTGACGGCCCGGCAGCGGGTTGAGCAGGCGGTACGGATCGTCGCGGACGACGCCGCCGACGGGCTGCCGGGGCCCTGGGCGCAGGCGGTGCGCGAGGCCGCGTTCAACGGGGCGAAGGGGCTGTCCGAGGCGCTGGACGAACTGGCGGTCAAGGCCGGGGCCCCCGGCGCGTCCAAGCGGGGCGGCAGAACGGAGACGGGACACGGGGCCATCGCCGGAACCTCTCCCGGAGCCCCGCGCGGCGGCCGTCCGGCCAAGCCGCCCCGGCCGAAGTGGTGGCCCGCCGCGGTGCTGGCCCAGGTGTCGATGACGCTCCTCCAGATCTTCGGCGGCCTGTGGCTGGTCGGCCAGATCATCGGCGTTCTGGAGCCGGGGCTCGTCACGCCCGCGCTCATCATGCTGGCCGGAGTCGTCGGCGGCCCGCTCGTGGAGTGGTCCTGCGCCGCGGCCATCCGGGGACCGGCCAGGCGGTACGGGCAGGACGCCGAGCGGCGGCTGCGCGAGGCGGCCGCCGGATGCGGGCGGGCCAGGGTCCTGGACCCGGTCGCCGCCGAACTGGTGCGCTACCGGGAAGTGCGCGAGCGGTACGTGACGGTGACGGAGTTCTCCACAACCGGCCGGTAGTCCACAGGCCCGGACGCGATTCCCGCCCGGCGCCCACCATGGAGTCCGCACCCCACCGACGCCCGGAGAGGTACGAGCGGTGCGATGCGGTACGAGCGGTGCGATCCGGTACGACAAGGAATGCGGGGGCGGGAAATGAACGAGACCTTGGTGACACTGGTGGGTAACGCCGCGACGGCGGTGGAGTTCCGCGAGACGGCCACCGGTGGAATGGCGCGATTCCGTTTCGCCGTGACTCCGCGGCGCTGGGACCGTGAGAAGCAGCTCTGGGCCGACGGCCGCACCAGCTTCTACACCGTCTGGTCCTGGCGGACGCTCGCCGCGAACCTGGCCGGTTCAGTTTCGGTCGGAGAACCTCTGGTCGTGCACGGCCGGTTGAAGGTCCGCGAGGAGGAACAGGCCGGGCAGCGAGGGACGTTCGTCGACGTCGAGGCGGTCGCCGTCGGCCACGACCTGAGCCGGGGAACGGCCGCCTTCCGCCGGGCGGCGAGAGCGGAACCAGTTCTGACGGAGCGTCCGGAAAGTGTCACGGACGGCGATGCGCACGCGGCGCCGAATCAGCGCGAACACGTCGACGCAATGGCCGCGGTGTCCTGAAAAGGCTGGTCGTCGACAAGCGCGACAGGCCGTCGCGCGATAACGATTCCGATTCGGAATGGTTGTGCAAGGGCAGTACGGGGGACTGCCCTTGCACCGTTCTTTAGGATTCCCAGTGCTCACGGGTCACTTGGGTCTGCTGGCGAGGCATTCCCCACACGCGCACCATGCGCGAGGGCCTCGCCCGGAGGGGAATTCTGTGTTTTCTGCGTCTTCAGCGTCCGCTGCGTCGTCCGGCACGACAGGGGCTCCCCCCGGCCGCGGCACCCGCCGCCGGGTCGCCGCGCTGCTGCTCTCCGGTCTCGTCGCGGCTGCCGCACTCGTCGGCGCCGGACCGGCGGCGGCCGACGACCCGGGCCGGCACCACAGCGGCGCGGCCGCGGTGCTCGACGGGCTGAAGACCTTCGACAGTGCCGTGCTCCGCGTCGCGGGGAAGGACGGTGCGCCCGACCGGACCCAGGAACTACCCGCCGGACTGTTCGAGATGACCGTGGACGGCGGCGGCAAGCTCAAGACCTACTGCGTCGACCTCCACAACCCCACCCAGGACCAGGCGAGGTATCTGGAGACGCCCTGGGCCGAGACCTCGCTGAGCACCAACCGGAACGCGGGGAAGATCCGCTGGATCCTCCAGCACTCCTACCCCCAGGTCGACGACCTGGCCGCGCTCGCCGACGCGGCCGGCACCGGCCCGCTGACCGAGCGGACCGCCGCCGCCGGGACCCAGGTCGCCATCTGGCGCTACTCGGACAACGCCGATGTCACGGCGGCGGACAAGCAGGCGGAGAAGCTCGCCGACTGGCTGCACCGCAACGCGCGCAAGACGAAGGAGCCCCGGGCCTCGCTGACCCTGGAGCCGGCCGCCGTCTCCGGCCGGGCCGGCGAGCGGCTCGGCCCCGTGACCGTGCGCACCGCCGCCGACCAGGTCTCGGTGTCGCCCCCGGTGGACGCGGCGGTCAGCGGCATCGCGGTCACGGACGAGAAGGGCGCCCCCGTCACCGCCGCGGCGGACGGAGACCGGCTCTACTTCGCCGTGCCCAAGGACACCGCCGACGGCACCGCCTCCCTGACCGTCCAGGCCACCACCTCCGTGCCGGTCGGCCGGGCCCTCGTCGGGACCGGCCGCACCCAGACCCAGATCCTGGCCGGCTCCAGCGAGTCCACGGTCTCCGCGCGGGCCGGCGCCACCTGGGCCGAGAAGGGCGCCGCCCCCGCACTGACCGCGCGGAAGAACTGCGCGGCGGGCGGCGTGGACATCACGGCCGCCAACCGGGGCGACGAGCCCTTCACCTTCGAGCTGGCCGGAACCGAGCACACCATCGCCGCCGGGGCCACCCGCACGGTGACGGTCCCCGTCGCCGAGGACCAGGCGTACGACTTCACCATCACCGGGCCCGGCGGGTTCGCCAGGTCCTTCACCGGGGTGCTGGACTGCGCCACCAGCGGCAGCGTCCTGGACCGCGAGGGCGCGGGCGACGCCGGCAACGACATCGGCACACGGAGCGCCCAGCAGTCCGTCCCGGCCACGACCGGATCCACCACGTCGGGGATGGCGGGCGACCTCGCCGAGACCGGCGGCTCCAGCGCCACCCCGATGCTCGCCGCGGTCGCCATCGGGCTGCTCGTCGTGGGCGGCGGCGCGGTCTTCCTCCTCCGCCGGAAGGCACCGCACTCCGACGGCGAGTGACCCTCCGTACGCGGGAAGTGACGTCTCTCCCGTGTCGATCCCCGGACGGGTTTCCGTCCGGGGAGGGCTGTCAGGCAAGATGGGGTGTATCTGCCCACACCTCTATTGCTGCCGGACGGTTTCTCTTGGCTGAGTACATCTACACCATGCGCAAGACGCGCAAAGCGCACGGCGACAAGGTGATTCTCGATGACGTCAACCTGAACTTCCTGCCCGGCGCGAAGATCGGTGTCGTGGGGCCCAACGGCGCCGGTAAGTCCACGGTGCTGAAGATCATGGCGGGCCTGGAGCAGCCGTCCAACGGTGACGCCTTCATCTCGCCCGGCTTCAGCGTCGGCATCCTCATGCAGGAGCCGAAGCTCGACGAGAGCAAGACCGTCCTGGAGAACGTGCAGGACGGCGCCGCCGAGATCATGGGCAAGCTCAAGCGCTTCAACGAGGTCGCCGAGCTGATGGCGACCGACTACTCCGACGCGCTCATGGACGAGATGGGCAAGCTCCAGGAGGACCTGGACCACGCCAACGCCTGGGACCTGGACGCGCAGCTGGAGCAGGCCATGGACGCCCTGGGCTGCCCGCCCGGCGACTGGCCGGTCACCACCCTCTCCGGTGGCGAGAAGCGCCGCGTGGCGCTCTGCAAGCTGCTCATCGAGGCCCCGGACCTGCTCCTCCTCGACGAGCCCACCAACCACCTCGACGCCGAGTCGGTGAACTGGCTGGAGCAGCACCTCTCGAAGTACCCGGGTGCCGTCGTCGCCGTCACCCACGACCGGTACTTCCTGAACAACGTCGCCGAGTGGATCCTGGAGCTCGACCGCGGCCGCGCGATCCCCTACGAGGGCAACTACTCCACGTACCTGGAGCGCAAGGCCACCCGTCTCAAGGTCGAGGGCCGCAAGGACGAGAAGCGCCAGAAGCGGCTCAAGGAGGAGCTGGAGTGGGTCCGCTCCAACGCCAAGGGCCGCCAGACCAAGTCCAAGGCCCGCCTCGCCCGGTACGAGGAGATGGCGGCCGAGGCGGACAAGATGCGGAAGCTGGACTTCGAGGAGATCCAGATTCCGCCGGGCCCGCGGCTCGGTTCCATCGTCGTCGAGGTCGAGAACCTCTCGAAGGCCTTCGGCGACAAGGTCCTCATCGACGACCTGTCGTTCACGCTGCCCCGTAACGGCATCGTCGGCGTCATCGGTCCGAACGGCGCGGGCAAGACCACGCTGTTCAAGATGATCCAGGGCCTGGAGACGCCGGACAGCGGCGCCATCAAGGTCGGCGACACGGTCAAGATCTCCTACGTCGACCAGTCCCGCGCCAACATCGACCCGAAGAAGACCCTCTGGGCCGTCGTCTCGGACGAGCTGGACTACATCAACGTCGGCCAGGTCGAGATGCCCTCGCGCGCCTACGTCTCCGCGTTCGGCTTCAAGGGCCCGGACCAGCAGAAGCCGGCCGGCGTCCTGTCCGGTGGTGAGCGCAACCGCCTCAACCTGGCGCTGACACTCAAGGAGGGCGGCAACCTGCTGCTCCTCGACGAGCCCACCAACGACCTCGACGTCGAGACGCTCTCCTCGCTGGAGAACGCCCTCCTGGAGTTCCCGGGCGCCGCTGTGGTCATCTCCCACGACCGCTGGTTCCTGGACCGCGTCGCCACGCACATCCTCGCCTACGAGGGTGACTCCAAGTGGTACTGGTTCGAGGGCAACTTCGAGTCGTACGAGAAGAACAAGATCGAGCGGCTCGGCGCGGACGCGGCCCGCCCGCACCGTGCCACGTACAAGAAGCTCACGCGAGGCTGATCGTCTTGGCCCGTCACCTCTACAGCTGCCCCCTGCGCTGGTCGGACATGGATGCCTTCGGCCACGTCAACAACGTGGTCTTCCTCCGCTACCTGGAGGAGGCGCGCATCGACTTCATGTTCCGGCTGGCGCCCGGGGACGGCTCGCCGTCGTTCTCGGGCGGGTCCGTCGTGGCCCGTCACGAGATCGACTACGTACGGCCGCTGGTCCACCGGCACGAGCCGGTGACCGTCGAGTCGTGGGTCACGAAGATCGGCGCCGCGTCCCTGACGATCGCCTATGAGATCAAGGACGCCGACCAGGTGTACGTACGCGCCTCGACCGTCGTCGTGCCGTACGACCTGGCGGCGGAGCGGCCCCGGCGGATCTCCGCCGAGGAGAAGCTCTTCCTTCAGCAGTACCTGGCAGAGGAGCCCGCCGCGGCATGACCGTGCCTGTGCAGTCGCTGCGGTTCGCCGACGCGAGGGAGGCGGCGGATCTCGCCGCCTTCCTCGGCCGGCTGCTCCACTACGACCGGGCCGCGGCGGTCCGGTTGCAGGCGGGCGGCGGCGACGCACTGGCCGTGTTCGGCCGCCCGCCCTCCTTCGAGGTCCTCGCCATCCGCGCCGCCCGCCTGGCCCGCCCCGAGACGCTCGACGTCACGGTGTCGGCCGGGGAGCTGCTGGAAACCCTCGACGTTCCCGTCCCCGGTGGCCCCGCGGGTGCCCCGGAGCCGGGCGCCGGTGCGCTGCCCGCCCCGGTCACCGGGCCGCCCTGGACCGGTGTCCTGCCGCCCCGGGGGCCCTGGGAGGAGCAGCCGGGACTGCCCGGGCCGGATGCCCTGCGCGCCGTGCTGGAGGGAGCCGTCACCGAGTTCCGCACCCGGGACGGGGCCCTGCCCGAGGAGCGGCGCACCCGTGCGGAGAGGGACCGTATCGGCCGGGAGATCTGGTCCCGGCCGGTGGGGACCACGGATCTTCCGCTCCGGGCCGTCCACGCGGCCCAGTCCCTCGGCTTCCTCCGGGCCGACCCGCGCTTCCCGGTGTCGCTGCTGTCCTCGGGCAGCTGGCTCCGGCTGCGGAGCCCGTACGGCTCGATCGCCCTGCGCCGCGCGACGAGCGGCGAGCTCGGCGCCCTGCCCTTCACCGTCGGCACCCGCTGACCCGAAGGCTCCGCACCCCCGAAGGGTCTGCGCCTCCGAAGGGCCCGCTGACCCGTAGGCCCCGCGCCCCTCGACGCAACGGGTGCACCCCGTGTCGCCGCCGTGAGTACCGGCCCTACTTGCCCGGCTCCTCCGGGGCCGCCCCGTGTGCGTCCGGCCAGACGCCGATGTGGTCCTGCTCCAGCTCCAGCAGCACCCGGTGTTCCATGCCCAGCGTCTGCGTGTAGTCCGCGGGCAGCTGGAGCCGCCCCGCCCGGTCGAGCATCGCGTACTCCCGGGCCACCTGCGACTCCTGGCCCGTCGCCGCGTCCACCTCCGTGCGGCGCAGCACCTCGGACGAGGTACGGCCGTCGCGGATGGCGACCGTACGCCGCACCTCGCTCGCGACCGCCTGGTCATGGGTGACGATCACGATCGAGGTCCCCAACTCCTCGTTGGCGCGACGGAACGCGGCGAAGACCTGCTCCCCGGTGGCCGAGTCCAGCTCCCCGGTCGGCTCGTCCGCGAGCAGCACGGACGGGGAGTTGGCCAGCGCCACCGCGATGGCCACCCGCTGCTGCTGCCCGCCGGACAGCTGCTGGGGGCGCCGGTCGCGGCAGTCCGCGATGTCGAGCATGGTGAGCAACGATTCGGCGCGGGTGGCCCGTTCGCGCTTGCTGCCGCCACCGCGCAACTGCATGGGCAGGGTGATGTTCTGGATCGCTGTGAGATACGGGAGAAGGTTGCGGGCGGTCTGCTGCCAGACGAACCCGACCACGTCCCGACGGTAGCGCAGCCGCTCCTTCGGGCCCATCGACAGCAGATCGCAGCCCGCGACCTTCGCCGACCCCGCCGTCGGCACGTCCAGGCCCGCCAGGATGTTCATCAGCGTCGACTTCCCGCTGCCCGACGCCCCCACCAGAGCCATCAACTCGCCCTCGGTGACCAGCAGGTCGAGGCCCTGGAGGGCCTGCACCTCCACCCCGTCCGTGGTGAAGATCCGCACCACGCGGTCGCAGGCGATCAGCGCGTCGTGCCCGTAGGAAGGGCGGTCCCGGCGGGCCGCGGCCCGCTGCTCCAGCTCCGCCAGCGTCGTTTCGGCCGCGCGGGCCGTGCCGTCCGTCTCGGTGGACGAGGTCATCGGGAGTCTCCTGCCCTGAGTTCGGTGATCGATCCGCGGCGGCTCGCCCACCACGCCTGAACGCCCGCGACCGCGGCGGCGAGCGCCACGACCCCGGCGGCCGGCAGCCCCAGCGACCAGAGGTCGGTGCGCAGGGGGACGGGGCTCGTGTCCGATCCGGCGACGCCCGCGAGCGCCAGCGGCACCAGATCGACGCCGGGGGAGAGCAGGGCGATGGTCGCCCAGCCGGTGAACAGTCCACCGCCCGCCGCCAGCAGCGCCTGCGGCGTCGCCTCGAAGGCCAGCAGCCGCCTGCCCTGCCCGGTGGTGAGCCCCATCGTGCGCAGCCGTGCCAGCAGCGTCTTGCGCTCCGGCGCGGTCTGGAGCAGCGACAGCAGGACGGCCAGCAGCGCGTACCCGGCGCCCGCCGCGACGGCCGCGAGGTAGATCCGCTCGGCCCCCGCCTGCATCGGGGTGTTCACGTACCGCGCGCGCTCCTCGGAACGGAGGTGCGCGGCGTACTCCTTGCCGCTTCCTTCGACCGCCGCGTGCAGCTTCCCGGGATCCGGTGCGCCGGTGAGGAGCAGCGTGGTGGGTGCCTGCTGCTCCAGGGCGGCGGAGTTGACGATCAGGAAGTTCGTGGTGGAGACCGAGGCGACGCGCGGGGTGGTCCCCACGACCTGGACCTTGAAGTTGCCGGACAGCGTGTCGAGCGCCTGCGGCTCCTTGCCCAGGCGGGCCGCCACCGCCGGGGAGGCGATGGCCGGCAGGACGCGGTCCGGACCGGCCTCCGTGCCTTCGGGCAGGGGGGCCGAGGGGCCGGTGGCCTTCAGCCGGGCGGCCGGGAAGGCCGGCAGCCCGGTCGCGCGGGCCAGCTCGGCGTACCGGGCGGGATCGACGCCGACGATGGCCGCTGCCCCCACGTCCTCGCCGCTGCCGCTGCCTGTAGCCGTACCCGTACTCGTATCCGTATCGGCACCGCCCCCGTTGGCTCCGCCGTCACCGGCCACGGCCTCCGGCAGGGCCACGCTGTGCTCGATCCGCAGCGGTGCCACGCCCCGTACGCCGTCCAGGTCGCGCACCGTGCGGATCAGCTCGTCGGGCAGCGTCGTCTGCTCGCTCACGCCGCTGACCCTGGCGTCCGCGCCGACGGCCGCCAGCGCCGCGTCGTCCCGCGCGTCCCCGATGCCGGCGATCACCGAGCCGCCGAACGCCGCCGTGGCCAGCGCCAGCAGCAGGGCCAGTAGCGGCAGCGCCCCGCCGGCCGAGGAACGGCCGGCGCGGGCCAGCGAGAGGAAGCCGATCGCCCCGCGCAGCCGGGCCATCGGGCGCGTGGCGAGCCGCAGGGGCAGCGGATAGAGGCGTACCAGCACCAGCGCCGCGATCAGCGCGACCAGCACCGGCGCGGCGCTGACCAGCAGGTCGGTGCCGCTGTCGGACGACGTACCGCGACGGCGCAGCGCCGTCACCGCGCCGGCCGCCAGCACGAGCAGGGTCAGTTCGGCCACGGTCCGCCGGCGCGAGGGCCGGGCGCTCACCATGTCCTCGCGGGCCCCGTGCAGCATCGGCCGGATGTGCTGGAGCGTCGTCCGCAGCGGCAGGGCGACGCAGACCAGGAGGCCGACGCCGGCGGCCGCCAGCGCTCCCGGCCACCAGCGGGCATCGCCCACGGCCAGCACCGCGAGCAGCAGCCCGAGCGCGCTCGCGGGCAGCACGGTCACCGCGGTCTCCGCCAGCAGCCGGCCGCCGATGCCGCGCAGCGATCCGCCGCGTGAGCGCATCAGCGCCAGTTCGCCGCGGCGGCGGGCGGCGATCAGGGCCCCCGTCATCAGCAGCACGACGGCGGCCACGGAGCCGATGCCGAGGGCGGCGACCGCGATCACGGGACTGATCGCGTCGCGCATCCGCGCGTTGGCCTCCACGATATGGCCGAGTCCGGTGGCGAACACCGCGGTCTCCCCGGCGGTCTCCCGCACCTTCAGCAGCCCGGGGCCGCTCTCCAGCGAGGCGATGACGGACGTCAGCCGGGCGCCGTCGCGGCCGGTCAGCCCGGACGGGTCGGGCGGGATCCGCCAGTAGAGGACCGGCTCGGCGGCCGTGCTCAGGAGCGCGGGACCGGCGTCCTCGGCCAGCAGGACGGTGCCGGTCCAGTAGTACACCGGGAAGGGGGCCTCCGGGTCCGGCACCAGGGACGGGGTGCGCAGCAGCGGATCGGCGGACCAGTAGCTGCCGCGCGGATCGCGCGGGGCCACGATGCCGGTGATCGTCACGGTGATGGGTTCCTGGGCCGCGGTGAGCAGCTCGACGGTCGCGCCGACCTTCACCTTCAGCTCGGCCGCCGTCTCCTCGGTGACCGCGCCCTGCACCTCACGGGAGTCCGATGTCACCTCCCGCGGCGTCGTGGGCCACGCGCCCGAGGCCAGGGTGGCATGGTCCTTCAGCCCCGACTGCGCCGCGTAGGAGAGCTTCGGCGGAACCGCGTCGGGCCTCGGCAGCCAGGGCTCGTCCGCGACGGCCGGCTTCGTGGTGCGCACCCCGTACGCGACCGACGACGGGTCGGCGCGCAGCGGTGCGGGCAGCGCCTTCAGGAGCCCGGCCCCGACCCGCCCCAGCTCGGGGCTCCGCACTTCGGCGTCCCGCTGCCCCTGCGGCAGTTCAAGACCGGGCTGGGGGCGGGCGACCTCCAGAACGCCGCGGCTCGCGTCCGCCGTCCGGATGTCGTGGCGCAGCCCCTTCGTCTCGTACGCGTCCACGGCCCGCGGGAACGCCGCGGCGAGGAACGCCGTCACCAGCACCAGCACCGCGAGTGCCGTCGCCGCACCGGGCGCGGTACGCAGCCGGGTACGGATCCACGGGGCGGTGGCCGCCCGGTTGTTGTGACGCATGTCAGTGGTCCCCCTGGTGGCGCAGTGTGACCGCCGGGTCCCCGCGGCGGAGCGCCATCGACGCGACGATCACGAGCGGCAGCGCGGCGACCCCGGCCAGCAGCGCGACGACCTGCCCGGCGGGCAGCTCGACCAGCACCGCCGGAACGGGCCGGTCGGCCTGTCCGGTCAGCACGATGAGCGGAACGACGGCCCGGGTCAGTACCGTGCCGATGCCGAGCCCGATGAGCAGGGCGAGCGCGATCAGCACGCCCTGTTCGGCGGCGATCATGCGGGCCAGCTGGCGGCGCGGCGCGCCGAGCGCCCGCAACACGCCCAGCTCGGCGGAGCGTTCGCGCCGGGACCCCGAGGCGCTGACCGCGAAGCCGACCGCCGCCAGTG
The DNA here is from genome assembly GCF_040638385.1 of Streptomyces sp. NPDC026589. Classification (NCBI taxonomy): domain Bacteria; kingdom Bacillati; phylum Actinomycetota; class Actinomycetes; order Kitasatosporales; family Streptomycetaceae; genus Streptomyces; species Streptomyces sp. NPDC026589. The sequence goes on from NZ_JBEZYG010000003.1 coordinate 217,875, forward strand.
CGGCGGCGACCACCGCAACGGCCGGCAGCGCCGACTGCGGCCCCGCCCCCAGCGGATCGTCCATCAGTCGCTGGGCGGCCTCCGCCCGGACCAGCACCTGGGCCGGATCGGTGTCCGGCAGGGCGCGCAGGGCGGCCGCCACCTTCGCGGCGTCGCCCGGGGCGGCGCTCAGCCACCACTCGGTCGCCTCGATCGTGGCGGTCGGCCGGTGGGCCAGGACCTCGGTGACGGCCTTGAGGTCCAGCAGCAGCGCGCCGCCGCTCGCCACCGGGTCCGGGGCGCCGGACGCCCCGTCGGCCCCGGTGGTCGGCAGCCGGCGCACCGCCTCCGCCAGGGTCACCCGGACGGTGTTCCCGGCCAGGGTGACGTCGATCTCGTCGCCCAGTTTCGCGTTGGTGCTCTTCAGATAGGCGTCCGTCACGACCGCCTTGACCGCGGCGGCCTTCGGCCGGGCGGCGGTGACCCGCAGGGTGCCGCTGGTCGGCTCCCAGTTCTCCTCGTTGTCCACGCCGGTGTCGTACGTGAAGTCCGGCAGGCCCGACGCGCCGTTGCGCACCGGCGGCTTGCCCGGCCGGTCCTCGCCGTACTCGGTGAGCGTCATGGCCGCGTCCCAGCGCAGCGACTTGGGGGCCGGCACCGGGCGTTCGGCGCCCGACCCGGCGACCACCCGCACGTCGCTCACCGAGACCCGGTGCTCGCGCGCGTAGTCGGACGGCGCGGCGGCGTCCACCTCGATGCCGATCACGGCCAGACCGCCCGCAGCCGACACCGGGAAGGACACCGGGACCGGCCGGCCGTCCACCGGCACCGGACCGGCCAGGGCGCGGTAGGGGAGACCGTAGCGGTCCTCCAGGAGCACGGTGACCACCGGCGGATCCGGGTCCAGGTCGGCCCCGGCGGGCTTCGACACCGTGGTGATCCGCAGATTCAGCTTCAACCGGGCGCTGTCCTCGGGGAGTACGAGCCCGGGGCGCGGGGCCCGCTCCGGGGCGATGGCCCCGAACAGCTCCCGCGGGCTCCCGTCGGCGAGGTCGGAGCGCATCAGCATCCGTTCGTCCGCGTGCGCGGTGTCCAGGGCGAGGACCTCCGCGGTGCGCCCGCCGGAGACCTCCACGTCGGCCCGGTAGGCGGGGGCAGCCTGCCGCACCCCCTCCAGGGCGCTGTACGAGCCTGCCGTCGCCGGACCGCTCCCGTGCCCGCCCACGAACCGGACCGAGGCGCCGGAGCCGAAGTCCGCCTGGTCGGACTGCGAGCGATTCCAGGAGGCGCTCTGCCCGATCGCCAGCATGCCCATCGCGACCGACAGGACCAGCAGCAGCACCGGCCCCGCCCCGCGCAACGGGCGCCGGCTGAACTGCCAGCCCGCCAGGGCCGCGGGCAGCCCCCGGCCCTTGGCCGCGCGCCGCTCGGCGAGCTTCGCCGCGGGCGGCAGCAGGCGCAGCGTGAGGACGGTCCCGGCGAGCAGTGCCAGCGCGGGGGCGGTGACCAGCAGGGGGTCGATCCCGAGGTTGCCCGCCTGGTCGCCGCTGAGCGCCCCGCTGCCGGACTGCCGGTCCAACTGCCAGTACGCCACCGCCGCGATCAGGAGCAGCCCGAGGTCCGCGCCCGCCCGCACCGGCCCGGGCAGCGACGCGGCCCGGGTCCTGCGCCCACCCGCCCCGGCCGTCAGGGACGGAGCCACCACGGCCAGGGCGCAGGCCAGCGCGACGGCCGCGGAGACCAGCCACACGGTGCCGGTCGAGGCCTCCTGAACCTTCAGCCCGATCCGGGCCAGGGCGCTGCGCTCGGCCAGCAGCCCGGTCAGCGGGCCCGCGAGCAGGGGCGCGACCACTGCGGCGGGCACGGCGAGCAACAGTGCCTCGATCGCGGCGAACGAAGTGATCCGGCCCCGCGAACCGCCCCGGGCCCGCAGCAGTTCGCGCTCCCCGTCACGCTCGCTGTTCAGCAGCCGGGCCACGAGCAGCAGGGCGTACGCGGCGAGCAGCACCAGCTGCACCGCGACGATCATCAGCGTGGAGCGGGAGACCAGCAGCGCCCGGTCGAGCTGGTCGAGCACGGTGGGCAGCGACGTCCGCGCGGTGACCCCGGAGGCGAACACCGGTGCGGCAGACAGGGCCTTCGGGGCGCCGGCCGACGCCTCGCGCAGTCCCTCCATGGAGCCGGTGGTCAGCCCGGCGAAGTCGGCGGACGCCAGCCAGGACGTCTCGCCCTCGGCGAGCACACCGGAGGCGAGGACCGAGGGAGCGGTGAGCAGCGGGCCGTACGTCGTGAACGCGAGCTTGCGCACCCCGCGCCCGCCGAGCGGGTCCAGCTGCCAGTACGGGTCGGACTGGTCGGCGGCCTCGTAGACGCCGGTGACCAGAACCCGCTGCTTCTTGTCGTGCAGCCGGTCGGTGATGGTGAGCCGGGCGCCCGGCTTCAGCTTCAGCGCCTCGGCGGCGACGACGGGCAGCGCGACCTGGACGGGACCCGCGCCGCCGGGGGCCGCGGGGGCCTTGCCCCCGGTGATCCGCACCCGGCTCGGGTCGAGGGCGGCGAAGTGGGTGAGATCCGGCTCCTTGCCCCGCCGGGCGGCCGGCTCCTGGAGGCTCCGCGGCAGCGCGTACGACCCCGAGCTCTCCAGCTTTCCCACGGTCACGGGCAGCCCGTCGTAAGCGTCGCGGGAGGCCTTGCGGACGGCGGCGTCGGCCTCCGCGCGCTGTTCGTGGTCCACGGACGCGGCGACGACGAGGGCGGCGGATGCGGCCGACCCATGGGTGAGCGAGTGGCGCAGGGCGGCGTCGCCCACGGAACCTGAGAACGCGGTGAGCGCCGCCAGGACGGAGGTGGTCAGCAGGACGGCCAGGACGGCCGCGGACAGCAGGAGGCGATGAGCCCTCACCCGCAGAAGGACGAAACCCGTCACCTGATCCCCCAGCCCCGGAAACACCGCGTGCGCACGCCCCCCGACGTACCGGTGATGCTTTCAGAGGCGAAGGGTTCTGGTAACCGCTTGCAGGTACACCTTGATGCGATCGTGATCGTTATGCGGGGATGGAGTGCCGATTTCCGGAGTTGCCCGGTCACAGATCGTGCACAGGCGATCAGCCGATGCTGCCGCTGTTGGCGCCGATCAGTCGGCGGTGTTGACCATGGAGGCGGCCGCGTAGGTCAGGTAGTCCCACAGCTGCCGCTCGTGCTCGGGCGCGAGCCCCAGCTCATCCAGCGCGACCCGCATATGGGCGAGCCAGGCGTCGTGCGCCGCCCGGTCCACCCGGAACGGCGCGTGCCGCATGCGCAGCCGCGGGTGACCCCGGTGGTCGCTGTAGGTGCGCGGGCCGCCCCAGTACTGCATCAGGAACAGCGCGAACCGCTCCTCGGCCGGCCCCAGGTCCTCCTCCGGATACATCGGCCGCAGCAGCTCGTCGCCCGCCACGCCCTCGTAGAAGCGATGGACCAGGCGGCGGAAGGTCGCCTCGCCGCCGACCTGCTCGTAGAAGGTCTGCTCCTGAAGCGTGTCGCGCGGAATCTCAGTCACCCGTCCATGGTCGCAGACGCGCCGTCCGAGGACGGCGGTCCTAGGACCAAGGGCCGAAAAGCCCGTTCGGCCGCTCGCCCGCACGGCCCCGGCGCAGGACAGTGGAGACATGGGTGCACACCGGCAAGGCTCCTCCCCGCCCGACGCCGAGGCCGACGCGGCGCGGGAAGCCCTCGTGCGGGAGATCGCCGCGCGGGGCGATCTCAACGACCCCGCCTGGCGCGCGGCCTTCGCCGAGGTGCCCCGCCATCTGTTCGTGCCGTTCTACTACGTGCGCGGAATCCGGGGCTTCGAGCGCCTCTGGGGCGAGGACCCCGACCCCGAACGGCGCTCCCGCTGGCTGCGCGGGGTGTACGCGGACGGGGCGCTGGCCACCCGCCTCAAGGACGGCGAACTCGTCTCGTCCTCCAGCCAGCCGTCCCTGATGGCCCTGATGCTCGAAGCCCTCGACCTACGGGACGGACACACGGTCCTGGAGATCGGCACCGGCCCCGGCTACAACGCGGCGCTCCTCGCCCACCGGCTCGGCGACTCCGCGGTGACCAGCCTCGACCTGGACCCGGAGATCACGGAGTCGGCCCGGCGCCACCTCGCCGCGGCCGGGTACCACCCGACGGTGGTCACCGGCGACGGGGCACGGGGCTGCCCGCAGCGCGCCCCGTACGACCGGATCATCGCGACCTGCACCCTGCCATCCGTGCCGGGGGCCTGGCCGGAACAGTGCCGTCCGGGCGCGCGCGTCCTCGCGCCGCTCGCCACCGGCCTGGTCCTGCTCCAGGTCCGCGCGACGGAGCACGGCCCGCGCGCCGAGGGGCACTTCCTGCACACCCCGGCGTACTTCGTGCCGCTGCGCGGCGCGCTCCCGGGGCCCGGCGCGCTGCCGCACCTGGGCGGGCTGCCGCGCCGGGTCGCCGGGGACGACCTGTTCCGGTTCCTCCTGACCCTGACCGCGGGCACTCTCGATCCGCACGAGGCACTCTCCCTCTGGGAGCGCGAGGGGCGCCCGCGGCGGGAGAGGTACGGCATCACGGTCGGCCAGGGCCGGCAGTGGGCCTGGCTCGACGACCCGCAGGGCCCGTACACCTGGCCGCTCGCCGCCGGGTGAGGCACCGCGCGTCGACCGGTCCTGCCCAAAAGGCTGTCCTGCTATTCCCGGCGCACCGTGATCGTCGTCCACGCCCCGACGTGCACCTGGTCACCGTCCTGAAGCGGTACGGGGACGTAGGGCTGGATCGGGTCCTCGGCGCCGTTCAGCGTGGTGCCGTTGGTGGAGTTCTGGTCCACGACCGCCCAGCTGCCGTCGGGCTGCTGCACCAGCACCGCGTGCTGGTGCGAGACGCCCGGGTCCTCCGGGGGCACCGACAGATCGACGTCGGGGGACTCGCCGGTGCTGTGGCGGCGACGCCCGATGGTGATCTGGCTCCCGGTGAGCGGAAGGCGCTGCTCCGGGGAGTACGCGGGCAGGTTCAGCCCGGTCGCCTCGGGGCCGCTGCGCTGCATCATCGCGAGGAAGTACGCGCGGTCGGGAGCGATCACGGCCGTCCAGGAAGTGGACTGCTGAGGCCGGCCCTGACCAGGCACTCCGCCGTGCTGCTGACCCTGGTCGTAGCCCTGGTCCTGGCCGTGCTGCGGACCGTGCCCCTGCTGGCCCGGCAGGCCCTGCTGGTCGTACCCCTGGCCCTGGCCCTGTCCGTGGTCCTGGCCCTGGTGGGGGGCGGGCCGCTGGAACGCCTGCGGTGGCTGCGACTGATGGGGCTGCTGGGCCTGGGAGGGCGGCGGCAGCAGCCAGTCATCCCCGCCAGCGGTCGGCCCGGGCGACTGCTGCTGCTGTTGCGGCGGCGCGAAGGGCGAGGCCTGCTGGGGCTCGAACGGCGAGGGAGCCGACTGCTGGGACTCGAACGGCGAGTGTGCCGAGGGAGCCGACTGCTGCGGTTCGAACGGCGAGGGTCCGGACTGCTGTTGCGGCGGAGGGCCCTGCTGGAACGAGGGCGGCGGCGGGGGGCCCTGCTGGAACGCCTGCGACGGAGGCCCGCCCTGACCGCCGTTCCCGTGCGGACCGCCGTTCCCGCCCTGACCGCCGTTCCCGTGCGGACCGTTCTGCTCGGGGGCGAGCGGCTCGGCGGGACGGTTCATCTGCGAGGGGCGCGAGCCCTGGTAGTCGAACGGGTCGCGCGGCTGGGGCGCACCGGGCGGACCGCCCTGGCCCCCGGGAGCGCCAGGTCCGCCGGGGCCGGGCCGGCCACCGGGTCCACCGGGACCGGGCTGTCCGCCGGGTCCGCCGGAGCCGGGCCCCTGTGCCTGGAATCCGGGCGGCAGGTTGAGGCCGGGCGGAGGTCCGCCGGGTGTGCCGTGCTGCGGGGCCAGCGGGGTGTAGGAGGTCGCCGTGTTGGTGAGGAAGTTCCAGCGGCACTCCTCGCAGTACGGCGCCATCGCCTCACGCGGCGTGCGGCACTGCGGGCACAGCTCCGCCTGCATGGTGGGCTGGCCGCCGCCGGAACCCTGCTGCGGGTAGCCGTAACCGGGCGCGGGCGGCGGCGGAGGAGGCGGCGGGGGCACCGCGCCCGCGGGCGCACCGCCGGTGGCCATGCGGTGTCCGCAGACCTCGCACCAGTCCTCGGAACCCGACTGGTGTCCGTTCGGGCAGGTCGGCATGTCGGCGCTTCCCCCTCTCCTCTTCCGGCCCCGGAGGCCGTCATGCTGTCGTTCGCGGGCGTTCTTGCCCAACGCATACGTAGGGTTGCTCTGTGCTCACGGCCCGGCGGTCGTCCGATGACCGTGCCGTGCTACTTCTTGACGCGAACGGTCTTGGTGGAGCGCGTTTCGAGGGTCATCTCGTCCGCTTCCGCAACCTTCGCCTTCAGTCGCACAGTACCTGTCGCGGCATCGACGACGTCGACCACCTTCGAAAGCAGCTTCGCGGTGTCCTGGTTCCCGGACGCCGACGCCAGCTGCACCGCCCGGCCCAGTTTCGCCGTCGCGCCGTCGAAGTCGCCCGACTTGCGCGCGTCCAGGCCCTGCTGGATGACTTGTGCCAGTTCCGCCTGACCCGTGTAGTGCGCGACCTGCGGATTGATCGAGGTCGAGGCCACCATGTCGTCCGTCCACACGGCCCGTACAAGCCCTTGCGACAGCGTCTGCGGGGCGCCCGCGCCCGAGGGGTCGGGCAGGATCAGTGAGACCCGGGCGGCCAGCATCTCCTGGCCGATCCCGGCCTCCGGCACCAGGACGCACACGTGGTAGTCCCGCGACTCGTCGCCCCAGGAGCCGGTCGGGTAGTCCCCGGCCCGGGGGCCCGCCTCGGACCGCCGCCCGGTCAGGTCCGCGACGGTCGGCGCGACCTGCTTCACGAACCGGATCTCCACCCCCACCGGCGTCCAGAGCCGCAGCGCCACGTCCGCGACCTCCTTGCCCATGGCGTTCTCCATCATCCGCGTGAAGTCCGCGGCCAGGCCCGCCGGGTCGGCGACGATGTCGGCGGTGCCGAGGAGGGCGGCGGCGATGCCGGTGACCTCCTTCACCTCCCAGTCGGTGCCCACTCCGCGGGCGTCGCAGGTGAACCGGCCCGCACAGGAGTCCAGGGCCGCCCGCAGGTCCTCGGGCGCCTCGTGCTCGTTGCGGCCGTCGGTCAGCAGGATGCCGTGCCGGATGTCCACCTCGGCCGCGCCCAGCAGCCGGTCGGCCAGCCGCAGCCAGGTGCCGATCGCGGTGCCCCCGCCCGCGCTCAGCTTCCGCAGGGCCTCCTTGGCCTGCGCCCTCGTCTGCCGGTCGGCGACCGCGAGCCGTCCGTTGCCCGGATAGACGTCCTTGGCCACATGCGTCCCGGCGACCACCGCGAACCGGGTGCCCTCGCGCAGGGCGTCGATGGCCGCCGCCGTCGCGTCGCGAGCGTTGCGCATCTTCGTCGGGGGGTAGTCCATCGAGCCCGAGCAGTCGACCATCAGCACCACGGCCGCGTCGGGACCCTGTCCGGGCCCGTGCGCGGGCGCCGGCGCCGAACCCGCCAGCGGTATGCCGCCGGTGGTGCCGCCGCCGGTCGAGGTCACGGTGACGATCGCGTTGACCTCACGACCGCCCTCGGGCAGGAACGCGTTCTGGTACACCTCGACGGAGAACTGCGGCACGTTCGACTTGGAGAAGTTGGCCATCTGGTCGGCTCCTTGAGGCTCCACAGGGGATCAGGCGAAGAGGGGGACGCGAGCGGCTGACACGGGGTCGGGGCAAGGACGGAGAACCGGCTCAAACGGTGTCGCAGGCCGATCCTGCCCCCTGCGGCCGTACGGCGAACGGCAGAAGCGCCACTGTTACGTTGTCGTGGCCCCCGCCGTCGAGAGCGTGCCCCACGAGCATCCGGGCCGCGCGCAGCGGCTGTTCCCGGGCGTCGGCCGGGACGGCGGCCGCCATCTCCTCGGCGGATTCCGCGTAGTTCCACAGGCCGTCCGTGCACACGACGACCAGGCCGGGCCGGTCCGGCTTGAACGCGGCGGTGTGCGGCTCCAGTTCGTACGCGTCGGCGCCGAGCCAGCCCGTGATGGCGTGGGCGCGCTCGTCCGCGTACGCCTCCGCCTCGTTCATCAGGCCGGCCGCCACCATCTGTGCGGCCCAGGAGTCGTCCTCGGTGAGCCGGGCGGTCGGCCGGGTCCGGTCCTCCGGCACCCAGTAGACCCTGCTGTCGCCGACCCAGCCGACGATCAGCAGACCGCCCGCCATGATCGCGCCGACCAGGGTGCAGGCCGGGGCGTTCTGGTGGCGGTGAGCGTCGTGCTCCCTCGCCCCGGCCGGTTCCTGCGCCAGGGCGTTGACCGCCTCGGACGCGGCGACGATCGCCTCGTGCATCGCCGTCTGCGGATGTGTACCGCGCGGCAGGGACTCCAGCAGCGCCTCGTTGGCGGCGCTCGCCGCGGCGGCCGAGGCCTCGTCGGGACGGCTCGCCGAGGAGACGCCGTCGCAGACGATCGCGACGACGGCGGGCGAGCCGTCCGGCAGCGCGGTGGAGGACACCGCGAAGGAGTCCTCGTTACGGTGGTGGCGCAGGCCCCGGTCGCTGACGGCGGCCACCGCGTCGAGCTCCTGTTCCATGTGGTCGCGCTCACGGGGCTGGGCGTGCCCGCAGTTCTCGCAGTAGCCGTCGGGGTCCACCCGGCCGGAGCGGCAGGCCACACAGACCTTCGCCCCGGGGGCGGGAGCGGCGGCGGGCGCGGCGGCGTGCTCCGCCGCCCGGGGATCGGGTGCGGCCAGCGCGAAGTCGCCGGAGGCCTCCGCACCGCCCGGGTCCGCCCGGTCGTCGTGGCGCACCTGGACGGCCGCGGCCTCCGGCCCGCCCGCCCGCACCGGCTCGGGCGGCGACCCCGCGCCCCGGCCGGACACCGCGTCCGGCTCCGTCAGGGGCCTGCCGCCCGAGTCCGTCCCGGGCACGTCCGCCGGACGGACCACAGGCGCGGGCACGTCCGAGCTGTCGGTCTCCTCAGCGGCGGGCCACCGCACCGCACCGGCCGCCGGAGCCGCCGGAGGCACGGTAATGGCCATCGTGGGCCGGTCGTCGGGGCGCGCCGGAACGGCCGAGAGGTCGTAGCCGCACACCCCGCAGAACAGATCGCCCGCAGCCGGCGGTTCCTCGCAGCCCGGGCACTTCGGCAGGGCGGGCTGCTGGTGGCTCTGTGACATCTTCACACCCACGTCCGGGGGCGGAAACGGTTGGCCCGCTCCACCAGTTCGATCCTCTCGTCGCCCCGCTGCGCGAGCCGGGCGAGCATCCGGTACGAGCGTTCCAGCCCGAACCGCAGCCCCCGCTCGTTCAGTTCGGCGCCGAGCAGCTTGCCTGCCCCGGACGAACCGGCGGCCGGTCCGCCCGGCCCCGGGACACCGGGACTACCGGAGAGTACCCAGTCGAGCGCCTTGCCCAGTACCTCGGTCGACAGCTGCTCGTGACGCACCGGGTCCAGACCGAAGGCGGCCAGCGCCGCCACCTGGACGCCGGCGGCCGTCAGGTCGGCCAGCAGCGGCTCCCGGTGCGAGCGCTCGCGCAGCCGAGCCCGGACGGCCGCGACCCGGGCCGCCGTGTAGTGGATCGAGGCCTCCGGCACCGACTCCAGGGTGCTCACCGCCCCTCCCCGCTCACCGGCGGCGATCTGCACCCGGGCCAGGCCGAACGCGGCGCTGACGAACCCCGGGTCGGTCGCCCACACCAGGCGGTAGTACTCGGCGGCGTTGTCCAGCTGGCCCAGCACCTCCGCACAGATCCCGAGCGCCAGCTTGGGCGCCATCTCCCCGGGGAACGCGTCGTAGACCGCGTCGAAGGAGAGCGCCGCCGACTCGTGGTCACCGGTGACCAGCGAGGTGACGCCCCGATACCAGACGACCCGCCAGTCGTCCGGGTGTTCACCCTCCAGGGTGGTCAGCGCACGGGCGGCCGAGTCCAGCTCCCGCATCTCCAGCCGGGCCCGCAGCTCCCGCAGCCGGGTCTCCAGCGAGGGGGCCGGCACCGTGCGCAGGGCGGTGATCAGCTCGGCCGGGGCGGAGGCCATGAGACCGGCGAGGAATCCGGCGTTCGGGTCCATCGCGTCGACCCGGGGGACCGGCAGCGCCAGTGCCGTGGCCCGCGTGTCGAACAGGGCGAGCAGGACGCCCCCGGAGGTCGCCCCGAAGGGGCCGTACGGTCCGGTCGCGACGTACGGCCCGGAGGTGGCCGGGGCCGGCTCGGCCGCCCGGGGCGCCGGGACCGGAGCCTGCGCCGGGGGAGCGTACGCGAGCGGGGCGCCGCCCTGCGCCGAGCCCCGGACATGGGTCGGCGGCGCCGCCAGCGCGGAGGCCCCCGCCGGACCCGGCGGATGGGCACCCGCCGGACCCGATGGACGGGCACCCGCGGGGCCGGGCGGCTGGGCGCCCACCGGCAGCGCCCCGGCCACCGCGGACGTCACGGCCCCCGGCGCGACCGGAGCCGCGCCGCCGTGGGGCTGCCACGTGCCGCCCTGCGCCGGAACTCCGGACGGCGGGCTGCCGCGGCCCTTGCGGCGGCCCCGGAGCCCGCCACGCCCGGAGCCGGTCTCCCGGCCGCCCAGCCGCGAGACGTCGTCCGTCTGCCGGGCGAACAACTCGGTGTCGATCACGCGTAGTTCCGCGCCGAACAGCGTCGACAGAGCGGGGCGCGGCCGGCCCGTCTGGAGCGCCACGACCTCCCGCAGCACCCCCGTCAGCTGCTCGGCCATCTCCGCGGCGGAGGCGAACCGGCGGGCCGGGTCCGGGTCCGTGGCGCGCACCAGCAGCCGGTAGAACGACTCGTAGGCGCGGAACACCTCGATGTTGTCCGGGTCCGGTAGCGAGTCCACGAAGACGTTCGTGTACCCCTGGAAGTCGAAGGTGAGAACCGCCAGCGTCCGGGCCACCGTGTAGAGGTCGGAGGCGACCGACGGACCCACTTCCGCGACCTCGGGGGCCTGGTAGCCGACCGTTCCGTAGATGGCCGACTCCTCGTCGTCCATCCGGCGCACCGCGCCCATGTCGATCAGCTTGAGCTGGTCCTCGGTCTGGATCGCGTTGTCTACCTTGAAGTCGCAGTAGAGGAGGTTGCGGCTGTGCAGATGGCCGAGCGCCTCCAGCGCCTCGATCCCGTACGCGCAGGCCTGCTCGACCGGCAGCGGGTCGCGCTTCCCGGCCGGGGTGCGGCGCTCGTTGGCGATCTCCTTGAGCGCCTTGCCGCCGACGTACTCCATCACGATGTAGCCGTCCAGCGAACCGGTCCGCTGGTCCAGGTGCTCGACGAAGTTGTAGATCCGGACGATGTTGGAGTGCTCGATCTCGGCGAGGAAGCGGCGCTCGGAGATCGCGGCGGCCATCGCGTCCTGGTCGCCGGTGTCCAACAGGCCCTTGAGGACCACCCAGCGGTCCGAGACGGCCCGGTCCACCGCCAGATAGACCCAGCCGAGCCCGCCGTGCGCCAGACAGCCCACGACCTCGTACTGGCCGTGCACGATGTCGCCGCCGGTCAGCTTCGGCACGAAGGAGTACGGGTGGCCGCACTTGGTGCAGAACCCCTCGGTGCGGCCCGGCCGCTCACCGCGCGAACGGCCCACCGGCGCCCCGCAGTCCGAACGGGAGCAGAACCGCTTGCGCTCGGGCACCTCCGGGTTCTCCATCACCGCCGTGCGCGGATCGGGCCGGGGCACGTCCGGGACGTCCACCAGACCGACGCCGAGCCGCCCCCGGGCCGAGGCCGCCGACGTCGAGCCGGAGGAACGCACCGAGACCGAACGGGAGGTGGACGCCCCGGACAGCGAGCGCGACAGCCGGCCGGAGACCGAGCGGCGCGAGGTCGACGAACGGGACGAGGCACGTCCGGAGGCGCGCGAGCTGGAGCGCCCCGACGAGCTGTCCCGGCTGCTCGCCCGGCCGCCCCCGGCGATCCCGGTCGGCGGCGAGGAGACCATGCCCGTCGGTGAGACGACCGGAGCCAGACCGCAGGTGTCGCAGTACAGCTCACCGCCGCCCATGTCCTCGTAGTTCCCCTCGCACGCGGGGCGCTGGCACTGCGTACTCATCGTGTCTCCCCCTCTTCGCCGGTGCCGGTGCCGGTGGCCGCGCCCGTGGACCGCCGGTCCTGCGGACCGTCGGGCCGGCTCGGCGTCAGCATCTCCGCGACCGCGTGCTGGTAGCGCAGGACGGCCTGCTCGGCGACCCGCAGATCGCACGGCGCGCTCCACAGCATGCGGCGCGCCACGTCGTACCGCTCGATCAGCACCGGATCCTCCGCCAGGCCGTGCCGGGCCACCTTCGCCTTGTACGCGTCCAGCCGGCCGCGCAGCTCCGCGCGGACCGCCAGCGGGGCCGTCACGGAGGTCAGCGACTCCCGGGCGCGCAGCAGCTCGTCCTCGGCCTCCTGCTCCAGCGACTCCAGCAGCGGCGACAGCCGGTGCCACTGGGCGTACCTGCGGTGGTCCGACGCCGCCGCCAGCCGCTCCTGGAGGGCGGTCGGCGGGCCGCTGACCGCGGGCACCTCGGAGGCGGCGATCTTGGCCAGTACCTCGCCGCGTGCCGCCCGCGCCTCCGTCAGGGTGCGGTCGGCCCGCGAGAGCACGTCCCGCAGCCGCACCAGCCGCGCCTCGGCGTCCTGCCGGACCGCGAGCACCGCCTCGATCTCCCGCCGTACGTCCTCCAGAGCGCGGGCCGCCCGGTCGTAGCGCGAGGTGTCGGGCCGGCCGCCGCCCGGCGCGGCGCTGCCGGGCCCCGGCAGCCAGAACGCCAGCGGGTCGGAGATCACCTGCACCCGCAGGGTGGCCAGCTCCTCGGTGATCTCCGCCAGGTCGTCCCCGGCCGGATGCTCACCGGGCCGCACTCCGACGGAGTGCGCCAGCGAACGCGTCCGGTGCAGCTCGGCGGCGAGCAGATCGATCCGGGCGGGCAGCGCCGACCACACGGAGTCGGAGGAGACGACCATGTCCAGGGACCTGGCGTACAGCTCGTTCATCCGGGCGACGAGCTCCTGGAGGGAGAACCGCTCGGAGAGCCTGGCCGGACCCGCGACCGAAGGCGGCGGCACGGCCCCCTGGTTGGCGACGGTGACGGCCTCGCCGCGCAGGAGTCCGGTCAGCGCGGTGAGGTCCTCCCGGTTCGGATGACGCCGCCGCGCACGGATCTCCCGGGCCTCGGACAGGGCACCGGCGTACGCGTCGAAATAGCCCCACAGCAGGGTGATCGACTGCTCGGTCACGGCCCAGCGCTCCCGGGTGACGCCGGTCAGCTCGGCGCCCTCCAGCAGCCGGCGGCCGGCGTGGTCCTGGAGCGCGAGGAGCGAGGTCTCGATGGCCTCGTGCTCCGCACCGAGCCGGGCCAGCGCACGGTCCGCCTCCTCCCGGTCCATGACCGGGCCGGGGGGCCTCCCCGCGAAGCCGGGGAAGGATCCCGCGACGCCCATCGATCACCTCTCCGCTCTCCCCGCCGGGCCGGTGGGCCCGACGGGATCGATCTGTCTCGGTCTGCTGACCCTGTCCCGGCCTGCCCGCCCCGGTCCGCGCGCGTGGGTGCGCTCCGGGTCAGTCGCCGCGGTACTTGGGCGCGGGCGGGCCCGCTATGCCGGGCAGTCCGGCCGACAGCCACTTGCGGTACGACGTCATCCAGGGGCTGTTGTCACCGCCCGCCCGGTAGTCGACGAGGACCTTGTTCACCCGGGCCACCAGGTCGTCGGCGCCCTTCTTCGTCGCGACGCCGTAGTACTCCGTGGTGAACGGGGCCTTCCCCTTGAGCTCCACCGCCGGGTCCTGCGCCGCCTGACCGGCCGCCAGGGCGTTGTCCGTGACGATGGCGTCGACCTCGCCGAGCTGGAGCCGCACCAGGCAGTCCAGCTGGTTGGGCACGGTCAGCAGGTCCCGGTCGCGCTCGGTGCCGTCGAAGTCGTCCTTGTAGAGCGCGCCGAACGACTTCCTCTCCAGCGCCTCGTACGCCGTGGAGCCCTCGGCCGAGCAGACCCGCCTGCCCTTCAGCGACTTGTCGTAGCCGGTGATCGTCGACCCCTTCGGGGCGAGCACCTGCTGCCCGGCCTGGAAGTAGGCGGTGGAGAACGAAACCTGCTCCAGCCGCTTGCAGTTGATCGTCATCGTCCGCACGACGACGTCGACCCGGTCGTTCTCCAGGGCGGCGATGCGCTGGTTGGTGGGGATCGCGCGGAAGATCACCGCGTCCGGGTCGCCCAGGACGTCCTTGGCGATGGCCCGCACCAGATCGATGTCGAACCCTTCCAGCTCCCGGGCCTCCGGATTGCGGTAGCCCCAGCGGAAGCTGTTCTGGTCGACGCCCGCGATCAGCTTGCCGCGCTCCTTGATCTTCTCGATGCTGGGTCCGTCGGCGCCCGACGCGGGCAGGCTTGCCTCCGGCTCGGTGCACTCCTCGGCCCGTGCCCGGTCGGCGGTCACCGCTCCGCCGCCCGGGGCGTCCGCTCCGGCCGCCCCGCCGCTGTGGTGGGCCAGCGGCAGCAGGGTGAGCGCCGCGGTGACCGCGCATGCCGCCGCCATTCCCGCCACGCCGCCCCAGCCGCGCAGGCCGCCGTGTGCGGAACGGTCCTTCGACCTGCTCATCGCTGCCCCTCTCACCGGTACTCCGAGAGCCTGCGGTTGACCCCGACGATCACGGCGGCGGCCCCCAGGACCGCCAGCGCCGCGGCGCCGGTCGGCAGGCCCCGCAAAGCGCCCCGCCCGTCCTTCGCCGCCGCGGTGAACTCGCCCTGCTCATGGGCGAGCGCCTTCTCCAGCGCGGCGTCCACCCGCTGGAAGGACTGCCCGGTGGAGCCCTCGGTCCCGATGATCTGCTCCAGGGCGCCGTCGTAGTCGCCGCGGTCGTCCGTGGCGCGGGCCTCGCGGTGGCGGGCCTGCCACTCGGCCACGCCCTTGGTCGCGTCGAGGACCGGCGCGTTCCCGCTCTCGTCGTCCGCGAGCCGGTCGGCCTTCTCCAACCGGTCCTTCACTGCCTTCATCCCCGTGCCGTAGTCCGCCTCGTACTGGTCGGCGGAGCCGTCGGGGGTCAGCACCGCACCGCGCGCCACCAGGGTGAGGTTCTCGTTGGCGCGCGCCTTCAGGGAGTTGATCCGCGCGTCGTTGAGCACATCCAGGGACGCCTGGCCGTGCGCCATCGCCGACCGCAGCTCCGTACGGGCCACCGCGTGCCCCACGGCCAGCCAGAGCACTACCACCGAGGCGGCGGCCGTCGCCGCCAGCAGCCCGTGGTTCAGCACCCGGTTCGTCCGGCGGTAGGTGCGTCGCTGCATCCACCCCAGCGCCCCGAGCACCAGGATCCCGGCGCCGAGTGACAGGAGAGGCCACTGCCGGGCGTCGGCGGAGTCCTTCTCCAGTCGGCCCGTCTCCGCCGCGTACAGCCGCTCGGCGGCCGGCAGCATCTCACCGGTCATCTTCTGGTTCGCGTACCGGAGATAGGCGCCGCCCAGCGGCAGACCCTGGCGGTTGTTGGCGCGGGCGCGCTCGATCAGGCCCGTGTAGACCGGGAGCAGCTTGTTGAGGGTGGCTATCTCACGGCTGGACGCGCTGTCGGTGTCGGTGCTCCCCGACGCCTTCACCAGCAGCCGGGCCGCCTCCTCGATGTCCTTCCGATACTGCTCGCGCACGGCCTCGGGCTCCTGCGCACCCGCGAGGAACCCACTGGCCGCCGTCGTGTCGGCGTCCGCCAGGAAGCGGTAGATGTCGCCCGCGTCGGCGCTGAGCGGCTGACTGCGGCTGACCACGTCGTCGGCCGACGACGCCCGCGACGAGATCTCCAAGGTGGTCACCGCGCCGAACGCCACGACCAGCAGGGCCAGGACGGCCCCGATGATCTGGAGCCGGCCGGGCTCGGTCGTCGCCACGGCGCGCAGACGCTCCGCCTGCCCGGCCCACGTGGCGCGGCGCGGTGCGTCCATGCCCGCGTGCGCGGACACCGGGTCCGGCGTGCGCAGCGTCTGCGTGCCGCCGCTCGGCGGGTGTGTCACTCGACCTCCCCCTCGGTCACTGACGGCGGGCCCCCGTCCCCGGCCCGGGGACGCACGCCCGGCCAGAAGTATGGCCGCGGGGACGGACATCCACACCGGGAACGGCTGTTTCCCGTAGCGCCCCCCACATCGGTCCCGACGTAAGTCCCCACATGAGCCCCCACATCAGCCCCCACATCAGTCCCCGCATTCGATCAGGGCGGACGCGGCCGATCAAGGCAAGCGGTACAACGTGCCCTGATACATCCCCATAAGCGAACGGACTCCCCATCAGGTACACGTTCCAGGAGCCCGTTCGGTTCCCTCGCGCCCCGCGCGTGCCCGGCGTTCACCCGTACGAGGAACGTCCCCCCACGCACATCGCGTGAAGGGACGCTCCCTGACGTACGGCGTACCGCGGAGGCGCTCAGACGTACTGCGCGCGCAGCCTCCGGTGGACCTCCGGCGCCGCGCCCGTACGGTCCAGGCCCAGCAGCGCCGCGCCCAGCACCGGCGGCTCGGACACGACGCGCACCTCGGCCTTCGGGGCGCGTGCCGCGAGGAGCGCGGTGATCCGGTCGTTCAACTGCGGATGGCGCGCGGCCAGCACACTGCCGCCCAGCAGCACCGGAACCTCCTCCGCCAGCAGACCGAGCCGCTCCAGCGCGACCGAGGCCATCGCCACCACCTCCTCGGCCTGCCGCTCCACCAGTGCGAGGGCCACCGGGTCCCCGCCCGCGGCGGTCGCGAACAGCACCGGTGTCAGCT
Source organism: Streptomyces sp. NPDC026589 (assembly GCF_040638385.1). Lineage (NCBI taxonomy): Bacteria > Bacillati > Actinomycetota > Actinomycetes > Kitasatosporales > Streptomycetaceae > Streptomyces > Streptomyces sp. NPDC026589. The sequence continues at coordinate 234,599 of NZ_JBEZYG010000003.1, forward strand.
CGTGCCGCCGCGCCGACGGGATCCCGCCCCGGTGCAGCGCCTCGATGAGCGCGTACATCGAGGCGAGCCCGAAGTGGGCGGGCAGCGCACGGGCCAGCTCGGACGGTTCGCCGCGCCCGTCCTCGGCGCGCGCGGCGAACCACAGCGCCCCCTCCGCGAGCCCCGAACCGCCACCCCAGTCACCGGATATCCGCCCGATCGCGGGGAAGCGGGCGGTCCGCCCGTCCGGGGTCATGCCCACGCAGTTGATCCCGGCCCCGCACACCACCGCGACGCCCCGGGGCTCGTCCACCCCGGCGCGCAGGATCGCGAAGGTGTCGTTGCGCACCTCCACCGAGGAGCCCCAGCCGCGGGCCTCCAGGGCCGCTGCCAACTCGGCCTCCTCGACCGGCAGATCGGCGTTGGCCAGGCACGCGGAGACATGGGCGTACGCGCCGAACGGGCCACCGGTGTCCGGGAGCTCCGCGACGGCCCGCTCCAGGGCGGCGGCCAGCCCGTCGACCGCCGCCTCCACCCCGACCACGGGGGGCTGGAAGCCGCCGCCGCGTGCCGTGGACAGCACGGTGCCGTCCTCGCCGATCAGTGCCACGTCGGTCTTGCTGTTGCCCGCGTCGATGGCGACGACCGACACGTTCACGCCCACGAAAGGTGCTCCCGGTTGTGCGCGATCAGCCGGTCGGTGAGCCCCTCGGCGTACTCGTACTGCCCGATCAGCGGGTGGGCGAGGAGCGCCTTGAAGACCCGGTCCCGGCCGCCCCGCAGCGCGGCTTCCAGGGCGAGGTCCTCGTACGCCGTCACGTTGGCGATCAGCCCGGCGTACAGCGGGTCCAGCGCCGGCACGGCGAGCGGTGTCGCGCCGTCGTGCCCGACCCGGGCCTGGACCTCGATCACCGCGTCGTCCGGGAGGAAAGGCAGGGTCCCGTTGTTGTACGTGTTGACCACCTGGACCGGGGAGCCGCCGTTGCCCAGCAGGGAGGCCGCCAGGTCCACGGCCGCCTCGGAGTAGAACGCGCCGCCGCGCTTGGCGAGCAGCTCGGGCTTCTCGTCCAGCGTCGGGTCGCCGTACATCGCGAGCAGTTCCCTCTCCATCGCCGCGACCTCGGCGGCCCGGGACGGCTTGGTGCCGAGCTCCCTGACCACCTCGTCGTGGGAGTAGAAGTAGCGCAGGTAGTAGGAGGGGACGACGCCGAGCCGGTCGACGACCTGCCGGGGCATGTGGAGGTCGTCGGCGATGGCGTCGCCGTGCTCGGCGAGCAGCTTCGGCAGGATGTTCTCGCCGTCCGGGCCGCCGAGGCGGACGCCCAGCTCCCAGGTCAGGTGGTTGAGCCCGACGTGGTCGAGGTGCACCTCGGAGGGGTTCACGTCCAGCAGCCGGGCGAACTTCCGCTGGAAGCCGATCGCCACGTTGCACAGGCCGACGGCCTTGTGCCCGGCCTGGAGCAGGGCGCGGGTGACGATGCCGACCGGGTTGGTGAAGTCGATGATCCAGGCGTCCGGGTTGGCGCGGCGGACCCGCTCGGCGATGTCCAGGACGACCGGCACGGTGCGCAGGGCCTTGGCGAGGCCGCCGGCGCCGGTGGTCTCCTGGCCCACGCAGCCGCACTCCAGCGGCCAGGTCTCGTCCTTGCCGCGCGCGGCCTGTCCGCCGACGCGCAGCTGGAGCAGGACCGCGTCGGCGTCGGCGACGCCCGCGTCGATGTCGGTGGTGGTCGTGATCCTCCCGGCGTGGTCCTGCTTGGCGAAGATCCGCCGGGCGAGACCTCCCACCAGGTCCAGGCGGTCGGCCGCCGGATCGACGAGCACCAGCTCCTCGATCGGCAGCGTGTCCCGCAGCCGGGCGAATCCGTCGATCAGTTCGGGGGTGTAGGTGGACCCGCCACCCACTACTGCGAGCTTCATAGTCAGCCCTTTACTCCGGTCAGTGTGACGCCCTCGACGAATGCCTTCTGGGCAAAGAAGAAGACGGCGATCACGGGGGCCATGACCAGTACGGTCGCGGCCATGGTCAGGTTCCAGTCGGTGTGGTGTGCGCCTTTGAAGGATTCGAGGCCGTAACTGAGCGTCCAGGCGGCCGGGTTCTCGGAGGCGTAGATCTGTGGTCCGAAGTAGTCGTTCCAGGCGGCGAAGAACTGGAAGAGGGCGATGGCCGCGATGCCGGGCTTGGCCATCGGCAGGACGACCTTCATCAGCGTACGGAACTCACCGCAGCCGTCGACCTTGGCCGCGTCCAGGTATTCGTTCGGGATGGTCAGCAGGAACTGCCGCAGCAGGAAGATGGAGAACGCGTCGCCGAAGGCCATCGGGATGATCAGCGGCCACAGGGTGCCGGACAGGTCCATCTGCTTCGCCCAGAACAGGTACATCGGGATGATGATGACCTGCGGCGGCAGCATCATCATCGAGATGACGAGCATCAGCGACAGCTTGCGGCCCCGGAAGCGGAACTTCGCCAGCGCGTACGCCACCGGGATGGACGAGACGACGGTGAGGACGGTGCCGACGCCCGCGTACAGCAGGGTGTTGCGCCACCAGGTCAGGAAGCCCGGGGTGTTGAAGACCCGCTCGTAGTTGCCCCACTCCCAGGTGTTCGGGGTGAGGTCGCGGGTCAGCGCCTGCTGGTCGCTCATCAGCGAGGTCAGCACCACGAAGACGAACGGCAGCACGAAGAAGAGTGCGGCGGCGATCCCGAGCGAGTGCACGGCGATCCAGTGCAGCAGCGCCTTGCGGCGGGCGGTGCGCGCGGCGGGGGTCAGCGGGGAGTTCTTCGGCGATGCGGTGGTGGTCTTGTCGACGGCGTCGAGGAGTTGGGTCATGGCTCAGTCACCGGCCGATATCAGGTTGTTGCGGCCCCGCATCAGCAGCGCGGTGAAGGCCATGGCCAGGGCGAACAGGACGAGGGCGACTACGCAGGCGGCGCCGTAGTCGAAGCGCTGGAAGCCCAGGTTGTAGACGAGCTGCGGGAGCGTCAGTGTCGACTTGTCGGGATAGCCGGGTTCGAAGGCCTGCCCGGAGCCGCCGATGACACCGGACGCGACCTTCCCGGCGACGAGCGGCTGCGTGTAGTACTGCATCGCCTGGATGACGCCCGTCACCACGGCGAACAGCACGATCGGCGAGATGTTCGGCAGGGTCACGAAGCGGAACTTCTGCCAGGCGGACGCGCCGTCCAGCTCGGCCGCCTCGTACTGCTCGGTCGGCACGTCCAGCAGCGAGGCCATGAAGATGACCATCAGGTCCCCGATGCCCCACACCGCGAGCATGGTGAGCGCCGGCTTGGACCAACTGGCGTCGTTGAACCAGCCCGGCGTCGGCAGCCCCAGGTCCCCGAGGATCGCGTTGACGGGCCCGGTGCCGGGGTTGAGCAGAAAGACGAAGGCGAGCGTCGCGGCGACCGGAGGGGCCAGATAGGGCAGGTAGAACAGGGTCCGGAAGACCCCGGTCCCCGTCTTGATCTTCGTGATCAGCATGCCGATGCCGAGGCCGAAGACGACCCGGCAGGTGACCATGACGAGGACCAGCCACAGCGTGTTGCGCAGCGACGGCCAGAACATCGGGTAGTCGCTGAAGACGTAGGTCCAGTTGGCCAGCCCGTTGAAGGTCGGCGCCCCGAAGCCGTCGTACTGGGTGAAGGAGAAGTAGACGGTCGAGATCATCGGATACGCGAAGAAGACCGAGAACCCGATCAGCCACGGTGACATGAAGGCCGCCGTGCGCAGCGCCGACCTGCGACGTTTGGAGCGAAGCGTGTGCGTCGTCATCGTCGGGCTACTTGGCCTTGGCGATGTCGGTGTCGATCTGCCGCGCGGTCTTCTCCAGACCGGCCTTGAGGTCCTTCACCGCGCCCTTCTCGTACTGGTAGCCGAAGTCCTGGATCGTCTGCTGGTACGTCGAGCCGTTGACGGCCCCGTCGGGGGTGTTGGACTTCGGGTGCTGGGCGATGTCCAGGAAGGTCTTGAAGCGCGGGTCGAACTTCAGGTCGGGGGACTTCAGCGCCTCGAAGGTGGAGGGCACATTGCGGATGCCGTTGGCGAAGTCGACGACCGCCTTCGTGTCGCTGGTCATGAACTTGACCAGCTCCCACGCGGCGTTCTGCTTCTTGCTGGCCGGGGCGATGCCCACGATGGTGCCGGAGAGGAAGCCCTTGCCGTAGCTGTCGGCCTCGTCGTCGGCGACGGGCATCGGCGCGACGCCGATCTCGAAGCCGGGCTTGGTGTCCTCGGCCATGCCGAGCCGCCACTCGCCGTCCAGCTGCATGGCCACCTGCCCGGTGTGGAACGGGTGCTTGGCGCCCCACTCGTCGCCGAAGGTGCCCCGGAACTTCTCCAGCTTGTCGTAGCCGCCGAGGTCCTCGACGAGCTTCTTCTGGTACGTGAACATCTCCGCGAACGCCGGGTCCTTGGCGATGTTGGACTTGCCGTTCTCGTCGAAGTACGTGTGGTCCCACGAGGACATGTAGTGGTCGGCGACGGTCTCGTAACCGTGGAAGGTCGGCATGAAGCCGAGCTGCTCGTAGCTGTCGCCCTTCTCGACGGTCAGCTTCTTCGCGACGCTCGCCAGCTCCGACATGGTCTTCGGCGGCGCGGTGATGCCGGCCTTCTCGAAGGCGTCCTTGTTGTAGTAGAGGCCATAGGCGTCGGTGAGCAGCGGCAGGGCGCAGCGCTTGCCCTCGAACTGGGTGTAGTCGAGGAGGACCTTCGGGAAGGTCTTCTCCAGGTCGAGCTTCGACTTCTCGATGAACGGCTTCAGGTCCGCGAACGCGCCGGACGAGCAGAACTTGCCGACATTGGCGGTGGTGAAGGAGGAGACCACGTCGGGCCCGTTCGAACCGCCCGCGCGCAGTGCCTGGTTGAGTTTGTCGTCGTTGATGTTGCCCGAGACCTTCACCGCGATGTTCGGGTGCGCCTTCTCGAACCGGTCGATGTTGTCCTTGACCGCCTTCACCTCGGCGGGCGCGCTCCAGCCGTGCCAGAAGTTGATCGTGGTCTTCGCGTCCGGGTCGTCGGAGGCGCCGGCCTCGGACTGGCCCGTACACGCGGTGGCGAGCACCGATATCGCGGCGACGGCGACAGCGGTGGTGGTGAGACGGCTTGTGCGCATGACAAAACTCCCAGGGACGGGGAAGAGGCAGACGACGGGGAACGGGGGACGGGCATGGTTCAGCGCGAGGTGTCGAACACTTCGTCGCGGGTATCGGCGAGCGCCCTCTCCAGGGCGCCGCGCAGTACGGGGGTGCGGTCGATCTCGCCGACCACGAGTCGCGGCCGGGAGGCGGCGAGCTCGGCCAGCTCGGACTGGATCAGGGAGCGCAGGATCTCGCCGCCCGCGGCGACCGCCTGGCCGGAGAGCACGATCAGCCCGGGGTCCAGGACGGCGGTGACGGAGGCGAGCCCGGTGGCGAGCCGCTGGGCGTACTGGCGCAGCAGTTCGGTGAGCGCCTCGTCCCGCTCGTACGCGTCGGCCGCCCGCGCCAGCAGATCGGCGGCGACCTTCGCGTACGGCTGTTGCGGGGTGTCGACGCCCAGCGCCTTCGCGAGCCGGGGCACCGCCTGGGCGCCCGCCAGCTCCTGGAAACCGCCGCTGTTGGCCTTGACGACCTGGCGCACGAGCGGGGTGCCCGGCACCGGCAGGAAGCCGACCTCGCCCGCGCCGCCGGTGAAGCCGCGGTGCAGCCGGCCGTTGATGACGAGGGCGGCGCCGAGGCCCTCCTCGTTCCACAGCAGGACGAAGTCCTCGTGGCCGCGGGCCGCGCCCAGGCGCTGCTCGGCGACGGCGACCAGATTGACGTCGTTCTCGTACTCCACCGGCATCGGCAGGAACGCGGCCAGCTCGTCCAGCAGGGTGGGGGAGTGCCAGCCGGGCAGGTGCGAGGCGTACCGCAGCCGCCCGGTGCCCGGGTCGAAGGCGCCCGGCGTGCCGATGACGACCCGGTGCACGTCGGCGCGGGTGAGCCCGGCGTCCTTCACCGCCCCGTCCAGCGCGTCGGCGACCTGGCGCACCACGCTGTCGGCGCGCCGGCCCGGGGTCGCCAGCTCGAACTCCCCGACGGTCCGACCGGTCACGTCCGCGACGGCGGCGACGATGCGCCGGCCGTTCACGTCGAGCCCGGCCACATGGGCGGCCCGCGCGTTCACCGTGTAGAGCTGCGCGTTGGGCCCGGGACGACCCTCGCTGGTCCCGGTGGCGACGACCAGTCCCGCCGCCTCCAGCCGGGCCAGCAGCTGGGACGCGGTGGGCTTGGAGAGGCCGGTCAGCTTCCCGATCCGGGTCCGGGAGAGCGGCCCGTGCTCCAGCAGCAGATCGAGGGCGGCCCGGTCGTTCATGGCCCGCAGCACCCGTGGTGTGCCCGGGGTGCCGGGTGCGCCGGGAGTGGGTCCCGCCATCGTGGATGCACCGCCTCTGTCAGGGACTCGCGCCCGTGACTCTGTTAGGAAAGTTTCCTATTTGGTTAAGAGGACGGTAGGGCGCAGGTCACCGGGGCGTCAATGGGTGACCCCCGTCCGGCAATCAAAGTGTTACCCGGCATGGCGACGCCCCCGGTCGCCACCCTGGGGTCCAGGGGGCGGCCGGGGGCGCTGCGGCGGGGGTCGCTCGTTCGGGTTCGGCCGCTACTTGCTCAGGTTCGTCGGCGGCGGTATCGGCGTCGCCGCCAGCGACTGCGGGGAGACGGCCGAGGCGTACGCGGACGGGGCGGCCATCGCGGCCGTCGGGTCCGCCGTGGACGCGCCCTCCGGCTGGAGCGGCACTGTGCCGACCATCCGGATGCCCGCGTCGTCCAGCGCCTGCTTGATGCGCCAGCGCAGCTCGCGCTCCACGCCGAGCGCCTTGCCCGGCATCGTCTTGGCGGTGACGCGGACGGTCATGGAGTCCAGCAGGACCTCATCCAGGCCGAGCACCTCCACCGGGCCCCACAGCCGCTCCGACCAGGGTTCTTCCTTCGTCATCGTCTCGGCGGCCGTGGCGATCGCCTCGCGCACGTGCTCCAGCTTCTCCGTCGGACGCACCGTGACGTCGACCCCGGCCGTGGACCAGCCCTGGCTGAGGTTGCCTATCCGCTTCACCTCGCCGTTGCGGACGTACCAGATCTCGCCGTTGTCGCCGCGCAGCTTGGTGACCCGCAGCCCCACCTCGATGACCTCGCCCGAGGCGACGCCAGCGTCGACGGTGTCGCCGACCCCGTACTGGTCCTCAAGGATCATGAAGACGCCGGAGAGGAAGTCCGTGACCAGGTTGCGGGCGCCGAAGCCCAGAGCCACGCCCGCGACACCGGCGGAGGCGAGGAGCGGCGCCAGGTTGATCTTGAAGGCGCCCAGGACCATCAGGGCGGCCGTGCCCATGATCACGAACGAGGCCACCGACCGCAGTACCGAGCCGATCGCCTCCGAGCGCTGGCGTCTGCGCTCGGCGTTCACCAGCAGCCCGCCCAGCGCCGTGCCCTCCACCGCCTGGGCGCCGCGGTTCATCCGCTCGATCAGATTGGTCAGGGCGCGCCGGATCAGATAACGCAGCGTGATCGCGACGGCCACGATCACCAGGATGCGCAACCCGGTGCTCAGCCAGGTGGACCAGTTCTCCTCGACCCAGCCCGCGGCGTTCCCGGCCTGTTCGGCGGCTTCGCCCAGCGAGCCACCCGGCTCGGGAGACGGGGCTGCGGCCAAGAGGACGGACAGCGACACGACAGGGACCTCCAGGGGGACGACGGCTGGTCGACAACACTAACGAAGCCGGGGGAGTGGATCGTTGCCGTCGTGGGAAGAGAGAGTGGTCTCACCGGGAACACCCCCGCTGTGGCCGATCGCACAGTGCGGACGGCCGCCCAGGTGAAACACCTGTTCGGCACCGCCGAACGGCGCGTGGAGCCCGGAGTGAGAAAAATCCTCTCGGCCCGTTACCCGTACGTGGTGGCGCTTTGACCAGGCATGAGGAGAGACTGAGATCGGATCGTCCCGGCGCGAGCCACGCGCCGCCGGCGTACAAGGAGGCATCCACCGTGCCGCACGTCCTGGTTCTCAACGCGTCGTACGAGCCGCTCGGCGTCGTACCGCTCCGCCGCGCGCTCGTCCTCGTCCTGGAGAACAAGGCCATCTGCCTTGAAGAGTCCGGCTCCTTCCTGCACAGTGCCACCCGCGCCGTGCCCGCACCCAGTGTGGTCCGGCTCAAGCGCTTCGTCCGGGTCCCCTACCGGGGCCCCGTCCCCCTGACGCGGCGGGCGCTGTTCGCCCGGGACGGCGGGCGCTGCATGTACTGCGGGGCCGCCGCGACCAGCGTCGACCACGTCATCCCGCGCAGCCGCGGCGGACAGCACGCCTGGGACAACGTGGTGGCGGCCTGCCGCCGCTGCAACCACGTCAAGGCCGACCGCCATCTGCCCGAGCTCGGCTGGCGGCTGCGCCATCAGCCCGCCCCGCCGACCGGCCTGGCCTGGCGGATCATCGGGACCGGACACCGCGACCCGCGCTGGCTGCCGTACTTGCAACCGTTCGGCGCGGACGACGTGATGGCCCGGATCGACGGCGTGTCCGCCTGAGATCCGGGTCTTCGCCGTTTCCCCTGTGCGTGCGCGGCCGGTCCGTACGCACAGGGTCAGCTGTACGTACGCGGTCAGCTGTACGTACGGGGTCCGTCTGGACGTGCGCGGTCAGCTGTACGTACGGGGTCCGTCTGGCACATGCGCGGTCAGCTGTACGTACGGGGTCCGTCTGGACGTGCGCGGTCAGTCGTCCACGACCGCGTACGCCTCCACCGACCAGAGCGAGTAGCCGTACTCCGTCGCCCGGCCGTCCCCCTGCACCCGGATGAACCGGGTGTCCTTCGCATCCATCCGGACCGACTCGCGCCCGCCCCGGCCCTCCGTCACCGTCGCGGCGGTGCGCCAGACGCGGCCGTCGGCGGAGACCTGTATCCGGTAGCGGGAGGCGTACGCGTCCTGCCAGTTCAGCACCACCTGGCCCAGGCGCACCGGCTCGGGCAGCTCGGCCCCCCACCAGGCCCCGTCCTCCACCGGCGAGGACCACCGGGTCTCCGGATCGCCGTCGGAGGCCGCCGACGCGGGAAAGTCCGGGGTCTCGTCGCCGGACGACGAGGCCTTCGCCGTACGCGCCAGATCCGGGCCGCCCGTACGCGGGAAGGCCCGCACGGTCAGCGTGGACTCCTGGCCGCCGAAGGCCAGCGGAACCTCGTACTCGCCCGCCGGGGTGTCCGCCGGGACGGTGATGTCCACGGGCACCTCCGTACGCGATCCGCGCGGCACGGTCGTCTGCTTCGGGACCCGCACCTCGATGCCCTCGGGGGCCTTCGCGGTGAGCTTGCCCTTCACCTCGACCGGACGCCGCCCGGCCAGCCGGGCCTCGACCCGCTGGGGATCGCCGCCGATCTCCGCGTCCGTCGCGCCCCGCGTCAGGTCGAGCGTGGCGGCGGGCTCGTCGCCGAACCACGGCACCAGGGCGCGCACCTGCGGGGACCCCGCCACGACGGCGGGGGAGGGGGAGGAAGGCAGGCTGGGGCTGAGATACGAGGGCGCGGCGGTACGGGCGGCCTCCGGCACCGTGACCCGTACGGCGTCCGCGCGCAGCCCCTTCGCGGCGGTCTGGGTCCAGCCGCTCGGCGAGAGCTTCCCGAGCCCCCGCCACCCCTCTCCGGGCACGTGGGCCTCCACGACCGCGCCGGCGAGGGCGGATCCGGGCTCGGCGAGCGCCGTGACGGCCTCCACCGGGCGGGGCCCGGCCAGCCGGACCGTATAGCTGTGCGCGTCCTTCGTGACCCGGCCCGAGGCGCGGTCGACGCCGTTCCACCCGGCCGACACCTTCGCCGCCCTGTCCAGGAACGGGTCCAGCACACCCTCGCCGACCGTGGCCCGGCTCGCCTCGATCTCTTCGCGCAGCGGCTCCAGGGCCAGTTGGACGCGCCAGGCGGCGGCCCCGTCCCCGGCGGCCTGCGCCTGGAGCAGGTCCACCGCGAGCTCACCGGCCCGGCCGTAGCGGGCCAGCTGCTCCGTCCAGGGGCGCACCTCTTCGGTCAGCCGGCCGTCGGCGGGGGTCTTCAGCCGCTCGGGGGCCCCGCGCATCACGGAGAAGGCCGCGCGCAGCTCGGCCGCCGCCCGGTCGCGGCGGGGAGCGTCCGCGCGGGTGTTCCAGAACGCGTCGAACAGGGGCTGGAGGTAGGCGGACTCCTCCGCGCCGAGCACCGAGCCCGCGCTGTTCCCGGCCAGCGCCAGCAGCGCCTCCCGGGCGCCCGCGTCCCCGCCCGCCAGATCCTCGACGGCCGCCCGCCACGACTCGTCCGGGCGGTACCCCTTCGGGTTCCAGGCGAAGTCGGCGGCGGTGAACAGCGGGATCCGCGAGGCGGACGCCTGCTCCATAGCGTTGGCCAGCAGCGCCGCCGAACCGCTCGCCACCGCCGGGTCCCGGCCGGTGTACGGGCCGAGGAAGATGCGGTCCTGGGCGTAGTCGTTGACCGGGTAGTTGTCCATCGTCACCAGCGGGTGGCGGAACGCGGCGCGGGCCCCGGCCAGTTCACCGCCGGTGATCTTCTTCGGCACCACCCCGACACCGGTCCAGGCCACCTGCACCCGGTCGTCCAGCTCGGCCGCCAGCGCGGTGCGGTAGTCGGTGGACCCGTCCTGGTAGAACTCCGTCGGCAGCACCGACAGGGGGGCCGCGTCCGGGTGCCGTTCCTCCAGATGCCGGGCGAGGGCGCCCGCGACCCGGGCCTGCGCGCGGGCCGCCGCCTTCGGACCGCTGCCGAAGGTCTCCGCGTCCAGGTCGCAGTGCCACTCGCTGTAACTGACGTCCTGGAACTGGAGCTGGAAGACCCGGATGCCCAGCGCCCACATGGCGTCGATCTTCTTCGTCAGCGCCCGGACGTCCCTCTCCGAGGCCATGCACATCGCCTGGCCGGGGGAGACCGCCCAGCCGAGCGTGACGTGCTCGGCGCGCGCCCGCTCGGCGAGCGCCCGGAAGTCGGCCCGGCTGTCGGCCGGGTACGGCTCGCGCCAGCGTGCCAGCCGGTAGGGGTCGTCACCCGCCGCGTAGAGATAGCGGTTCTGCTTGGTGCGGCCCATGAAGGAGATCTGGGCGAGCCGCTCCTCGCGTGTCCACGGCTCTCCGTAGAACCCCTCGGCCATGCCGCGTACGGCGGTTCCCGGCCAGTCCCGTACCGTCACGCCGGCCACCGAGCCGTCGGTGACCAGCTGGCGCAGGGTCTGGACGGCGTGGAAGAGGCCGTCCGCGCCGAGCCCGTCCAGCGCGACGGTGGCGCGTCCGGAGACCTGGCCGACCGCGATCCGGTAGCCGCCCGACGGCAGATCGGCCCGGTCGGGAGCGCGCAGCGCCCGCAGTGCCTCGGCGGCTCCGCCGCCGCCGACGCGGACCACGGGACCGCCGCCCGGCAGGCTCTCGTGCAGGGTCCGGACGCCCGCCCCGCGCAGCAGGGTGCGCGCCTGCTCGACGGCGTACGGATCGGCGTCCGGCGCGGCGACGAGCGTGGCCTCGGAGCCCAGCGGCACGGCGGGCCCGGTGGTCTTCAGGCTCTGCGGCCGGGGCCAGACGGACGGGGTCCGCGCGCTGTCGGCGCGGTCGGCGGAGCCGACCGCGGGCCTGCCGGGATCGGCGGGAGCGGCCGTCGCGGCCGGGGCGACGGAGACGGATCCGAGGAGTCCGCCGATCACGGCGGCGGCCACGGCCGTTGCCTGCCTGCTGCGCCCGATCCGCACGTCGCGCTCCCCTTCGTAACGATCAACTGCCGGCGATGGACCGCCGCCGTGCCGAACCCTCGGACCGCGGCGGTGGGCCCCGGCGGGCTCCGAGCCCACCACCCGGGCGCGAGGGTGTCAATGCGCATGGCCGTTCTGCCGTATTTGCCGGGAATAGCGACACCTTCGAGCCCTCTGGGGCTGGTGTGGCGGCCGGGAGTGGCTGAAAACGACCCATACCTGCCGTTCGGGGGAACGGAGTGTGACCCAGAGCACGTTGGGCTCGTTGTTCATAACGCCTGCATCACGTCCACGTCTGCCGCGGCGAGGCCTGGGTAGGCCTGCTGTGTCCTGTTCTCCATGGCCAGGAGGCCACCATGCCCGCTGCCGCGCAGCTTCTGCTCTCCGCCCTCTCCAAACAGGTACCCACGCACCCCGAATCCGCCCCGCTGACCAGCGAACTCCCTCTTGCCGAGGTCGCCCACCTGATCAGCGGGCCGCCGCTCGCCGATGTCTCCCTCCTGCTCGGCGAATCCTCCTTCGCCGATTCCGCGCCGCTGACCAGCGAGCCGCCGCTCGCCGATGCCACCCCTCTCACGAGCGAGCCGCCGCTCGCCGCCGTCGCCCCTCTGACCAGCGAGCCGACCGCACCCGGCACCGCAGGGGGCATGGAGTTCCCAGGAGTCTGAATGGGCTTGTCCCGGCTCGCCGCACTGCACGGTGTCGCCACCTCCTACTCCCCGTCGCCGGATGTCACGGTGTCCGTCCCCGACGACACGGTCATCGCCGTGCTCGCCGCGCTGGGCGTCGACGCCGGCACTCCGGCGGACGTACGGAAGTGCCTCGTCGCCGCCGAGTCCCGCTCGTGCCTGCTGCCGCCGACCGTGGTGGTCTGGGCCGGCGAGCCCCTGCCGCCCGCCCTGTCCGGGCTGCCCCCCGGCTCGACCGTCACGGTCGAGCCGGAGCCGCCCGAGACCCCGGGACGCCCCACGGGCCGTCCGCCCGCCCCGCTGAGCATGCGGACCCGGGCGACGGCCACCGCCCTGCCCGTGCCGCCGCCGGGCGCCGCTGCCGCGCCTCTGACGCCTGCGGGGGGCGTCGCCGGAGTCGCCACTCCGCCGCCCGTCGCCCCTGACGCCACTCCGCCGCCTGACGCCGCCGCGTCGCCCGTGACGCCTCCGGGGGGCGCGGACCCCGCCCCGGCCGTGACGTCTCCCGCAGGCACTGCCACCGCCTTCGCGTCCGCCGCCGCCTCCGCGCCGCAGCCGCACCGCGCCGACGGGGAGCCCGGCGCTCCGGCCGCCGTCCCCGCCTGGTGGGACCCGCCGCCCCCCGGCGTCCACCGCGTCCACGTCACTACGCCGGACCACCGCCGCGCCACGGCCACCCTCGTCGTCGCCCCGGCCCGCGTCCCGCAGCCGCCCGAGCGCTCCCACGGCTTCCTGGTCCAGCTCTACTCCCTGCTCTCCGCCCGCTCCTGGGGCATGGGCGACCTTGGTGACCTGGCCGACCTCGCCGCCTGGTCCGGGCGGACCCTCGGCTCCGGGTTCGTCCAGGTCAACCCGTTGCACGCGGCCGTACCCGGGCGCCCCACCGACCCGTCCCCGTACCGCCCCTCCTCACGCCGCTTCCCCGACCCGGTGCACCTGCGCGTCGAGTCGATCCCCGAATACGGCCACGTCCGCGACCGGGCCGCCCTGGACGACCTCCGGCAGGACGCCGCCGCCCTCAGCGAGGCCGTGCTGAACAAGGGCGCGCTGATCGACCGGGACGCCGTCTGGGAGCTGAAGCGCCAGGCCCTGGAGCTGGTCGTCGAGGTGCCGCTCACCCCCGGCCGCCGCGCCGCCTACTGCGACTTCCTGGCCGAGCAGGGCCAGGCGCTGGAGGACCACGCCCTGTGGTGCGCGCTCGCGGAGGTGCACGGCGCCGACTGGCACACCTGGCCCGAGGCCCTGCGCGACCCCCGCTCCCCGGGAACCGCCCGCGCCCGGACCGAGCTGCTGGACCGGGTCGACTTCCACTGCCGCCTCGCCTGGCTGACCGCCACCCAGCTCGACGACGCCCAGCGGGCCGCCGAGGACGCCGGGATGGGCGTCGGGATCGTCCACGACCTCGCCGTCGGCGTGCATCCGGCCGGCGCCGACACCTGGGCCCAGCAGGAGGCCTTCGCCCACGGCATGTCCGTCGGCGCGCCCCCCGACGCCTTCAACGCGCGCGGCCAGGACTGGGGCCTGCCGCCCTGGCGCCCCGACGTCCTCGCCGCCACCGGTTACGCCGCCTACCGGGGCCTGCTGCGCGGAGTGCTGGCCCATGCCGGAGCCCTGCGCATCGACCACGTCATGGGCCTGTTCCGGCTCTGGTGGGTGCCCGAGGGCAGCCCGCCCACCGACGGCGCCTACGTCGCCCAGGACGCCGAGGCGATGCTCGCCGTCCTCGCCCTGGAGGCCCACCGGGCCGGGGCCGTCGTCGTCGGCGAGGACCTCGGCACCGTCGAGCCCGGGGTCCGGGAGGCACTCGCCCGGCGCGGCGTCCTCGGCACCTCGGTGCTCTGGTTCGAACGCGACTGGGACGGCGACGGACGGCCGCTCGCCCCGGAGCGGTGGCGCCGCGACTGCCTGGCCACCGCCACCACCCACGACCTGCCCTCCACCGCAGCCCGGCTGACCGGCGACCATGTGACGCTGCGCCACCGCCTCGGCCTGCTCACCCGCTCCCTGGAGGAGGAGCTGACCGAGGACGCCACCGACACCGCCGAGTGGCTGGCCCTGCTCGCCCGGCTGCGGATGCTCCCCGAGGGCGACGGCGACGAGGAGGCCGCGGTCCGGGCCGTCCACCGCTTCCTGCTGCGTACCCCCGCCAGGATGACCGGCGTCTGGCTCCCCGACACCGTCGGCGACCGCCGCCCGCAGAATCTCCCCGGCACCTGGGACCAGTACCCCAACTGGCGCCTCCCGATCGCCGACGCCGAGGGGCATCCGGTCACCCTGGAGGAGATCACCGCCTCGCCCCGGCTGCACGCGCTGATGGACGTCCTGAGGCCCCGAAAGCCTCATACGGCACCCCCGGGCGAGCGCCGTCCCCAGCCGTTCGCTACGTTGGCACCGTGGAAAAGATGAACGCTATGCGCGCCGGCGTCGTTGCGGCCGGGACGACGCTGATGATGCTGCTCATGTCGAGCCCGGCGCTCGCGCTCACGCCCGACGACGGTGACGACCCGGCTCCGCGCCTGAGCGCGGTCGAGACCATCGGTCTCTACGTCGTCGCGCCCATCGCCCTGTTCGTGGTGATCACGGGCCTGGTCATGGTCCTGGACAAGTCCAAGAAGCAGGTCTGACCCGCACACGTACGCCCCGCACGAAGGATGCGCCGCCGGTGGGCACCACCGCGCGGCGCATTCGCGCGTCCGGCCCCGGACGCCGACGTGCGCACGGCCCGGACGCCGACGTGTGCACGGCCCGAGGGCCGACGTGGGCACGCCCGGACACCGACGTGTGCGCGGCCCGGGGGCGGGAACACGGCCCGCGCCGGGCCGGTAGGTTGCGTCCATGACCGAGTGGGACGTCAAGAAGCTCCGCATCCTGCGCACCCTGCGCGACCGGGGCACGGTGACGGCGACCGCCGAGGCGCTCCTGATGACCCCCTCCGCCGTCTCCCAGCAGCTCACCAACCTGGCCAAGCAGCTCGGCGTGGACCTCCTGGAGGCCCAGGGCCGCCGGGTCCGTCTCACCGACGCCGCCCACCTCGTCCTGCGCCACGCGGAAGCGGTCTTCGCCCAGTTGGAGCGGGCCGAGGCCGAACTGACCGGCTATCTGCGCGGCGAGGCGGGCGAGGTCAGGGTGGCCGCGTTCTCCACCGCCGTGCCCGCCCTCGTGGTTCCCGCCGTCCGGCTCCTGCGCGCCGAGGATCGCCCGGGGCCCGACGTGCGCGTACGGGAGGCCGAGGCCGCCCAGGCGTACGAGCTGCTCACCGCGGGCGAGGTGGACCTGGCCCTGTCGCTGGCCGCCCACGCGCCCACCGCCCGCGACCCCCGCTTCAGCCTCTTCCCGCTGCTCGCCGACCCGCTTGACGTGGCGCTCCCCGCCGGCCACCCGCTGGCCGGAGCCCCCGCCCTGCGGCTCGCGGACCTGGCCGCCGACCGCTGGATCTTCGGCGGCTCGGGACCCTGGTCCGAGATCACCACCGCCGCCTGCGAGGCGGCGGGCTTCGTCCCCGAGCAGGCCCACAGCGCCGCCGGATGGACCGCGATCCTCGCCCTGGTCGAGGCGGGCATGGGCGTCGCGCTGGTCCCCCGGATGGCCGCCCGGGAGCGTCGTGAGGGCGTGGTGATGCGGGTGCTGGAGGCGGACCGGCCCCGCCGCCACGTGGTGGCCGCGGTCCGGCACGGGGCGGAGAGCGGGCCGGCGGTGGCCCGGGTCCTCACGGCACTCGCCCACGTAGCCGAATCATTCAGCTGAGCTGAAAGGTATCTGCGTAAACTTTCGATGGACCTGATGGGTTCGGTGGCGCGAAGGTAGGGGCCATGACCTTCGACGCGAGCGAGACCGCATTCCAGGACCCCGACACCGACCCCCACGCCAATGACGCCGCGCCCTACGGCGGCGGCGACCCCTACGCCGACTACCGCGAAGCCGGAGACCTCCCCTTCACCGAGCTGGTCGACCTCGCCGACCGCCGCCTCGGCGCGGGCGTGATCGCCGCCAACGACGAGTTCTTCGCCGAGCGCGAGAACCTCCTGATCCGTGAGCGCGCCGTCTTCGACCCCGAGCACTTCGGGCACAAGGGCAAGATCATGGACGGCTGGGAGACCCGCCGCCGCAGGGGCGCGGACGCCGCGACCCCCTTCCCGGCCCCCGGGGACCACGACTGGGCCATCGTCCGCCTCGGCGCGCCCGGCATCGTCCGCGGCCTGATCGTCGACACCGCCCACTTCCGCGGCAACTACCCGCAGCGCGTATCCGTGCAGGCCACCTCCGTCGAGGGCGCCCCGAGCCCCGAGCAGCTGCTCGCCGACGACGTGAAGTGGGAGGAGATCCTCCCGCCCACCCCCGTACGCGGCCACGCGGCCAACGCCTTCGAGATCACCGGCGGCCGCCGCTACACCCACCTGCGCCTCTGCCAGCACCCCGACGGGGGCATCGCCCGCCTGCGCGTGCACGGCGAGGTCGTCCCGGACCCGGCGTGGCTCGCCGCGCTCGGCACCATCGACCTGATCTCGGTCCTCAACGGCGGTACGTACGAGGACGCCTCCGACCGCTTCTACTCCTCGCCCACCCAGATCATCCTGCCGGGGACCTCCCGCAAGATGGACGACGGCTGGGAGAACCGCCGCCGCCGGGTCCGCGACACCAACGACTGGGTCCGCTTCCGCCTCCCCGCCCAGGGCGCGGTCCGCGCGATCGAGATCGACACCGCCTACCTCAAGGGCAACTCCGCCGGCTGGATCGCCCTCCAGGGCCGCAACGGCGACACCGGCGAGTGGTTCGAGATCGTCCCGCGCACCCGCCTCCAGCCCGACACCCTCCACCGCTTCGTGCTGCGCGCCCAGGCCGTCGTCACCCACGTCCGCCTCGACGCCTTCCCCGACGGCGGCGTGGCCCGGATGCGTCTGCACGGCACGCTCACGGAGTCCGGCGCCGCCGAGCTGACCCGCCGCTACGAGGAGTCCGGCGCGTGACCCCGTAACCCCCGGGCCCCCCAGTTCCCGCCCGGCGGACGGTTGCGCTTCCGCGCCCGCCCGCCGGGCGGTTTCCACACCGGGCGGCGGCTCAGGCGGCGTACGCGGAGAAGCGCAGCGTCTTCGCCAGCACCCGCCAGGTCCCCCAGGCGAACACTCGGTTCACCGTGTCGCAGAAGGCCTCGCCCGTGCAGTCGGTGGGCCGGTCCTGCCAGGCCCGGACCGTCAGGGAGTGGAAGCCGAGGGTCCGCGAGAAGGCGAAGCGGATGTGCATGCCCCGGCCCAACTGGTGCCCCGGCAGCGTGTTGATCTGGAAGAAGTCGTTCCCGACGTACTCCACCTCGACCGGATTGCCGCCCAGCAGATCGCAGCGCGGGGGTGTCTGACCATCCCGCGCGGCCGGCAGCCGAACGCGCGAACGGGGCAGTCAGGCCGGGGTGACGGGACGGATCCGGCCTCCGTCGAGAACCACGATCCGGTCGGCGGCCATGAGCCCCGCCTGCTCGTGGGTGACCAGCAGCGTGGTGCGGCCGCGGGTGGCGTCGAGGACGTCGGCGAGCACGGCGGCCGCGGTGTCCGGGTCGAGCCCCTCGGTCGGCTCGTCCAGGACCAGCACCGGTGGGTCGGCGAGCAGGGCGCGGGCCAGGAGAATACGTTGGCGCTGACCGCCCGACACGGTCGAGCCGTCCCCGCCGAGCAGGGTGTCCCAGCGATCGGGCAGCGACTCGATCCAGTCCAGGAGCCGGGCCCTGCGGGCCGCTTCACGCAGCTCGGCGTCGGTGGCGGCGGGGCGGGCGAGGAGCAGGTTGGCGCGGATCGTGGTGTGGAAGACGTGCGCGTCCTGGGTCATGCCGGTGATCGCACGACGTACGTCGGCACCCGAATGGTCGCGCAGTTCGCGCCCGCCGACGCGGATGCTCCCGGCCTCGTACGGCACGAACCGCATGAGCGCGGCGATCAGCGTCGACTTGCCGGACCCGCTGGCGCCGAGGAGCACGGTCCGGTGGCCGGGCGACAGCCGGAGGTTCACCCCGTCCAGGGCCGGCGGGCCCTCGGGGTGGTGGCGCACCCGCAGGCCGGTGATGTCCACGCCGAGCGGTTCACCGGTGACGAGCGGGACGGGCGCGGACGGATCGGCGACCGGCGGCGGGGTGTCGAGGAGATCGGCCAGCCTGCGCGCGGAGGACCGCACGCCGACGAGGGAGCGGGCGGCGGCCGGCAGGGGCGTCAGGGCCTCGAAGGAGACCAGGGCGAGGACCGCGATGACGGTGAGGTGGACGGCCGGCAGCGTCCCCGCGGCGTGGGCGCCCAGCGCGGCCCAGGTGACGCCGACCGTCGCCCCGCCCTGGAGCAGCAGCACCACGGCCGAGGCGAGCGAGGTGGTCAGGGCCCGGTGGCGCTCCAGGGCGGCGATGCGGGCGGACGCGTCGCGGACCCGCTCGTGGGCGTGGCCCCGGGCACCGTACGCGGCGAGGTCCGCCGCACCTCGGGTCACGTCCACGGTGAGCGCCGCGAGTTCGGCGCGCGCGGCCTTCTCCGTCCGGCCGGCCCGGCCGGACACCACGAGCACCAGGGCGGGGACGAGGAACCCCGCCACCGTCAGGAGCAGCCCGAGCAGGATCCCCGCCCGCGGCAGGAGCACCGTGGCCGTGGCGGTGGCGGCCAGCGCGACCGCGGCGGCGGCCGCGACCGGGATCAGCACCCGCAGCAACAGGTCCTGGGCGGCGTCGACGTCGTCGACGAGGCGGGTCAGCAGATCCCCGCTGCGAAAGGCCGGGGTGCCCGCGGGGGCGAGCGGCACAAGGGCCTCGTAAACCCGGGTGCGGAAGCCCGCGACGGCCCGCAGCACACCGTCGTGGCCGAGGAGCCGGTCGGCGTAGCGCAGCGCTCCGCGTCCCAGGGCCAGGGCGCGCACGGCGACGATCGCGAGGCTCACGGAGGCGAGCGGCGGCTGTTCGGCGGCGCGGGTGATCAGCCAGGCGGCGGTGGCCATCAGCGTGGCGGCGGCGAGCTCGCTGCCGGCGGCTGCGAGGGCGGCGGGCAGCAGCCTGCGCCAGTACGGCAGGAGGTGGCGCAACAGCCGGAAGGTGGGGCGGGGGCCGCGCGCACGGGCGGGGGCGACGGACCCGGCGGGCGAGGTCATGGGCCCACCGCTCCTGCTGCCGGGGCCGGCCGGGCCGGCGCGAGGCCGCCCGCCCGTACCGTCACGATCCGGTCGGCGTGGGGCAGCAGACCGGTGCGGTGGGCGACCACGATCGCGGTCCGGCCGCGCATCAGGCGGGCCGTGGCCCGGGTGACGGCGGCCTCGCTCCCGGAGTCCAGATGGGCCGTCGGTTCGTCGAGGAGCAGTACGGGGGCGTCCTTGAGGAACGCGCGGGCCAGGGCGATCCGTTGACGCTGGCCCGCGGAGAGTCCGGCGCCGTGCTCGCCCAGCGGCGTGTCGTACCCCAGCGGCAGTTCTTCCACGAAGCGGCCGGCCGAGGCGGCGCGGGCCGCCTGCCGCACCTCGGCGTCGCTCGCGTCCGGGCGCCCGAGGCGGATGTTCTCCGCGACGGACGCCGCGAACAGGTGAGGCCGCTGGGGAACCCAGGCCACCTGGGCGTGCCAGCTGTCGGGGTCGAGGTCCGCGAGGTCGGCGCCGTCGACGGTGACCCGGCCCGCGTCGGGGCGCACGAAGCCCAGGAGCAGGGCCAGGAGCGTGGACTTGCCGGCGCCGCTGGGACCCACGAGGGCCATGTGCTCGCCAGGGGCCACGGAGAGGGACAGGTCCCGGAGGGCGGGTTCGGCGCGGTCCGCGTAGTGGACCGTGACCCGGTCGAGGCGCAGGTGCGCCGCGCGGGCGTCGGGCGCCGGGGCCTGCTCGGCGGAGTGCGCCGGGACCCGCACGGCGGAGTGCGTCGGGGCCTGCTCGGCGGGGTGCGCTGGACGCGTCCCACGCAGGTGCGCCGCGCGGGCGTCGGGCGCCGGGACCCGCTCGGCGGAGTGCGCCGGGGCCCGCTCGGCGGAGTGCGCCGGGGCCCGCACGGCCGTGCGCTTCGGACGCGTCCCGTCCTCGTCGAGGATCGCGAACACCCGCTCGGCCACCGTGACGCCCTCGGCGCTGTCGTGGAAGGCCGCGCCCGCCGCCCGCAGCGGGAGGTAGGCCTCGGGAGCGAGGAACAGGACGATCAGCGCCGTACGGAGGTCCGTCCCGCCGGCCAGCAGCCGCAGGCCGACCGGGACGGCCACCAGGGCCACGGAGAGGGTGGCGACCGTCTCCAGCACGAGCGAGGAGAGGAACGCCACGCGCAGCGTGCGCATGGTGGCCCGCCGGTGGGCGTCCGCCATCTCGCCCACGACCCGGCTCTGATGCCGCTCGCGGCCGAACGCGCGCAGCGTCGGCAGTCCGGCCACCACATCCATGAAGTGACCGCCCAGGGTGGCCAGCAACCGCCATTGCCGGGCGGTGCGCCGGGCGGTGTGCATGCCGACCAGCGCGCCGAACACGGGGATCAGCGGCAGCGTCACGATGATGATCAGCGCCGAGGACCAGTCGGTCCACAACAGCCAGCCGACGACCGCCAGGGGCACCACCGCGACAGCCGCCTTCGTGGGCAGATAGCCGACGGCATACGGGTCCAGCGCGTCGAGGCCGCGCGTGAGCAGGGTGATCGTCTCGCCGTGGCGGCGGCCCGCCAGCTCCTGCGGGCCGGTCTGCCGCAGCCGTTCGGTGATCCGGTCCCGCAGCGTGCGCTTGGCGGCGACCGCGGCGAGCTGGGCGAGGGCGCCGCGGACCCAGGCCAGCAGCGCGCGCAGCGCCACGACGGCGCCGAGGGCGACCAGGGGCGCGCTCCGGAACGGGCGCCCGGCGAAGCCGTCGGCGAGAACCGTCGCCAGCAGGACCGCCTGGGCCACGATGATCCCGGCGCCCAGCAGCGCGAGTGCCGTGGAGTGCGTCATATGGCGTCGCAGTACGGGGAGTTCGCGCATCAGGCGACGTTCCACGGGCTTCATCGGGCGTCCCTCTCCTCGCTGCCGCGGCTCAGAAGTAGCTGGGGTGACGGCGGCCCGTCCGCCCCCGGAAGGCCCACCAGCTCCACGTCTGGTACGCGAGGATCACCGGGATGAGCACGACCCCGAACGCGATCAGGATCTTCAACGACGCGGTGTCCGCGGCAGCCTGCTGGAGGGTCATCCCCGGCCCGGACGAGCTGATCAGGACGTACGGGTAGTGGCCCGCCCCCACGAGCACCACGGGCAGCACGGTCGCGGCGCAGGTCGCGGCGAACGCCCGGCGGTGGTGCCCGTGGGAGAGGTACCACCAGGCAGTGGTGAGCGCCGCCGCGAACAGGGCCACGGTGATCGCCGAGGTCGCACGGTTCTCCATCGAGGCACCCGCGCCGAAGAGCGTCAGCAGCAGGGGAAGGGCGCCGGCGGCGCCGGCCGCCCGCAGCAGGGCCGTACCCAGCCGCCGTGCGTCGGAGGCGACCACGGGCGCCGAGCGCAGCGCGACGAAGGCGGCCCCGTGCGCCGCGAAGAGCAGCGCGGTGGTCACGTCGCAGGCCAGGACGAACGGCGAGAACACGTCACCGAACCCGATGTGGAAGCTCCCGTCGGCCCGCCGGGGCACACCGTGCAGCAGCAGGCCCACGACGAGTCCCCAGCACACGGCGGGCACCACGCCGCCGAACACGATCAGTGCGTTCCACCGACGGCGCCCGCGGACGCTCCGGGCGCGGCCGCCCAGCTGGACCGCCGCGTTGCCGACGACCAGGCCGACGAGGATCGCCACGATCAGTGGGTACAGCCCGGACAGCAGGCTGCCCTCCAGGTACGGGAAGGCCCCGAACAGGACACCGGTGAAGGCGACCAGCCAGACCTCGTTGCCGAGGAAGAACGGCGCGATGGCGTCGAGGGCGGCGTTCCCGCCGGTGCGCCCGGCCGCCTGACCGCCCTGGCAGTCCCGCCCTTCCTGACCTTCCTGGTCGTCCTGACCGTCCTGGCTTTCCTGGCCGTCCTCGCCGCCCCCGTCCCGGCTGCCGAGGAGGGGGTGCAGCATCTGTGCGCCGTAGTCGTAGCCGCCGAGCACGAAGTACCCGGCGAGAAGCAGGCCCAGCAGGACCAGCCAGACGGTCTCCAGACTCATCTCTCTCACCTCTCTCACTTTTCCCTTGACGCGGATCAGAAGGCCGTGCTCGTCTGTCTGTCCGGGGTGCCGCCCCCGGGCACGTCGTCGTCCAGCGGTTCGGTGGCGCCGAGCTGTGTGGCGTCCGGACCGCGGAGGGCGAAGCGGGTGATCAGGGTCCAGTTCGTCACCGCCAGCGCGAGGAAGACGGCGACGAACACGACGCACGAGACGGCCAGCGAGGTCCTGCTCACCGAGGAGAGCGCGTCCTCGACCTTCAACTGGCCGTAGACGATCCAGGGCTGACGCCCGACCTCCCGCAGGACCCAGCCGCTCACGGAGGCGATGAACGGGAACGGGATCATCGCGGTCATCAGGTGGGCGAAGGGGCGCCAGCGGATCAGCCGGTCCTTCCGCAGCAGGACGACGGCGATGATGGTGACCGTGGAGACGCTGTAACCGATGACCGTCATGAGGTCCATCGAGAAGCGCAGCCACTCCTCCGGCGGTGTGTAGTCGCCGGGCCCGTACCGCTCGACGAGCCGCGCCCGGACCCGGTCGAGGTCGCCGTTCTCCAGGATCGCCGCCTTCATGGGCTGGGACCGCTCGATCTGTGGCAGCTGCATCTCGCCCACCGTGGCGACGAACCAGCTGGTGGGCGTGGCCACCAGGAGCGCCAGGCGCAGGGAGCCCCGGAACAGCCCGGTCTCCTCGGTGCCCCGGGCGAGGTGGTACGCGCTGATGCCGAGGACGAACACGCTGCCCGTCATCAGCGCGGCGAGCGTGACGTGGGCGAGCGCCATCAGGGCGCTGGAGTTGGTGAGCAGCGCGCCGAAGTCGGTGAGGTGGGCAACGCCGTCGCGCACCTCGAAGCCGACGGGGTTCTGCATGAAGCCGTTGGCGATCAGGATCCAGTACGCGGAGGCGTACGCGGTCAGGGCGACCAACCAGATGAGTGTGACGTGCACACCTCTGCGCAGCCGGCCCCAGCCGAAGATCCACATGCCGAGGAAGGTGGACTCGGCGAAGAAGGCGATGAGGGTTTCGAGGGCCAGCGGGACGCCGAAGACGTTGCCCGCGAACTTGCTCAGGCCGCTCCAGCTGAGCCCGAACTGGAACTCCATGACCAGGCCGGTGACGATGCCGACCGCGTAGTTGATGACGTAGAGCTGTCCCCAGAAGCGCGTCATGCGCTCCCGGACGGCTCGTTCGACGGGATCACGGGTGAACGCGGCCCGGGTGTGCATGATCGCGACCAGGGGGACGACCCCCATGGTGAGGATCACGAACAGCCAGTGGATGCCGGTCGTGGCCGCGAACTGGAGGCGTGCCAGATCCGCAGCGCTCATGAGCGTCCTTCCTGGGGGATGGGGGACCTGTGCGGTGCCCCTGCCGAAGACCGTAGGAAGAATCGCTTATGTATTCCAAGACCGATTTCGTCATGTGAACATAGCTGTGGAGCCATGAGTAGAGGTGGAATGTGGATCTTCTGCAGTTGCGGTACTTCCAGGTCGTCGCCCGTTACGAGCACATGAGCCGCGCCGCGGAGGAACTGCGCGTCGCCCAGCCCTCGCTCAGCCGCACCATCTCCCGCCTGGAGACCGAGCTGGGCTCCCCGCTCTTCGACCGTCACGGCCGCCGCATCCGGCTCAACCAGTACGGTGCGATGTTCCTCCGCCACGTCGACCGCGCCCTGAGCGAGCTCGCCGACGGCAGCAGGGCCGTGCGTGAGGCCCGCGACACGGGGCTCGGCCGGGTCGGCGTCGCCTCCGAGACCCTGCTGACGATCACTCCGCTGCTCGGCAGCTTCCGCGCCGCGCACCCGCGCGCGGACGTCCGGCTGTTCCAGTCGGACGCGGACGGGATGAGCCGCCGGCTGCGCTCCGGCGAGGTCGACTTCTGCGTGGCCTCACAGCCGCTGGCCGGTACGAGCCTCGAATCGGTCGAGCTGGCCCGCGAGGAAGTGCTGCTCGCCGTTCCCCTCGGCCACCGGCTCGACGGGCGGGAGAGTGTGACGATCCCCGAGATCGCCGACGAGCCCTTCGTCACCACGCGCGTGGGCAACTGGCAACGTGCGCTTCTCGACCGGCTGTTCGCAGCCGAACGGCTGACGCCACTGCTGTCCTGCGAAGGCGACGAGCCGGGCGCCAGCCAGGACATGATCAGCGCCGGCCTCGGCATCGGCTTCATCCCGGCGACATCCCGCCAGGTCGGCACGCACGCCCCGGTCGCCTGGGTGCGCATGGACGCGCCCGACTGCCGCCGGGTGCTCACCCTGGTGTGGAACCGCGGCGCCTACTTCTCCGAAGCCGCGCTGCGTCTGAAGGAGTTCATCACCAGCAGACCCTTCATGACGCATCACCTTCCCGACCCGCGCAGCGAGGACGACCGCGGCACGCTCTGACGGCCGCGACGTGTTCTGACGGCCGCGACGTGCTCTGACGGCCGCGGCGCGCTCCGACGGGCGTACGTGCCCCGACGTCGGCGCACGGGAAGGGGGCGCCCCCTCCGCCGCGACGTATCCGCCGCGACGAAGAGGGACGCCCCCAGGGCTGTACGTGCCGCTACGCGGTGGCCGCCGCCGCGTCCGCCGCCCGGGCCTTCAGCGCGCGCTCCACGCCGGACCGCGACTCCGACATCAGCCGGCGCAGGGCCGCGCTCGGCTCGGCCGAGGCCAGCCAGGCGTCCGTGGCGTCCAGCGTCTCCTGGGAGACCTGGAGCGCCGGGTAGAGGCCCACCGCGATCTGCTGGGCCATCTCGTGGCTGCGCGAGCCCCAGACGTCCTTCACCGCGGCGAAGAACTTCTCCGTGTACGGGGCCAGCAGCTCGCGCTGGTCCGTCTGGACGAAGCCGCCGATGACCGCTTCCTGGAGGGAGTTGGGCAGCTTGTCGGACTCCACGACCGAGGCCCACGCCTCGTCCTTGGCCTCCTGGGTGGGCTGGGCCGCCCGCGCGGAGGCCGCGTGGCGCTCGCCCGCCGCCGTCCTGTCGCGCTCGTACTCGGCGGCGATCTCCTCCTCGTCCAGCAGCCCGGTGGCCGCCAGCCGCTGCACGAACGCCCACCGCAGCTCGGTGTCGACGGCCAGGCCCTCGATGGTCTCCGTGCCGTCCAGCAGCGACTGGAGCAGGGCCAGCTGCTGCGGGTTGCGGGCGGTGGCCGCGAAGGCGCGGGCCCAGGCCAGCTGGTGGTCGCTGACCGGCTCCGCCGCGTGCAGGTGCGCCAGCGTCGCGTCCGACCACTGGTTGAGCGCGGTCTCACGGGCCTCCGGCGCCGCGTACAGGTCGAGTGCCAGCTTCACCTGGCGGTGCAGCGACTGCACGACGCCGATGTCCGACTCCTTGCCGATGCCCGAGAGCACCAGGGCGAGGTAGTCGCGGGTGGCCAGCTCGCCGTCGCGCGTCATGTCCCAGGCCGAGGCCCAGCTCAGGGCGCGCGGCAGCGACTCGGTGAAGTCGCCCAGGTGCTCGGTGACGACCCGCAGCGACTCGGCGTCGAGGCGGACCTTCGCGTACGAGAGGTCGTCGTCGTTGAGCAGGACGACCGCCGGGCGGGCCTTGCCCACCAGGGCGGGCACGTCGGTCCGCTCGCCGTCGACGTCCAGCTCGATCCGGTCGGTGCGCACCAGCTTGCCGGCCGCGTCGAGGTCGTAGGCGCCGATGGCGATCCGGTGCGGGCGCAGCGTCGGCTCGCCCTTCGCGCCGGCCGGCAGCGCGGGGGCCTCCTGGAGCACGGTGAACGAGGTGACGCGGCCGTCGGCGTCGGTCTCGATCTCCGGGCGCAGGATGTTGATGCCCGCCGTCTCCAGCCACGCCTTCGACCAGGTCTTCAGGTCGCGGCCGGAGGTCTTCTCCAGGGCGCCCAGCAGGTCGGAGAGGCGGGTGTTGCCGAAGGCGTGCGCCTTGAAGTACGCCTGGACGCCCTGGAAGAACGCGTCCTTGCCGACGTACGCCACGAGCTGCTTGAGCACGGACGCACCCTTGGCGTACGTGATTCCGTCGAAGTTGACGAGGACGTCGTCCAGGTCCTGGATGTCCGCCATGATCGGGTGCGTCGAGGGCAGCTGGTCCTGCCGGTACGCCCAGGTCTTCATGGAGTTGGCGAACGTGGTCCAGGAGTGCGGCCACTTCGACCCCGCGGCGTCCGCCTGGCAGGCGATCGAGGTGTAGGTGGCGAACGACTCGTTCAGCCAGAGGTCGTTCCACCACTCCATCGTCACGAGGTCGCCGAACCACATGTGGGCCAGCTCGTGCAGGATGGTCTCGGCCCGCATCTCGTACGCCGCGTCCGTCACCTTGGAGCGGAAGACGTACTGGTCGCGGATGGTGACCGCGCCCGCGTTCTCCATCGCGCCCGCGTTGAACTCGGGGACGAAGAGCTGGTCGTACTTGGCGAACGGGTACGCGTAGTCGAACTTCTCCTGGAACCACTCGAAGCCCTGCCGGGTGACGGCGAAGATGTCCTCCGCGTCCAGGTACTCCGCGAGGGAGGGGCGGCAGTAGATGCCGAGCGGGACGGACTGGCCGTCCTTCTCGTAGCTGCTGTGCACCGCGTGGTACGGGCCCACGATGAGAGCCGTGATGTACGTGGAGATGCGCGGCGTCGGCTCGAAGGTCCAGACGTCGCCCGCAGGCTCCGGCGTCGGGGAGTTCGAGATGACCGTCCAGCCGGACGGGGCCTTCACGGTGAACGCGAAGGTCGCCTTCAGGTCGGGCTGCTCGAACGAGGCGAAGACGCGGCGCGCGTCCGGGACCTCGAACTGCGTGTACAGATAGGCCTGCTCGTCGACCGGGTCGACGAACCGGTGCAGCCCCTCACCGGTGTTGGTGTACGAGCAGTCGGCTACGACCTTCAGCTCGTTGGCTCCCTCCCGCAGATGCGGCAGGGCGATCCGCGCGTCGCGGAACACGGCGGCCACGTCCAGGTCCTTGCCGTTCAGCACCACGTCGTGGACGGCCGGGGCGACCAGGTCGATGAACGACTCCGCACCCGCCTCCGCGCAGTCGAAGCGCACGGTGGTCACGGACCGGTAGGTGCCGCCCTCCTGCGCTCCGGAGAGGTCGAGATCGATCTCGTACGCGTCCACGGTCAGCAGGCGCGCCCGCTCCTGCGCCTCTTCGCGGGTCAGATTCGTGCCAGGCACGCGGCCATCTCCTTCGATAGTGACGTTTCGGATCATCCTTCCATGTCCGGCCCCGCCCGACGGTGAGTAGCACTCTCCCTCCTACTCCGGTAGCATCGACGGTATGAAGATCAGCGTGAGTCTGCCGCAGGAGGATGTCGCCTTCGTCGACGAGTACGCGGCGAAGACCGAGGCGGATTCCCGGTCCGCCGTCATACACGCCGCCATCGAGCTGTTGCGCACCGCAGGTCTCGAAGACGAGTACACAGAGGCGTTCCAGGAGTGGGACGCCAGCGAGGACGCCGCTCTCTGGGACCGCACCGTGGCCGATGGGCTCACCGATGCGTAGGGGCGACATCCACCTCGTGGACCTGGAACCTGCGCGGGGGAGCGAAGCCAACAAGGTGCGCCCGGCAGTGATCGTTTCCAACAACGCCGCCAACCGGTCGGTCGAGCTGACCGGCAGGGGCGTTGTCGCCGTGGTCCCCCTGACCTCGAACACCTCGCGGATCCTCAGCTTCCAGGTCCTTCTCGCAGCGAAAGAGAGCCACCTTCCGCAGAACTCCAAGGCCCAGTGCGAACAGATCCGGGCAGTCTCCCCCGACCGGGTACTGAAGCGCATCGGTGAGGTCCCCCGCCAGCGCATGGCCGAGATCGACGCGGCCCTCCGCCGCCACCTCGCGCTCTGAGCCCGAGCAGGCGAAGGGGCGGCCACCGATCACCGGTGGCCGCCCCTTCCCCGTACGCGTGACGCCGCGGGTCAGCCCTTCAGCTCGGCCGCCACCAGCTCCGCGATCTGCACGGCGTTCAGCGCCGCGCCCTTGCGGAGGTTGTCGTTGGAGACGAACAGCGCGAGACCGTGCTCGACCGTCTCGTCGACCCGGACGCGGCCCACGAAGGAGGCGTCCTTGCCGGCCGCCTGGAGCGGGGTCGGGATCTCCGAGAGCTCGACGCCCTCGGCGTCCTTCAGCAGCTCCAGGGCGCGCTCGACGCCGATCGGACGGGCGAAGCGGGCGTTGATCTGGAGCGAGTGGCCGGAGAAGACCGGGACCCGGACGCAGGTGCCGGACACCTTCAGCTCCGGGATCTCCAGGATCTTGCGGGACTCGTTGCGGAGCTTCTGCTCCTCGTCCGTCTCGAACGAACCGTCGTCCACGATGGAGCCCGCCAGCGGCAGCACGTTGAAGGCGATCGGGCGCTTGTAGACGGCCGGCTCGGGGAAGTCCACGGCCTCGCCGTCGTGGGCCAGCTTCTCGGCCTCGGCGACGACCTTGGCCGCCTGGCCGTGCAGTTCGGCCACACCGGCGACGCCGGAGCCGGACACGGCCTGGTAGGTGGCGACGGTCAGCGCTTCGAGACCGGCCTCGTCGTGCAGCGGGCGCAGCACGGGCATCGCGGCCATCGTCGTGCAGTTCGGGTTGGCGATGATCCCCTTCGGGCGGACCCGGGCCGCGTGCGGGTTGACCTCGGAGACGACGAGGGGGACCTCGGGGTCCTTGCGCCAGGCGGAGGAGTTGTCGATCACCACGGCGCCCTGGGCGGCGACCTTCTCGGCCAGCGCCTTCGAGGTCGCGCCGCCGGCGGAGAACAGCACGATGTCCAGGCCCGTGTAGTCGGCCGCGGAGGCGTCCTCGACGGTGACGCCGGAGCCCTTGAAGTCGATCGTGGAGCCCGCGGACCGGGCCGAGGCGAACAGCCGCAGCTCGTCGACCGGGAAGTCCCGCTCGGCCAGGATCCTGAGCATGACTGTGCCGACCTGACCGGTGGCGCCGACGATTCCGACCTTCACGAGGACTCCTCTGTTCTGCACGTCCGGCGGCTGCCCGCCCGTGCGGCTGTGCGGCCCGTTTGCCGCTCCATGATGCGTATGTCCTGGCCCGCCTTGTCCAATCCATTGTCCGACCTGCGGACTCTTCGCGCGAGGACCGCAGATTCTGCAACGTCGGCGCGTACGGGGGGAAACATCTGCGGCGGGCCGCGGGGGGTGTGACGAGGAACACGCACAGCGGGGCGGGTGCTCGTGAGAGCGCCCGCCCCGCCGACGTGCCGATGGGGTCGGTCAGGGCCCCGTGGGGCCCGTTGCCGGATCCGTTACGGCGTGCCCTTATCCGTTACGGCGTGACCTTCTCGATCACGACGCTGCCGGTGCCCGCGGCGGTGCCGCGCGGGTTGACCAGCCTGACCTCGCCGAAGAACTGACGCCCCTCGGGAGCCGCCCCGGCGACCACGACCTCGGCGCCGACCTGGGCCGACGCGCCGTTGGCCAGGTTCACCGCCTTGGTGGAGTCGACCTTGATCGTGCCGAGCGACGCCGAGTAGTACACGTCGCGGTAGTCGTACGTGGTCGACCCGGCCGGGACCGAGTAGCCGTCGATGACGACGGTGTACGTGCCCGCGGCGGGCTTCACCAGGCTGACGGCCTCCTCGGAACCGGCGGTGGTCGCGCTGCCGACCTGCGTGGCGCCCCGGAAGACGTACAGGTCGAGGTCGGCGTTGGCGTCCGACGTGCCGCCGATGGCGATGTCGAGCTTCTCGACGCCCGCGCCGATGGTGACCGTGGTCT
This sequence comes from Streptomyces sp. NPDC026589, assembly GCF_040638385.1. Taxonomy (NCBI): domain Bacteria; kingdom Bacillati; phylum Actinomycetota; class Actinomycetes; order Kitasatosporales; family Streptomycetaceae; genus Streptomyces; species Streptomyces sp. NPDC026589. The sequence goes on from NZ_JBEZYG010000003.1 coordinate 264,746, forward strand.
CACGGGTCTGGCCCGTCGAGATCGACGGCTTGTCCACCTTGGCCGAGCCCAGCGAACCGCCCTGGAGCTTGCCCTGGAGGTCGGCGGCGCCGTTGGTGACCGTCCAGTTCACCGCGGCGGGAGCGCCGATCTTCGCCTCGGCGATGGTCTGCACCGCCGGGTCGAAGGTCGCGCCGAGCAGCGAGACGTCCAGCTTGTACGGGTTGTCCAGCAGCGGCGACGTACGACGCGCCTCGACCTCGATCTCCCACACGCCGGGCTGCGGGTCCTTGTAGGAACGCGCGTCCGGGCGGCAGGTGTTGGCCGGGTTCTCGTAGTTCGGGTAGCAGTTGACCGTGGAGGTCGGGTCGACCGGCGTCCCGTACGGGTGCAGGGAGACGAACCGGGTCTGGCTGCCCGAGCGCAGGGCGCTGAGGGCGACCTCAAGGGTCTTCGCGCCCTCCGGCACGTTGACGAAGTACGACGTGGTGCCGTTGCGCTGGACCGAGCCGGACGCCTTGTAGGCGTAACCGGGCTGCTGGAGCTCGTGGGCGACGACGACCGTGGTCATGATCTGGTGGTCCACGCCGGAGGTCTTCTTGTCGTCGACCCGCAGGATGGCGCTGTGGACGCCGGCGGACTTCGCCTTCGCCTTGACCTTGAGCTTGACCGGCGTGTCGAGCGGCAGCGAGACGTACTGGGGGCTGCTCAGCTCGAAGGTGCCGTCGTTGTTCTTCCAGGACAGCTTGTGCTGGACGTTGCGGTCCGGGCCCGTGGTACGGGTGACGACGACGTCGTAGACCTTGGTCTCGCCGGCCTTCAGGCCGCCCTCGCGGTCGTAGAGGCCGGTGCCGAAGCCCGGGTCCTTGAGCGCGAAGTCGATCGCGGTGTCGACCGGGGCCTTCACCGAGAACTCGTGGGCGGGCTTGCCCTGCTTGGCGATCTGCTTCCACGCCTTGACGATGTTGATCAGACCGGAGCCCTGGACGTGCGCGGGCACGTCCTTGATGTGGCCCGCGGTGCTGGTCAGCGCCGAGCGCAGATCGGCCGGGGGAAGCTCGATGTCCTTCTGCTTCGCGGCCGACAGCAGCAGCGCGGCGGCGCCCGCCGCCTGCGGGGAGGCCATCGAGGTGCCCTGGAGCATGGAGTAGCCGGCGGGCAGGTCGTAACCCGCCTCCTTGACCGGACCGCCCGGTGCCCAGGTCTGGGTGGTGTTGATGGAGGCACCCGGCGCCGAGATGATCGGCGTGAAGCCGCCGTCCTCACGCGGACCGCGCGAGGAGAAGGGCAGCATGTCGTACTTCTTGGTGACGTTGGAGCCGTAGTTGGCCGCCCACGTCTCCTTGGAGATCGACGCGCCGACCGAGATCACGTGGTCGGCGAGCGACGGGTCACCGATGGTGTTGAGTCCCGGGCCGCTGTTGCCGGCCGAGATGACCAGCTGGACGCCATAGATGTCGACGAGCCGCTTGTACAGCTCGGCGCGCGCGTTGTTGCCGTCGTTGAGCGGGGGCAGGCCGCCGATCGACATGTTGACGATGTCGACGCCGCGGTTGACGACGAGGTCGATCATGCCCTCGGTCAGCGCGATGTTGGTGCAGCCGCCGGACCAGGTGCAGGCACGCGAGGAGACGATCTTGGCGCCGGGGGCGGCGCCGTTCATCTCGCCGCCGAACAGCCCGTTGGCCGCGGTGATGCCCGCGACGTGCGTGCCGTGCGAGCCCTCGATCACGCCGATGTTGACGAAGTCGGCCTTCGCGCCCGAGGAGTCGAGGACGACGTTTTTACGGGTCTCGACGACGAACGGGATGCGCTCGACGACCTGGGTGCGCGGGTCGTCCTCCCCGAAGTAGGAGACCTGGAACTTCTCCTTGTACGGCTTGAGGACCTTGTCGTCGGAGAAGTCCGCGTTGTTGTTCAGGTCGACCCGGGTGGTGCCGGTGACCGGGTCGTACAGCACGCCCCAGACGTCGGTGGTGTCACCGTCGCGGTTGAGGTCGCCCGCCATCTCGCCGCCGGTGGTGGCCGCCTCGGCGAACGTGGCGAACTTGTAGCTGCCCGCCGGCGCCGAGTAGGTCTTCCCGCCGGACGTGAACGTCGGGCCGGCCACCGACCCGGACATCTCCAGCCAGGTGCCGTCGCCGTCGCTCACCGGGTCGGTCGCGGTCACCCAGTCGACGATCTTGCGCTCGCCGGTGGTGGTCTTCCTCAGGGCCGGGTGACCGAGGTCGACGCCGGAGTCCAGGACGCCGATGGTGATCCCGCGGCCGTCGGCCGTCGGGTGCTTCTCGACGAAGTCGACCGCGCCCGTCTCGAACGACGGGTTGTAGGGGTTCTTCGCCGGGGTCTTCTTGTTCGGCGCCGCGTAACTGCCCGTGGCCTTCGGCTGCTTCGCTCCGGCGGCCCGGTCGCCCTTGGGCGTCGGGTCGTCCAGCTTGATCTCCTGCTTGAGATCGATGCCGAGGACGGAGGAGAGCTTGGAGGCCGCCTTGATGGTGGACTCGGCGCTCTTCGTCGGAACCGTGGCCCGGACGTAGCCGAGCTTGTCGTAGGTCTGGCCGAGCACGGAGCCCTCGACGGCGTCCAGCTGCTTGCTGACCTGCTCGGTCGCCCCCGGGGTGGTGGCGACCATCATGGTGACGCTCTTCTCGCCCTTGGCCTCGGCCTTCGCCAGGACATCGGCGTCGGCCTTGCCGAGCTTGTCGCCCCGGTCGCTCGTGGCGGCCGGTTTGACGGGTGCCGGTGCCGGGTCCTCGGCGGCGAACGCCGGAGCGGCGCCGGAGGCGGCGAGTGCGGCCGCCAGTCCGGCAGCGGCCGCGATACGCGCCGCGCGTCTGGCCCCGGGTATGGAGCTGGGGGATTCCTTGGTCATCAGCATCCCTGTAATTGAAAGAGAGAGTCCGGAATTCGGTACCGGATGACCGCTCAGCCTGTCGTAAATGACAGGGGTTTGTGGAGAGTTGACGGAGGCGAGTCAGGGACATGGCATAGATCCGCCACGGGGCGCGATGTGCCACGAGGGATGAATGAGGCCAAACGGTGCGTCCGCGACGCCTGGCGACGCGGGTGGCGGCGACTGTGGTCCGGACCAGACGCCTCCGTGGCCGAGACAGGGCGGGTCGGTGGCCGAGGCCGGACGGCGCTGATGGCGGCGGCGGACAGGTTGGTGGCCGATGGCGGACGGGTCGGTGCCCGGCGGTGTACGGGTCGGTGGCCGACGGTGTACGGGTCGGTGGCCGGGAACAGCAGCGGGTCCGGAACCCCTCTCAGCGCGGCAGCACCATCACGTACGCCGCCGGCTCCCGGTCCGCCGCCGCCATCAGCGCCGTCCGCACCACCGTCGCCTGCTGGTCCGCCGCCTCGCGCAGCTTCCTCGGCGAGAGGCGGACGACCGTGATCCCGAGCCGTTCCAGGTGCTCCCGCCTCGCGGTGTACGCGGACCACTGCGGGTCCGCCTCCGCCCGGCCCCTCCGTCCCGGCACGCCGTACCGGGGGGCCCGGGCGTCCAGCTCCACCGCCACGGCCTGGTCGGGCCAGTAGGCGTCGACCCCGCCGAGCCGGGGCCCGCCCGGCAGCCGCAGCTCCACGTTCCAGAGCGGCTCCGGCAGCCCGTGCTCGCGCACCATCGCGTACAGCATCGCCTCCGCCGCCGCCCGCCCCTCGGCCAGCAGCGCATCGACCGCGCCCACCACGGCGGGCCGCCCCAGCAGCCTCGCCTCGCTCAACTCGCTTACCACGGCGGCCGGTTCGCAGTGCCCGTCGCGTACCGCCTCGGTCAGCAGCCGCCGGACGACGACCGCGTCGGCCGTGCCGGCGACCGCGTCCGCCAGGGCCCGTTCCACCGGAGCGACGGGCACCTCGCCCACCCGCACCGGGTCCGGCATCGAGGCGGTCCGCAGCACCTCCACGAACCGGGTGGACCGCAGCCGCCGGGTGCGCGGGACCAGCACGTCGACCCGGTGCAGCGCCTCCACGTCCCCGGCCGCGGCGAAGCCGTACAGCGCGAGCGCGGCCACCCCGGTGAGCATCGACTCGCCGTACCCCGTGCCCGCGTGGCCCGCCGGAGCGCGCCGCGCGGAGGCCGGCGGACGCCCCGCGTAGAGCAGCGCCCCACGCAGCCGCTCCCGGCCGGTGGGAGGGCCCGGGTGCAGCAGATAGACGCCCGGCAGCAGATGCTGCCAGGGGCCACCGGGCAGGCACTGGGCGGACGTCTGCGCGGCGGACACACCCCGCGCCCTCAACTGGGCGGTGGACAGGACACGGTGCGTGACGTCCTCGGAGTGGAAGGGGAGGCCGGGGAGACGGGGGGAGAGCGGGGCGTTCTGGGTCATGTCCCGGGGTTTCCCGCCCGTGGAGGGGGCCCTAACCCCTGTTACACGCCCGTCGACAATCCCGGACAACGCCGTCCTAAAGCACGGACGTTCGACAACCGAAAAGGGCCGTCGCGCCGGGAATCGGGGGAGGGGCGTCTCGGGCAGGTGTACGAGCGCCGCTTTCACGCCGCACGCACGCCCCGCCCGAGCGCCCCCTCATCCGTACCGACTCAGGCGGCGGCCCGGTCGCACTCCTGGCCGCGCAGCGCCCGCGCGAGATCGTCCCGGGCCTCCAGCACCAGACGCCGCAGCGCCGGGGCGGCGTCCTCGTGCTCACCCAGCCAGGCGTCGGCCGCCGCGAGGGTCGCGGGGCTGTCCTGGAGGCCGGGGAACATCCCCCGCACCACGTGCATGCCGATCTGGATGGACCGCTCCGCCCAGATCCGCTCGATCACCTCGAAGTAGCGGTGCGCGTACGGGGCGAGCAGCTCCCGCTGGGAGGGCTGCCCGAAGCCGGCGATCGTCGCCTCGACCAGCGCGTTGGACAGCTTGTCCGACTCCACGACCGCCGCCCACGCCTGCGCCTTGACCGCCTCCGAGGGGCGCGAGGCCAGGCACCGTACGTGGTGGCGCTTGCCGGAGGCGGTGTCGTCGCGGGCCAGCTCGGCGTCGATCGCCGTCTCGTTCGCCACGCCGTGCGAGGCCAGCGGGGAGAGGAAGGACCAGCGCAGCTCCTGGTCGACGTCGAGACCGTCGATCCGGGCCGTGCCCTCCAGCAGCCCGCCCAGCAGCAGGAAGTCCTCCTCGGACGAGGAGACCGCCGCGAAGAAGCGGGCCCAGGTCAGCTGGTGCTGGCTGCCCGGCTCGGCGCTCCGCAGCTCGCGCAGCGCGCCGTCGGCCAGCGCCCGGCCGCCCTCCTCGCGCCAGTCGGGGGCCGCGTAGTTGACCAGCGCGGACTGCGCCCAGGCGTGCAGCATCTGGAGGACGCCGATGTCGCTCTCCCGCCCGGCGTACGCCAGCACCAGCGCGACGAAGTCGCGGGCCGGCAGAGCCGCGTCCCGGGTCAGGTTCCACAGGGCCGACCAGCACAGGGCACGGGCCAGCGGGTCCGTGATCGCGCCCAGGTGGTCGCGCAGCGTGGCCAGCGACCCCTCGTCGAAGCGGACCTTGCAGTACGTGAGGTCGTCGTCGTTGACCAGGATCAGATCGGGCCGCTCGGAGCCGGCCAGGGCCTCCACCACGCTCCGCTCACCGGCCACGTCCACCTCGGCGCGCGCGTAACGCGTCAGCTCGCCCTGGGGCGTACGCCGGTACAGGCCGACCGCGACGCGGTGCGGTCGCAGCTCCGGGTGCGAGGCGGCGGCCTCCTGGACGACGGCCAGCTCGGCCAGCCTCCCGTCCGCGTCGTACGTCGGCACGGGGGTGAGCACGTTGACGCCCGCCGTCTGGAGCCACGAGCGCGACCAGGCCGTCATGTCGCGGCCGGACGTCTCGGCCAGCACCGACAGCAGGTCGCCCAGGCGTGTGTTGCCGTAGGCGTGGCTCTTGAAGTAGCGCCGGGCGCCCTCGAGGAACGCGTCGCGCCCCACGTACGCCACCAGCTGCTTGAGCACGGAGGCGCCCTTGGCGTACGTGATCCCGTCGAAGTTCAGCTTGGCGTCCTCCAGGTCACGGATGTCCGCCGTGATGGGGTGGGTGGAGGGCAGCTGGTCGGCGCGGTAGGCCCACGCCTTGCGGTTGTTGGCGAAGGTGATCCAGCCGTTGGTGAAGCGGGTCGCCTCGACCATCGAGAAGGAGCCCATGAAGTCCGCGAAGGACTCCTTCAGCCACAGGTCGTCCCACCACTCCATGGTGACCAGGTCGCCGAACCACATGTGCGCCATCTCGTGCAGGATGACGTTGGCACGCCGCTCGTAGGCGGCCGAGGTGACCTTGCCGCGGTAGATGTACTCCTCGCGGAAGGTGACCATGCCCGGGTTCTCCATGGCGCCGAGGTTGTACTCGGGCACGAACGCCTGGTCGTACTTCCCGAAGGGGTACGGGTAGTCGAAGTGGTCGTGGAAGAAGTCCAGGCCCTGCTTGGTGATCAGGAAGACGTCGTCCGCGTCGAAGTGCTTCGCGAGCCCCTTGCGGCACATCGCGCCGAGCGGGATCTCCAGCGTGGTGCCGTCGTCGAACGTACGGCTGTAGTGATCGCTGACGTAGTGGTACGGGCCGGCGACGACGGCCGTGATGTACGTGGAGATCGGCTTCGTCTCGGCGAAGGTCCACACCCCGTCCTTCAGCGACTCCTCGGCCCCGTTGGACCAGACCCGCCAGCCGGCGGGGGCCGCCACCCGGAAGCGGTAGGGGGCCTTGAGGTCGGGCTGCTCGAAGTTGGCGAAGACCCGGCGGGCGTCGGCCGGCTCGTACTGCGTGTAGAGGTAGACCTCGCCGTCCTCCGGGTCGACGAAGCGGTGCATGCCCTCGCCGGTCCTGCTGTACGCGCAGCGGGCGTCGACCACGAGGACGTTCTCGCCCTCGACGAGCCCGTCGAGCGCCACCCGCGTCCCGTCGAACACGACGGCCGGGTCGAGGGCCGTCCCGTTCAGCGTCACCGCGTCCACACCCGGGGCCACCAGGTCGGCGAAGGTCGAGGCGCCCGCCCGGGCGGAGCGGAACCGGATCGTGGTGAGCGACCGGAACGTCCGCGGACCGGACTCCCCGTCGCCCCCGTCGCCCCCGTCGGCCCCCTCGGGCTCGCCGACGGCGGACCGCAGGTCGAGTTCGACCTCGTATCCGTCGACGGTCAGCAGCTCGGCCCTCTTCTGGGCCTCGTCGCGGGACAGGTTTTCACCGGGCACGGGCACTCCTTCGTGACGCGCGTTATGTGTCGTGTTCGAACCCATTGATCCTTGCACGCGCCTCCTCGGGGCCGCATGCAGGGAATGGCCGCCCGTCCGGAGGCGTTCTCGCCCGCAGATGTCACACGCCCTTCTGAGGAGAGACATGTCCGAGAACACCCCGGCCAACGGCAAGACTCCGGTCGACTTCTGGTTCGACCCCCTCTGCCCCTGGGCGTGGATGACCTCGCGCTGGATGCTGGAAGTGGAGAAGGTCCGCGACGTGGAGGTCCGCTGGCACGTGATGAGCCTGGCCGTCCTGAACGAGGACAAGCTGGACGAGTTGCCGGAGGAGTACCGCGACCTCCTGGAGAACAAGGCCTGGGGCCCGGTCCGGGTCGTCGTCGCCGCCGGGCAGCTCCACGGCGACGCGGTCGTCGGCCCCCTCTACACCGCGCTCGGCACCCGCTTCCACAACAACGGCGAGGGCCCCACCCGCGAGGCGGTGGCCGCCGCGCTGAAGGACGTCGGCCTGCCCGCCGACCTCGCGGAGTACGCCGACTCCGACCGGTACGACACCGAGCTGCGCGCCTCCCACAAGGAGGGCATCGACAAGGTCGGCCAGGAGGTCGGCACCCCGGTCATCGCCGTTCCCGGCGCGGACGGCGAGCAGATCGCCTTCTTCGGCCCGGTCGTCACCCCCGCCCCCAAGGGCGAGGAGGCGGCGAAGCTCTGGGACGGCACGCTGCTGGTCGCCTCGATCCCGGGCTTCTACGAGATCAAGCGGACCCGGACGCAGGACCCGATCTTCGACTGACGTCGGCCGACTCCGTCGCCGCGCGTGTCCGCGCAGGCCCATGGTCGCCCGTGTCCGCGCAAATCCGTGGCCGTGTGTATCCGCACGGGGGACGATGACCCCATGCGGATACGCGCGGGCGAGGCGGCCGAAGCCGCCGCACTGACCGAACTGGCCCTCCGGTCGAAGGGCCACTGGGGGTACGACGCGGAGTTCCTGGCCGCCTGCCGCGAGGAGCTGACCGTCCGCCCCGCGGACGTGGCGGCCCGGCGGACGGCGGTGGCCGAGGAGGATGGCCGGATCCTGGGCTTCACCACCCTGGACGGGGAGCCGCCGAGGGGCGCGCTCGGCATGATGTTCGTCGAACCGGACACCATCGGCAGGGGGGTCGGGCGACGGCTGTTCGCCCACACCATGGACGAGGCCCGCCGCCTCGGCTTCACCCGCCTCACCATCGACGCCGACCCGAACGCGGAGCGCTTCTACCGGGCCATGGGCGCGGTCCGGATCGGCGTCACCCCGTCCGGCTCCATCCCGGGCCGTGAACTCCCGCTGCTGGAGATCGCGCCGGCCTGAGGCGAGCCGACAACGGGCCGAAGGGCGACTTCCGGCCCGTTGTCAGTGGTGCGCCGTACGGTGAGAGGCATGCGTATCTCACCGGAAATGATCACGATCGACTGCGCCGACCCCCAGGCCCTGGCCGCCTGGTGGGCCGAGGCGCTGGGCGTCGAGGAGCCGCCGCAGGACTACGACGCGTTCGTCGTCCTCGCGGCGACCCCGCTGGTTCTCGGCTTCCAGCGGGTGCCCGAGCCCAAGGCCGCCAAGAACCGGGTCCATGTCGACTTCTCCTCGCCCGACCGCCCGGCCGACGTGGAGCGCCTGGCGAAGCTGGGCGCGACCGTCGTCGGCGAGCAGTCGATGCAGGGAATGTCCTGGACGGTCCTCAGGGATCCGGAGGGCAACGAGTTCTGCCTCTCCGACGCCGGAAGCCACTGACCCCGAAGCCACTGACCCGGAAGCCGCTGACCCGGAAGCCACCGGCGCCGGGCCGTGCTACTTGAGGCCGAGGAGCTGCTCCAGCGGGTCGATGATGAAGTAGACCAGGAAGAGCGCGGCGGTGCCCCACAGCAGCCAGTGGACTTCGCGCGCCTTGCCCAGGCACGCCTTGATGACCACGTAGGCGACGAAGCCGGCGCCGATGCCGTTGGTGATGGAGTAGGTGAACGGCATGACGACGATGGTGAGGAAGGCCGGGATGGCGACGTCGTAACGGTCCCAGTCGATGTGCTTGACCTGGGTCATCATCAGGAACCCGACCACGACGAGCGCGGGCGCCGCGGCCTGCATCGGCACGATCGTCAGGACGGGCGTGAGGAAGAGGGCGAGCGCGAACAGCCCGCCGGTGATCACGTTGGCGAAGCCGGTACGGGCTCCTTCGCCGACACCCGCGGCGGACTCGATGTACGTGGTGGCCGAGGACGAGGACGCGGCGCCGCCGGCGACGGCGGCCACACCGTCGATGAGCAGGACGCGGCCGAGGCCGGGCACCTGACCCCGCTCGTCGAGGAGCCCGGCCTCCGCCGTGACACCGACGACCGTGCCCATCGTGTCGAAGAAGTCGGACAGGATGAGGGTGAAGACGAGCAGGACGACCGTCAACACGCTGACCTGGCCGAACGATCCGAACAGGTCGAACTGGCCCAGCAGCCCGAAGTCGGGTGCGGCGACCGGGTTGTCGGGGATCGAGGGCGAGGTCAGGCCCCAGGACTTGATGCGGGCGACCTCGTTGATGACGATGGCGACGACGGTCATCAGGACGATGCTGATGAGGATCGCGCCCTTGACCTTCCGGGCGACCAGCACGATCGTCAGGAGCACGCCGAGGCAGAAGACGAGCATCGGCCAGCCGGTGAGCGTGCCGGTGCCGAGCTGGACGGGCACGGTGGAGTCCGCGACGTCGGGGATGCGGGTGACGAACCCGGCGTCCACGAAGCCGATGAAGGCGATGAACAGGCCGATGCCGACGCTGATGGCCTGCTTGAGGGGCTGCGGAATGGCGTGCATGATCGCCTCGCGCAGCCCGGTCATCACCAGAACGCAGATCAGCAGCCCTTCGAGCACGATGAGGCCCATCGCGTCGTCCCAGCTCATCAGGGGAGCGATCTGGTAGGCGACGACGGCGTTGATGCCCAGACCCGCCGCCAGGGCCAGCGGCAGATTGCCGCCCACACCCATGATCAGCGTCATCACCGCGGCGACCAGAGCGGTGGCGGTGACCAGCTGCACGTTGTCCAGCTGCTTGCCGAACTTGTCCTCGGCCCCGCCGAGGATGATCGGGTTGAGCACCAGGATGTACGCCATCGTGAAGAACGTGGCGAATCCGCCGCGTATCTCCTGGAGGTACGTCGAACCGCGCTCGCTGATGCGGAAGAACCGGTCGACGGCGCCCCCCGATCCGTCTCGTTTCGCGTCGGGCGGCGGGCTGGTCGTACTGGGGTGCATGACGGAGTCTCCTGAGCCTGCGAATGATGGGGAAGGGGGTTTCGCCGGTGCTGCCCGATGTGAGAGGCAGGCGCTGTGCGAACGCACATGCGGCACCTTGCGAGCGGATCATACGCGGCGGTAGCAGGACCGCAACTACCCGCGTAGAGCGTGCAGTTGGTCCCCTTTCGGCCCTGTGGCTTCCTACGGAATCAGCGGTGACCTTTTCCGCCAAACCGGCAGGCAGCCGACAGTGGGTATGGAATTGGCGGTGACGGCTCCCCTACGCTCCGTATGTGCACCGACCACTCCCTTTCAACGCGCGGGCAGCGCGCGCCTTGCGCGAGAAACTCGGGATGGCACCCGGTCATGTCGCCTACGGCATGCGCGCGTCCTTCGGCACGTCACACGTCGGGCCCGAGCACGTGATCGCGTGGGAGCGCGGAACCCATGTGCCGGACCCAACGGAATTCACCGCCCTGGCGGGCGCGTTGTGGTGCCGTCCCAGCGAACTCATGGGCCATCCACATACCTTGCTCGAACACCGCATAGCGCGCGGCGTCTCGGCCGAGGAGGTCGCGCGCGCCACCGGTCTCACCCTCGACGCCTATCTGTCCATGGAGGAGGCCGGTCTGTGGGCCGGTGACCAACGGCAGTCCGTCAAGCTCGGCGAGGTCCTCGATCTCCCCCCGCGCGACTTCATCGCCATCACCAGGCTGGAGGATGAGCTGGCCCGCCTCCTCACCGAGGCGGTCTCCACGCGCTGGCAGGCGCACATCCGCGACATCGCCAAGCTGGTCTCCATGGAGCGCCGCGACCTGAAGAGCCCCCTGTCCGCCATGCACCAGGAGTACCAGGGCCTGTTGGCGGCGACCCTGAGCCGGGCCGGCGGCACCACGGCATCCGGCGAGGACGGGCGTCGCTACGTCGAGAACATCGTCGACCACTTCTGGACCCGGCTGCCGGGGTCCTCCCGGGACTGACCCGGCGGGGCTCGTGCGACCCGCCGGGCCTCACCGCCGCTACCGCGCGCCCCGCTCCGCCGCCTTCTTGAACACCTCGTAAACGGCCAGGTAGTTCGACCCGCCGTGGCCGTCCTCGATGGCCTGTGCCGCGATCTCCCGCATCAGCCGCGGCTGCCCCGTGTGCACGCCCTGCTCCTCGCAGGTGAGGGCGATGTGCTCCAGCGCGTTCAGGTTCATGTGCATGGTGCCGAGGTCGCCCGGGTAGTGGCCCGCGTCCAGATCCGGCGCCTGCTCGACGAGGGTCGCGTCCACCACCGTGGGCAGGAACCAGTTCACCGCGAGATCGGCGAACTCCGCGGCCCGTACGCCCGCCGAGCCGACGAGCGCGGTGGCGTGCAGGAAGCCGTTCATGGTCGCGTACATCAGGCCGAGCAGCGCCGCGTTGTGGAGCACCGCGAGCCCGGGGTCGGGGCCGAGGTACCGGGGGTCGCCCAGGCTTGCCAGCGTGGCCCGGTGGGCGTCGAAGACCTCGCGGGGGCCGCTGAAGAGGAAGACGGATCCGGGGTCTCCGACGAGGGGCGGCGGAACCATGACCGCACCGTCGAGGTAGGTGACACCCCGCTCGGCCGCCCAGGAGGCCGCCGCGTGCGCCTCGTTCGGCGTACCGGAGTTCAGGTTGACCAAGGTCCGGCCCGCCGCCGCGCCGCCGACGGGATCGAGCACCTCGTACAGCGTCGCGTAGTCCTTGAGGCAGACGACGGTGAGAGGGCCGGCGGCCACGGCGTCGGCCACGGACGCCGCGAGCCGCGCGCCCCGGGCGACGAGATCCTTGGCCTTCTCCGGGGTGCGGTTCCAGACGGTGGTGGGATGGCCCTTCTTCAGAAGGGCCCCGGCGAGGGCGAGCCCCATGGGGCCGAGTCCGATGACGGTAACGGGGTTGTCCTGCGGGCGTGTTGAAGGCTGATGCGTCATGCGGCATAGGCTGCTGTCTCACACCGGTGTGAGAGTCAACCGAATGTGGTGGTCGTCATATGCGCATGGGGGAGTTCTCCCGACGGACCGGCGTCAGTCAGCGTTTGCTGCGCTACTACGAGGAGCAGGGCCTGCTGCGCCCGGCCCGTCGCCCGAGCGGCTACCGCGAGTACGAGGAAGCGGACGTCGTGACCGTACGGGGCATCCGCATGCTGCTGGCCGCCGGTCTCAACACGGCCGTCATCGCCGAGCTGCTGCCCTGCATGGTCGACGAGGGCCGCATCCTGGAGCCCGCCTGCTCCAGCATGCTCCCCGACCTGCACCGCGAACGCGCCCGCATCGACGAGGCAGCCGCCGCCCTCCTGGCCGCCCGCGACCGGCTGGACGCGCTGATCGAGCTGACGGCGGAGGACGGCGTGACCGACGAGGAGGCGTGCGTGGCGGTCGGGCGTGGGCAGAGCGGTGATCACCCGGCCGTCGGCGGTCCTAGGTAGGTGCCCCCGGAGACATCGATGGTCTGGCCGGTTATCCAGCGCCCCCGCGGCCCTGCCAGGAACCCCACCACGTCGGCGATGTCCTCCGGCAGGCCCATGCGCCCGAGCGCGGTGATCGACTCCAGTGCGGCCACCGCTTCGGGGACGTCGGCGTAGGCGCCGATCATGTCGGTCAGCACCACGCCGGGTTCGACCGTGTTCACGGTGATCCCTCGGCGGCCCAGTTCGTTGGCGAGCGACGGGCCGAGAGCCGCCAGCGCCGCCTTGCTGACGGTGTAGCCGATCTGCTGGGGATTCGCGATCCGGGTGGCGGCCGAGCCGATGTTGACGATCCGCCCGCCGTCCCGCAGCAGCGGCAGCGCCCGCTGGACGACGAAGACCGGCGTACTCACGTTGATCGCCAGTACCCGCGCGAACTCCTCCTCGGTGAGCTGCCCGATCGACGTGGCCGAGTGAATGCCCGCGTTGTTGACCAGGATGTCCAGACCGTCCACGCCGTGGACCTCGAGCCCGGTGGTCAGTCCCTCGAACAGCCGGTCCACCGCCCCGCTCCCGCCGAACAGGGCCCGCACCGCGAAGGCCCGCCCACCTGCCTCGACGATCCGCCCCACGGTCTCGGCGGCTGCCGCTTCGTTGCCGCCGTAGTGGACCGCGACCAGCGCCCCCTCGGCGGCGAGCCGCAGGGCGACCGCCCGCCCGATGCCCCGCGAGGCGCCTGTCACCAGTGCGGTCCGGCCGTCCAGTTCCCCCATGATCGCCTCTCCGCTCACGAAGCCCCGGCCCCTGGTCGGTCCCGGGGCCGATTCAGCCTAGGGGGCGTCGACGGAGCGTGGTGCTGGATACGCCGAAAAGTCAAGGGCCTTCGTTGCCGGTGGAGTTGTCCTCCTCGCCCACGAGCCGCTGGACCTCACCGTGGATGTTCTGGGCGATGAGGTCGCCGAGCGGGTCGGTCACGGTCCAGGAGTGCGGGCCGGGGTGGTGGTCGAGGTACGCGCACGAGGTGACGGCGCGGGTGGCCAGGTCCCGGAGGAGGGCGGGGCACAGGGGCAGGGTGTCGAACCGGTAGACGCGGTGGGCGCCGGCGCCGGTCCACAGGAGCCACAGGTCCCGGTCGACGTCGGGGACATCGGCGGTCCAGACGTGGGCGGCGTGCTCGGCGGCCTCGTCGTGCTCGCCCAGTTCGCAGAGGAGGAAGTCGTCCTGGGCGAGGACGTCGGGCGGATACTCGGGACCGCCTTCCATGGTGGCGAGCGCGAGGAGCGCTTCGTAGAACGGTACGTCGGTGACGGCGGTGCATTGCAGCACGGGGCAGGTCTCTTCCGTTTTCTCCCCGGAGGCCATGGGCGGTACGAAGCTCCGCCCGCGACCTCCGGGAAGTGCGGGGGGCGGGGCACGGTCTCACATCGGCAGGTCCCACCCCGTACCGTCCTCGGAACCGATCTACACCCGCTGCCCGGCAGCCGAGGCTGTGATGCCGAAGCCCTCCTGGTGCGGCTCTCCCGCTGCCTGCCAGAGCCGGATCGCGGTCTCGACCCGGTCCCACAGGCGTACGGGGCCGCGCTGTACGACCGTCCACCCGCCATCGGGCCCCAGCGCCGTCCGCGCCTGCGATCCGGTGGAGACGTCCCAGAGGATCTGCTCCGCCCCCGCCCCCATGCGTTCCGCAGCCGGAGCGGCGAGCTGGGCCACCCAACTGCCCGTCCACGTGCCGATCACCGCCGGGTCGATCCGGCTCGGCCGCTCCTCGCCGGGCAGCAGGGACAGGGCCGGGCGCGGCGGCCGGTCGTGCGGACGCGCGATCATGAAGCTGGTGAACCCGGGCAGAAGCCGTCCCGTCGCGCTCCCGGGCCCGGTCACGGTGAGGAGTGCCAGCCCGGACGCGTAGCTCCAGCCGGAGAGGGTGACCAGGATCTTCCCGCCCGGCTTCACCTGGTGCAGCCAGGCCATGGGGACGTACCGGACCGAGCACGTGGCGATCAGGCGGTCGTACGTGCTCGGTCCCGCGTCCGGGTCGCCCCGCAGACCGTCCCCGACGACCAGACGCGGCGCGTACCCGGCTTCCTTGAGGCCGGAGGCTGCGGCCCGGCCGACCACGGGGTCGTACTCGATGCTGGTGAGCCGGTCGTCGCCGAGGCGGTGCGCGCCGAGGGCGGTCGAGTAGCCGGTCCCCGTGCCGACCTCCAACACGCGTTGTCCGGACTCCACTTCGAGCTGCTGCCACATACGCAGCACGAGCGACGGCAGGGTCGACGACGACGTCGGATCGCCCGTGACGCCGCCGCCGTCCGTCACATCGCCGGGCCGGACACGGCCGTCGAGCTGAGTGATGAGCGTCCGGTCGGTGTAGATCCCTTCCCGCCACCCGTCCTCACCCTGGTGAACGGGCCGGTAGCTGGTAGGGACGCTGTCGGGGACCTGTACGAAGTAGGAGCTGAGGAACAGCTCCCGGGGAACTGCCAGGGCGGCATCGCGCCATGCGGGGTCGGTGAGCGCCCCGTCCTCGGTGAGCGCGTCCGCGAGGACGGTACGCAGGTGAGCGGAGCTACTCATGCGTCGGAGCCTTTCTCCAGCTGATCGGCAAGCGCCTGGGCGATGCCATGGGTGGTTTCGGGCGGCTGCCAGGCCCACTGCCCGTTGGGGTTGCATTCGAGGAAGTACCAGGTCCCGTCACGGTCTACGGCGAAGTCGAACGCCCCGTAGACCAGACGGAAGTGGGCGAGGTAGGCGTGGATGGACTTTCCCACCGCTTCGGGTACGTCCACGGGTCCGCACCGTATGAGGTCCTGCCGGCGCCGCCAGTCCAGATCGGGACTGTCGATCCTCACCCCGGACAGCCACGGCCCGACGCAGGTGACCCGCACGTCGAACGCCTTGTCCACCCGGGCCTGGAAGAGGTGGGGACAGACGGCCACGGCGTCGGTGATCTCCTGCTCACGCACTTCGCGGACCCAAACGCTGTGAGGTTGGCCGGCCAGGCGGTAGGGCGTGTTCCACACGGGCTTGTAGACGACTCCGCCTCTGTGCCGCGCGGTGAACTCCCGAGCATCCCGTACGACATGGGTGATCAGCGTGTCGGGGACCAGGAATCCGCACTGCTGTGCCGCCGCGAGCTGGGCGGGCTTGTACTCGGCCGCACGGTTGTTCCACGGGCGGTTGACGTAATGCGTGCCCGGGAGGGACGCGAGGATGCCCCCGGTTCCCCAGAAGGACTGCTCGGCCGCGAACCGGCGGTCGCGCTCGTCCAGCCCCGAAGGGCCGTCGTACGGCGACGGCCTGCGGACCCAGACGGACCGCACCCGGGTGAGATCGAGGTCCCGACTCGGGGTCCGCAGGAAACCCCGCTGAACGCCTGTGCCGTACGTGGCGGGCCGTCGCCCGGGGTGGTGTGGGTCGGCGTCAGCCCGCTGGTGCTGGTGCCGTGGCCGCCCATCTCGACCGCGCGGCCGTTCTCGTCGACGACCAGGGCGATCTGCGTATCGGGGTCGAGTACGGGGGCGAACTGCGGGACGGCGATGGTCTCCTCGTACGGTCCCATTCGGCTCGTGCCCCACGGTGCGTGCGTGTGCGTCATCGTGCTCATCTTCGTGTACCTCCGTGCTGGTGCTGGTGCTGGCCGGTTGCTCTCCTGCTGACGTCTGCCGCGCGGCTCCTACGGCGGCGACCTCAGCCGCCGGACCAGTGCGTCCACCTCGGCCGAGCGCCAGTGGCCCCGCTGCGCGATCGTCGCGCTCAGTCCGGGGAAGTACCGGTCCCGGTAAGCGGGATCGGCCTCGATGCGTACGCGCTCGGCGAAGGGCGAGGGCGGAGGTGACGCAGGTGGGCGGCGCAGGGGGGACTTCACGGGAGCCGGGTCCGGACGGGCAGGTGGACCCAGATGGTCTTTCCGGGGTTGCGCGGCCGTACGCCCCACCGCTCGGCGAGCGCGTCGACGATGAGCAGGCCCCGGCCGGACGTCTCGTCGTCGCTGGGCTTGCGGAGTTCCGGCATCAGCCACTGGTAGGAGTCGGCGACCTCCAGGATCAGTACGCCGTTCCGACGCCGTAAACCCAACTCGAAGTAGTCGCCGGTGCCTTTGGCGTGAGCGATGACGTTGGTGGCCAACTCGCTGGTGATCAGCGTCGCGTCGTCGGCGAGTCCGCCGAGTTTCCGCCCGATCAGGACTGTTCTGACGTGCCGTCGAGCGGCGGAGACGGAGTCCCTGCGGACCCGGAACCTCTTGCTGTCTGTGCGCCCGGACATACGTCCCCCAAGGTCGTGGGCAGGCGGAACCAAAATGACCTGGCGTGCTGGGATCAGCACTCAGTGTGACGCAATCCACGCTAGGGGTCGAGTGAGACGCAAAGCAAGCAAATCTGGAGTGCAAGCTTGCATTCACTCGTCCGAGGCAACCCGCTAGCGAGAGCGAACGGTTGCCAGGCAGACTGGCCGGAAGGGAGAGGGGGGTCTATGCCCGCAGGTGGGAAGCCCACAGTGCGCAGTCGGAGGTTGGGGTCCACGCTCAAGCGG
The DNA here is from genome assembly GCF_040638385.1 of Streptomyces sp. NPDC026589. NCBI lineage: Bacteria > Bacillati > Actinomycetota > Actinomycetes > Kitasatosporales > Streptomycetaceae > Streptomyces > Streptomyces sp. NPDC026589. The sequence goes on from NZ_JBEZYG010000003.1 coordinate 282,074, forward strand.
CTACGGCTCAACGCACGGCTCGATCAGGAGCATGCCGCTGAAGCGGTCGATTGTTCTACTGCCAAGATCAGCAGAATCGAGTCCGGCACGGTTAGTGCACGTATCGGGGACGTTCGTGTGCTCCTTGACCTCTATGGGGTCGAGGACGAGGTCGAGCGCAGGCGACTGGAGAAGCTGGCGCGCGACAGCAACAAACGCGGCTGGTGGCTCAACTTCCCCTTTCAGTCGCCTACGCTCCAGCGGCTGGGTGACTTTCTGTCGTTGGAGACGGACGCGACGTACATCCGAGCCTGGCAGCCGGTGTTCATCCCTGGGCTGCTCCAGACGCCGGACTACACAAGGGCTTTGACCGAGGCCAACCCTGAGGTCATCAGCGATGAAGCGGCCGACGACGTCGTCAAGGTGCGGCAGGAACGGCGACGAGTCTTCGAGGAGTCGGGTGCACGGTTCGCCGCTGTCATATGGGAGCCGGCGATCGCTGGCCCGATGCCTTCGGCGACCGTTCACCGAGATCAGCTGGCACACCTCATCAAGATGGCCAAGCAGCCCAACATGACCATTCAAGTGCTGCCCCAGAGCGAGTGGGCGGCAGCCAGGGCCGCTCCCGCGTTCGTGGCGCTGTCCTACGCGTATGAGGCGTCGCCCGAAGCCATCGTGCAGGACACACTGGTCAACAGCGTGATTCTGGAAGATCATGGAGACATGGCGGGGTACGTCCACGCATTTGACGCGCTCAGGTCTGCGGCTCTCACTCCGGATCAGAGCATCGCCTTTATCCGGAAGATCATGAGCGGCATCACTGCGGAGAATGAGGAATCGTGACCAGCCAGGAAGTCGTCAGCCCTTTCGTCAAATCGTCGTTCTCCGGCGGCGGATCGGCCAACGAGTGCGTCGAGGTCGCCCACACCGCCAACGGCGGCCGCGCCGTCCGCGACAGCAAAGACCCGGCCGCCGGGCTCCAGTTCTTCGGTCCCGGCCACTGGGCCGCGTTCATTGACGGCGTGAAGGCGGGCACCTTCGGGGGCTGACGGATCGGCCCGGAGACGGGGGTCGGGGCAGCGCGCTCGGACGTGCCGTGACGTCCGGTGCGGCGGCACGAAGGGCACCTCACCGCACAGAGCCTGGCAGAGTCTCCGCGTGATGCAGAAGAGGCTCGACGCACCCCGCACGGGCGGTGCCGGAGCCCCGCCGGTAAGGCCCCGCCGACGGGGCCGGCCCGGAACCGTTCAGGCCCGAGGCGCCCCCGGCGCCGCCGCCTCCAGCTCCGCCACCGTGCCCGACATCACCGTACGGATATGGCGCGTCAGATGGTCCGCAGGCCAGTCCCACCAGGCCACCGCCAGCAGGCGCGCGACGTCCGCCTCCGCGTAACGGGTGCGGATCAGACGGGCCGGGTTGCCGCCGACGATGCCGTAGTCCGGGACGTCCGAGACCACCACGGACCGCGAGCTGATGATCGCGCCGTGCCCGATGCGGACCCCCGGCATGATCACGGCCTCGTAGCCGATCCAGACATCGTTGCCGATCACGGTGTCGCCCCGGTTGGGCAGGCCCGTCAGCAGGTCGAAGTGGTCGGACCAGGAGCCGCCGAGCGTCGGGAACGGGAACGTGGACGGCCCGTCCATACGGTGGTTGGAGCCGTTCATGATGAACCGCACCCCGGTGCCGAACGCGCAGAACTTCCCGATCACCAGGCGCTCCGGCCCGTAGTGGTAGAGCACGTTGCGGGTCTCGAACTCCGTGGCGTGCTCGGGGTCGTCGTAGTACGAGTAATCACCGGCCTCGATCAGCTCCGAGGTGACCAGGGGCTTCAGTTGCACCACGCGCGGCTGGCCGGGCATCGGGTGCAGGACGGTGGGGTCGGCCGGGACGGGTGCGGGGGCAGAAGTCATGGGGTCGCTTCCGGGGAGGGAGAGGAGGTACGGGCGGACGGGCGTAGATCATCGTGGCATCCGGGCCCAGCGGGGTGCGCGTAATTTCCCGCCCGGCCGGGACGGCCCGCCGCCTCCTGCTCAGCCCCCGTGCGCGGCCCCCTGCGCAGCCGCCCCTCTACGAGACCACGGCCCCCGCCCCGCATCCCAGCCGGAACGGCTCCCCCTGTGACCAGTCCGCCGCCACTCCCCGCATCGCCAGCGCGCTGTCCAGCACCGCGCTGCCCGGCGGGAAGCGGTCCAGGTCCTCGAAGAACGAGGACCGTACGGAACGGGGTCGGCCCGCCGTCACCTTCCAGGCGTCCGTGGACAGTTCGAGGACGTCCAGGTGGTCCCCGCCGCTGTTGGGGGAGAGGCCCCGGCTGCCGAGGCGGAAGAACTCCGACGCCTCCGCCAGGTCCGTGAACAGCCCGCTGCCGCGCAGTTCGTCGGCGGGCTCCACGGTCGCGTCCACCTCCACCTCGCCGTCCCGGGTCGCGAAGGCCACCCGTACGGAGTCGGCGTCCTCCCGCACCGTGAAGTCCGCGCGGCCGTGCTCGCCCGGGTAGATCCGCCCGCCGGCGAAGGCGTTGAGACGGGAGGCGGTATCGCGGCGCGGAATGTAGACGCCGCGCTCGACGCCGTCCGGCCCGTCCCACTCCACGGAGATCCGGTGCGCCGCGTTCTCGCTGGTCAGCCCGGTCGCGGCGGGGGCCCAGGCGGGGCGGACGCCACCGATCCGCAGCAGGCAGATCCCGGCCACCGCCTGACCGCGCACCAGTTGGGGCCGTAGCGGCGCGGGCAGCAGGGCCGCCGCGACGTGACGGTCGACCCGGTAGTTCACCAGGAGGCGGCGTTCGATGAGACTGGAGAGCCGGGGCCGGATCATGAGGCGTCGCCTTCCGGCGCGGAGCGCCACTTGGTGTTGCGGAGCACGATCTGCTCGGGGCACACGGCGCTGAGGAAGCGCCCCACGCACAGGGCGAGCCGTTCCTCGGCGAGTGAGTAGAGGATGCGGTTGGCGTCCCGGCGCTCCGTGACGAGCCCGGCCCCCTTGAGCACGCCCAGGTGGCGCGAGATGGACGGGGCGCTGATCGGGAACCGGCTCGCGATCTCGCCGGCGGGCAGCTCGCCGCCCCGCAGATCCTCCAGGATCTGGCGGCGGGTGGGGTCGGCGAGCGCGCGGAAGGCGCTCGCCTCTTCGTCGGCGGGAAGGGCGGGTGAATCCATGTGTGCATGTTTAGCATATGAGCTAAACAGCTAAATAGCCGCCCTGGGCAGCGGCCATGGGCAGCCGGCATGGGTAGCCGCCATGGGAGAGCCCCCGCGAGTCAGGTCCTCGCGGGGGCTCTCCGTTCATCCGCCTGCCGTGGTGAAGGTTGAGAAGACGATCACGAGGCAGGACGTCCGTGGTGGTGCGGTGCGCCGGTCGCCGGTCAGGGGGCGAGCAGCAGCACGTCCGCACGCTCCTTGGCGGCGGCGTAGCGCTTCGCCACGTCCTGCCAGTTGACGACCCGCCACATCGCCTCGATGAAGTCCACCTTCTGGTTCTTGTACTGCAGGTAGAAGGCGTGCTCCCAGGCGTCGAACACGAGGACCGGGACCGAGCCCTGGCCGACGTTGCCCTGGTGGTCGTAGACCTGTTCGACGATCAGCTTCCCGCTCACGGGCTCGTACGCGAGCACGCCCCAGCCGGAACCCTGGGTGGTCGCCGCGGCCTTCGTCAGCTGGGACTTGAAGCCCGCGTAGGAGCCGAAGGACTCGGTGATCGCGTCGGCGAGGTCGCCCACGCCGTCCGCCGCGAGGGGCTCGCCGCCGCCGTCGCCGGTCATGTTGTGCCAGTAGATCGAGTGCAGGATGTGGCCGGAGAGGTGAAACGCGAGGTTCTTCTGAAGGCCGTTGATCGCGCCCCAGGCCTCCTTGTCGCGGGCCTCTTCCAGCTGCTCCAGGGTGTCGTTCGCACCCTTGACGTACGCGGCGTGGTGCTTGTCGTGGTGCAGCTCGATGATCTGCGGGTTGATGACCGGTTCGAGCGCCGCGTAGTCGTACGGGAGTTCCGGGAGCGTGTACGTGGCCATGATGCGAGCCCTCCGACTGCTGGGAATGCCGTCCAGTTGTTATTGCAAGTTATATGCAAGAGCAGGCTAACAGCAGGAGTGCTCCGAAGTGATCAGCCCTTCGGCCTAGGACTCACGGCGCCGACCGCCCTCTCTCGCCCTCTTCCTCCTGTTTGCCCGGCAAAGGTGATTTGCTCCTTATTCCGTGCTGCGCCCACCGTCGCGCGTTTGGTCCCGTCGTTCCGGGGGACCCGGCCCAACAGCCGGGCGGCCCGGGGCCGGGACCGCGGCCGCGCCGCCTGCTGCCCGCCAGCCCCACTGATCAGGAGGACTTGATGGCCCCCGCCGAAACGCCGAACGGCCCGAACGACGGTCGCGATCCGCGCCTTGCCCCGCCCCTCGCCGACGCGGCGGGCTGGGGGCCGCTCGACGTCCGCGCCGTCGACACCGTGCGGATCCTGGCGGCCGACGCCGTGCAGAAGGCGGGCCACGGCCACCCCGGCACCGCGATGAGCCTGGCCCCGCTGGCGTACCTGCTGTTCCAGCAGGTGATGCGGCACGACCCGGCCGACGACCAGTGGCTCGGCCGGGACCGCTTCGTGCTGTCCTGCGGCCACACCAGCCTCACCCTCTACATCCAGCTGTACCTGAGCGGATACGGCATGGAGCTGACGGACCTGGAGGCGCTGCGCACCTGGGGTTCCGCCACGCCCGGCCACCCGGAGTACCGGCACACCCGGGGCGTCGAGATCACCACCGGGCCGCTGGGGCAGGGGCTGGCCTCCGCCGTCGGCATGGCCATGGCGGCCCGCCGTGAGCGCGGCCTCCTCGACCCCGACGCGCCGGCCGGCACGAGCCCCTTCGACCACCACGTTTACGTCGTCGCCTCCGACGGCGACCTGATGGAGGGCGTGACGTCCGAGGCCAGTTCACTGGCGGGACACCAGGAGCTCGGGAACCTGATCGTCTTCTACGACTCCAACCACATCTCCATCGAGGACGACACCGACATCTCCTTCAGCGAGGACGTCACCGCCCGCTACGCCGCGTACGACTGGCACGTCCAGACGGTCGACTTCACCCGGACCGGCGACTACGTCGAGGACGTCGACGCCCTGCTCGCCGCCGTCGAAGCCGCGAAGAGCGAGCGCGGCCGGCCCTCCCTGATCCTGCTGCGCACGATTATCGGATGGCCCGCGCCCACCAAGCAGAACACCGGCAAGGCCCACGGCTCGGCGCTCGGCGACGACGAGGTCGCCGCCACCAAGAAGCTGCTCGGCTTCGACCCGGACGCCGACTTCGCCGTCGAGGACGACGTGCTGAAGCACGCCCGCGCGGTCGTCGAGCGAGGGGCCGAGGCCCACCGCGCCTGGGAGCCCGGCTATCAGGAGTGGCGCTCCGCCCACCCCGAGCGCGCCGAACTCCTCGACCGGCTGCGGGAGCAGAAGTTCCCCGAGGGCTGGACCGACAGCCTCCCCGTCTTCGACGCCGACCCCAAGGGCATCGCCACCCGCAAGGCGTCCGGCGATGTGCTCACCGCGCTGGCACCCGTGCTGCCCGAGCTGTGGGGCGGCTCGGCCGACCTCGCGGGGAGCAACAACACCACCATGGAGGGCGAGCCGTCCTTCGTGCCGGAGTCCAAGCAGACCGGTGAGTTCCCCGGCAACCCCTACGGCCGCACGCTCCACTTCGGCATCCGCGAGCACGCCATGGGCGCGATCCTCAACGGCGTCGCGCTCCAGAGCCTCACCCGCCCCTACGGCGGTACGTTCCTGATCTTCAGCGACTACATGCGCCCGGCCGTCCGGCTCGCCGCCCTGATGAAGCTCCCGGTCACCTACGTCTGGACCCATGACTCCATCGGCCTGGGCGAGGACGGCCCCACCCACCAGCCCGTCGAGCAGCTCGCCGCCCTCCGCGCGATCCCCGGCCTCGACGTCGTACGGCCCGCCGACGCGAACGAGACGGCCGTGTGCTGGCGCACCGTCCTGGAGCACCACGACCGGCCCGCCGGCCTCGCCCTGACCCGGCAGCCGCTGCCGGTCCTGGAACGGGGGGACGGCGCGTACGCCCCCGCCGAGGGAGCCGCCCGGGGCGGCTACGTACTCGCCGACAGCCGGGGCGGGACGCCCGACGTCATCCTCGTCGCGACCGGGTCGGAGGTTCATATCGCCCTGGAAGCCAGGAAGTTGCTGGCCGCCGAGGGGCATGACGCGCGCGTGGTCTCCCTGCCCTGCCGCGAGTGGTTCGCCGAGCAGCCGTACGCCTACCAGGACGCCGTCCTGCCGCCCGACGTACGGGCCCGGGTCAGCGTCGAGGCCGCCGTCGCCCAGGGCTGGCGGGACGTGGTGGGGGACGCGGGCCGCATGGTGAGCCTGGAGCACTTCGGCGCGTCCGCCGCCTACGAACGCCTGTACGAGGAGTTCGGCATCACGCCCCGCGCGGTCGCCGACGCTGCGCGGGAGAGCATCCGCGCGGCGGCAGGACCCGTCCGGCCCGGCGGGGAGCGCCCCGGCGCGGCCCCGACCGAGGGCGGCACCGGAGACGTCGGCTAGACGGCCCCCCAGCACCAACACCTCCACCACCCACACCCCCAACACCACCACCCACACCCCCGACACCATCACCCTTTTCACCCCGCAGAGGAGCCCCATGTCCCCCGCACGCACCCCCCGCTACACCGTTCCCGGCCTCGGCGTCGACGAGGGGCGACAGGTCATCGACCTCCTGACGCTGCGCCTGCACGCGCTCAACGACCTCGCGCTCACGCTCAAGCACATCCACTGGAACGTCGTCGGGCCGCACTTCATCGCCGTCCACGAGATGCTCGACCCGCAGACCGCAGCCGTACGCGACATGGCCGACGCCGCCGCCGAGCGCATCTCCGCCCTCGGCGGCGAGCCGAACGGCACGCCGGGCGCCCTGGTCAGGGAGCGCACGTGGGACGACTACAGCGTCGGGCGTGCCGACGCCATCGCCCACCTCGGCGCCCTGGACCTCGTCTACACGGGCGTCATCGAGAGCCATCGTGAGGCCGCCGAGAAGGCCGGCGAGATCGACCCCGTCACCGAGGATCTGCTCATCGAGCACCTGCGCGGCCTGGAGCAGTTCCAGTGGTTCGTCCGGGCCCACCTGGAGTCCGGTTCCGGCACCCTGTCGAACGCCGACGCCGACACCGAGGAGGAGGCGGCCGACGCCGCGTCGCCGAAGCGGGCCGCCGCCAAGCGCACCCCCGCCAAGAAGACGGCGCTGCCCGCCCCGGCGAAGAAGACCGCCAAGAAGGCGGTCAAGAAGACGACGGCGAGCGGGCGCACCACCCGCTGAGGAGACCTGCGGGCCCTGGACGGGAGCGTTCAGGGCCTGCGGCCGCGGAAGGTGCGGCGCAGGTCGTTTACCCACGCGTCGGGGTTCTCCCAGGGGATGAAGTGGCCTCCGTGGTCATGGGCGTTGACGTTGACGTGGTTGAACCAGTCCGCCTGCGGGCCGTTCTCGAACGCCCGGACGCGCTCGTCGGCGGTGTGGACCCCGGGCGGGTTCTCGTACGTGACGAAGGTGAGGCCGACCGGGGCCCGCACGGCCGGGGTGCGGTCGTGGGACGGGGCCCAGGGGTAGCGGTTGGCGTTGGCGTAGTAACGCGTCGACGTGGCGATGGAGTTGTTGACCCAGTAGATCGTGGCGTGGGTGAGCAGGTCGTCCTCGCTGAAGACGGAGGAGAGGTCGCCGCCGTTGTCGCTCCAGGCGTTCCAGCGTTCCAGCAGCCAGGCGAGCAGTCCGGCGGGGGAGTCGCTGAGCCCGTGGGCCAGGGTGGCGCCGTCGAGCATGTGCACGGCGAGATGGGGCGCCCAGCGCCGGTCCTGCTCGACGATGCGCGCGCGGACGTCGGCGGGCTGGTCGTCGGTGAGGGGCCGGTTCCGGGCGAAGTCCCAGGCGCGGGGGCCGGTGAAGAAGTCGAGCGGCAGCCCCGAGCCGATGTGGATGCCGTACAGCTCGTCGGCGTACTTGTGGCCGAGCTGGCTGGAGACGATCCCGCCGATGTCGCAGCCCCCGGCGGCGTACTTCTCGTAACCCAGCGTCTCCGTCATCAGGGTGTGCCAGAGGTCGGCCACCTTCCAGAAGTTGACGTCCGGGAAGCCTGTCAGCGGGCCGGGGAAACCGAAGCCCGGCAGGGACGGCACGATGACGTCGAACGCGTCGGCCGGGTCACCGCCGTGCGCCGCCGGGTCGGCGAGGGGGCCGATCACCTTCGACCAGTGCCAGAACGTCCACGGCCAGCCGTGGGTGAGGATCAGCGGAATCGGGCGCGGGCCCCGGCCGGGCTCGCGCATGAAGTGCACGGGGACGCCGTCGACGCTCACCCGGTACTGCTCGTGGGCGTTGATGGCGGCCTCGGCCGCGCGCCAGTCGTAACCGTCCCGCCAGTGGGCGATCAGCTCACGCAGATAGGCGTCCGGAACGCCGTAGGACCAGTCCTCGTTCCCCTCGTCCAGCGGCGGTCGGGTGCGTGCGAGACGGGCGCGCAGGTCGTCGAGGACCTGGTCGGACACATGGATCGGGGTGGGCTCCAGGGGGAAGGCGTGCGGGGCGGTCATGGCGTGGTCCCTTCCGGGGAGCGGGAAGCGCTGTCGCCGGAACGTTTCCACATCCGCCTCCCGCCCGGCGGGGGTTACGCCCGCAGGTCGTCCCTTGCCTGCGCCGCGAGGTCCGGGAAGTCCGTCACCACCGCGTCCACGCCCTGCCCGTAGTGGAAGGCGTACTCGGCGAACGCGTCACCGAAGGCGGTGGGCGCACTGCCCCGGCGGTAAGCGGCCGGGAGGTACTGGTTCTCCGCCCGGAAGGTGTACGCGCCGACCTTCAGGCCCGCCGCGTGCGCGTCCGCCAGCAGGGTGCTCGGCGGGACGAGCGAGGACTTGTCCGGGCCGATCCACTGCGCGTACGAGGCGATCTCGCGGAGCCCGGCCGGGGTCATCATGTCCCGGTAGGTGACCCCGTGGCCGTACGGGCCGCCGCTCGTGCCCAGCGCCTGCCACAGCGGGAGTCGGAGGCGGGCCTCGGCCACCCGGCGCAGGCTCGCGGGATCGAAGGACTGGACGACGCAGTCCCGGGCGGTCAGCCGGTTCCGGCGGATCACCCGGATCAGCTCCTCCTCCAGCGGCAGCCCGATCGAGCGGAAGTACGCCGGGTGCTTCGTCTCCGGGAACACCGCGATCCGCCGGCCCGACTCCCGGGACAGCCGCCGGGCCAGGTCGATCACCTCCTGGAAGGTCATCACCGAGCCCCGCCCGTCGAAGACCGTGTTGCGGTCGCGGACCAGCGGAAGCCGTTCCACCGTGCGCAGCGTCCGCAGCTCGCGCAGGGTGAAGTCCTCGGTGAACCAGCCGGTCACCGCCTTGCCGTCGACGGTCTTCGTGGTGCGGCGGTCCGCGAACTCGGGGCGGTCGGCGACGTCCGTCGTCCCGCCGATCTCGTTCTCGTGCCGCACGACCAGGACGTGGTCCTTCGTCGGCACGAGGTCCGGCTCGATCCAGTCGGCCCCGGCCCGTACGGCATAGACGTACGCGTCGGCGGTGTGCTCGGGCCGCCAGCCCGCCGCCCCGCGATGGCCGATGACCAGGGGGCCCGACGGGCGGTGGGAGCCCTGGCCGGCGGGGGCGGGGGCGGCGACGGCCGGGGCGGCGGCCGTCGCGGTGACGGCGGCGGTGGCCAGGAGAATCGAACGACGCCTGGGGGCAACGGACATGACGGCTCCTCGGGTGGGTGGAGCCACCACGGAAGCGAGGGCGGATGACGGCCCGGCGTACGGTGCCCGGCCCTGCGATGTCCTGTTGGCCACGGGTGCGCGCGGCGCCGGAACCACACACCGGAACGCCGGACGCCGAAACGCCGGGCTCCGCCCCGATCGTACGAGGAGGAGCCCGGCGTTCGTAGAGGGCGGGCGGGAGCCGCTGCCGAGAGTCGTGCGGGAAACGGAACCGCGAGGCGCCCGGGAACCGGAACCGCGAGGCGTGCGGTAGCCGACCGCGAGGCGTGCGGGAGCCGGGGCTACTTCCGCCGCGCCGGGACCGCGGCAGTGCCGTCGCCGCCGTCGGCGCTGCTCCCGCCGTCGCCGCCCCGTCGCCGCTGGCGTACGAGGCCGATGCCGATCAGCACCACGGTCAGCGCTCCCGTGGCCAGCAGCTGGTCCCGGGTGTCCGGCTGGCGCAGCATCAGCAGGAAGATGCCCACCATGGCCGCCAGGGCGACGATCGTGCCGACGGGGAAGAACCACATCCGCACGACCAGCTTCTCGGGCGCCTCCCGCTCGGTGCGACCGCGCAGGATCAGCTGGGAGGCGGCGATGAAAATCCACACCACCAGGATCACCGCGCCGATCATGTTCAGCAGCCACGGGAAGACGTCGTCCGGCCGCCAGTAGCTGAGCAGCACGCACGCGAAGCCGAAGACCGAGGAGAACAGCACGGCGTTGCGCGGCACCCCGGAGGAGATCTTCCCGAGGACGGCGGGGCCCTGGCCCCGGGCGACCAGCGACCGGGCCATGCGGGACGCGCCGTAGATGTTGGCGTTCATCGCGGAGAGCAGGGCGACGAGGATGACCACGTTCATGATCTGCGCGGCGGACCCGATGCCCAGGTGGTCGAGCATCGCGTAGAACGGGCCGACCTCGGCGACCTTCGGGTCGTCCCAGGGGACCAGCGTGACGATGACCGCCATCGACCCGATGTAGAACACCGCGATGCGCCACATCGCCGTACGGACCGCCTTCGCGACACCCTGCACCGGGTTCTCCGACTCGGCCGCCGCGATGGTGACGGTCTCCAGACCGCCGTACGCGAAGACGGAGGCGAGGAGCCCGATGATGAACCCGTCCATGCCCTGGGGGAGGAAGCCGCCGTCCCCCGTGAGGTTGGACAGGCCGGGCGCCTCCGTGTCGGGCAGCACGCCGAGGATCGCCAGCAGGCCGAGCACCAGGAACAGCGTGATCGCGATGACCTTGAGCGCGGCGAACCAGAACTCGAACTCGCCGAAGTTCTTCACGGCGGCCAGGTTCGTCCCGAGGAAGATCACCATGAACAGGGCCACCCACGCCCACTCCGGTGTCCCCGGCAGCCAGCCGCTGACGATCTGCGCGGCCCCGATGCCCTCCAGGCCCACGGCGACGCAGAGCAGGAACCAGAAGGACCAGCCCGCGGTGAACCCGGCCCAGGGGCCGATCGCCCGCTCGGCGTGCACGGAGAAGGAACCCGACGCCGGATTGGCGGCCGACATCTCGCCGAGCATGCGCATCACCATCATGACGAGCAGCCCGGAGATGGCGTACGCGACGATGATCGAGGGCCCCGCGGCGGCGATCCCGGCGCCCGAGCCGACGAACAGCCCGGCGCCGATCACCCCGCCGAGGGCGATCATCGAGAGGTGACGCTGTTTGAGTCCGTGGGTGAGCGCGGAGTCCGCCGAGGGGCCGGCGGGGGCCGCGGAGTCAGCGGTGGGGGGAGACGCGGAGGTCCGATCCATGGACGGGCTCTGTTCGGTAGCTGAGACAAGGGACGAGCCCACAGTCTGAGCATCCTCACCGCTCACAGGGAACAGGTGTCCGCTATACGGTCACCAGGCTCACACAAGGTGTACACCCGCCTACCGGCCGGTAAGGGCCGACTTCCCGCGCTGCTCCCGCCGCTGCCGTCCCACCGCCACCAGCAGCACCAACGCCGTCGCCCCGGCCGACCACAGCACCTGCGGGCGCGCCGCCTCGTCGGTCAGCATCAGCACCAGCACCCCGAACAGCCCGGCCAGCGTCACCCAGGTCAGATACGGGAAGCACCACATCCGCAGCGTGAGCGCCTCGGGAGCCTCCTGCTCCAGCCGGGCGCGCAGCCGCAACTGGGAGGCGGCGATCAGCGCCCACACGAACAGCAGCACCGCGCCGACCGAGTTGAGCATGTAGAGGAACACCGTGTCCGGCCACAGCAGGTTGAGCAGCACGGAGACGAAGCCGAAGGTGACCGAGGCCAGCACCGCCCGGCGCGGCACACCGCCCGCCGTTTTACGAGAGCCCCCGCCCGCCGCCTCCCGTGAGCCCCTGCCCGCCGCCTCCCGTGAGCCCCCGCCCGCAGTCTTCCGTGAGCCCCCGCCCGCCCCGGGGCCGCCCGAGACCTTCAGCAGCCCGCGCGGGGCCTCCCCGCGCTCCGCCAGCGAGAAGATCATGCGGGAGGAGCCGTACAGATTGGCGTTGAGCGCCGAGAGCAGCGCCACGAACACCACGATGTTCATGATCTGCCCGGCCGACGGCACCCCGATCGCGTCCAGCACCTTCACATACGGGCTCAGCCCCGCCTGCTGCGCGGTCCACGGCAGCACGGTCACGATCACCAGCATCGAGCCGACGTAGAAGAAGAGGATGCGCACCACCGCACTGCGCACCGCACGCCCCACCGCGCGCGCCGGGTCGTCCGTCTCGGCGGCGGCGATGGTGACGACCTCAAGACCGCCGAAGGCGAAGACCACGGTCAGCACACCGGAGACGACCCCGCTCCAGCCGTTGGGCAGGAAGCCGCCCTGGCCGGTCAGGTTGGTCATCCCGACCGGATCGGTGTCCGGGAGCCATCCGAGGACGGCCAGCAGCCCGAGCACCAGGAAGACCACGATCGCGCCGACCTTCAAGGAGGCGAACCAGAACTCGAACTCGCCGAAGTTCTTCACCGCCGTCAGGTTCGCCGCGGTGAACACCACCATGAACAGCAGCACCCACGCCCACGGTTCGACGCCCGGCACCCAGCCGTGGGCGATCTGCGCGGCCGCCGTCGCCTCCACGGCGAGGACCACCACCAGCAGGAACCAGTACAGCCAGCCGACACTGAACCCGGCCCACCGCCCGAGCGCCCGCTCGGCGTGCACGGAGAACGAACCGGAGGCGGGCATCGCGGCGGACATCTCGCCCAGCATCCGCATCACCAGCATCGCGAGCGCCCCCGCGATCAGATACGAGACGACGATGGCGGGCCCCGCCACCGCGATCCCCGCGCCGGAGCCCACGAACAGCCCCGCCCCGATCACGCCACCGAGCCCCAGCATCGTCAGATGACGCTGCTTGAGCCCGTGCGACAGCGGCTCGGCCGGAACGGCGGTGGACGCGGGAGTGGAAGCCGGGGTGGGGGGAGGGGCCTCGTGCATGGGGGGGAGGGGTCACTCTCGGATCAGCGAGCCGTGGCGGGTCGGGGCGGGGCGGGGCGTGGCGGGTCGTGCCGGATCGTGGCGGGCCGTAGCACGTCGTTCGGGGGCCGATCAGAGCGAGCTGATCGTTTATGGGGAAGCTACAGTCTCGCCGATCGCCGCCCTCCCCGCCAAAATGCGCCGAGGCGCCCCCCACCTCCGTGACGAGCGTCACGCGGGAGAGTGATTACGGCCCGGCCTTTGTGCGAATCCCACCAAGCCATCAACCGCCGCTTTGTGGGCGGCTGATGGTGATCGAGCGTTAACCCGTGGGCTAACGTCGGCGGGAGCCCGACCCCACCCTGCCCGGCGGGGGCCGTCCCGGCCCACCCGCCCTCACCCGCGGAGTCCCGATGAGCACTGCTGCCGCCCCCGTCCGCTCCGGAGCGGTCCTCGCCGACCTGCTGCCCGCAGCCCGGCACCGCTACGCCGTGGACGCGGCCCTCGTCCTCGGCGGCGCCGTCCTGACCGGCATCGCGGCCCAGATCGCCGTCCCGGTCCCCGGCTCCCCGGTCCCGGTCACCGGCCAGACCTTCGCCGCGCTCCTCATCGGCACCGCGCTGGGCGCCCGCCGCGGCTTCCTCTCCCTCGCGCTGTACGCGCTCGTCGGCATGGCCGGCATGCCGTGGTTCGCCGAGGCCTCCTCGGGCTGGTCGATCCCGTCCCTGGGCTACGTCTTCGGCATGCTCCTGGCCGCCACCGTCGTCGGCGCCCTCGCCCGGCGCGGCGGCGACCGTTCCGTGCTGCGCACCGCGGGCACGATGGTCCTCGGCTCCGCGATCATCTACGCCATCGGCGTGCCCTACCTCGCGCTGTCCACCGGGATGTCGCTGAGCGCCGCCGTCGCCGCCGGCCTGGTCCCCTTCCTGATCGGCGACGCCCTCAAGGCGGCGCTGGCCATGGGCCTCCTGCCGACCACCTGGAAGCTGCTCGGCCACCGCGGCTGACCCCTGCTCAGCCCTCGTAAGGCCCCCCGAAGAGGCCCGCCGGATCGAACTGGGAGACCAGGCCGGCGAGCCTCTTCGCCGTTTCCGGCTCATGGAAGCCGGCGGTACGGTCCCCGCCGCCGAAGGCGAAGTTCAGCGACCGCCCCCGAACGAGCGGCCCCAGCACCCCGGACACCTCCCCGTACAGCGAGCGCACCGCCGCCACGTCCGTCCCGTCCAGCGGCGACAGCAGCCGCAGCAGGAAGCCCGCGTCCCGGTGGGGCACCGCGTTCGCCGTCTCCGGTCGTCCGGCCAACGCCCCGCCGAGATGGTTGAGCTGCACCACCGTCATCATCGGGGCCCCGGGCCCGGTCAGCTCCAGCACCCGGGCCGCCCGCCCCGCGTCCAGCCCCCGGAGCACCAGCCCCTCCCCGTAGTACGCGTGCGGGAACGGCGGGTCGCTGTGGATGGTGGGGCTCTCGGCGTACGGCATCTCCCGCAACGAGTCCGCGAGCACCGGCCCGATGCCCCGCAGCGGGGCCACCAGCCGCTCGCCCTCGGCCGCGTCCCCCGTGAAGGCGACCCGCACCGAGACGACGTACCGCCCGCGCGACTCCTCGGGCAGCTGCGGCAGGTCCGGGTGGACAAGCGCGGCCAGCGAGGACGTCAGGGAATCCGGCACGGTCCGGGTCCACTCCAGATAGCGGCTCACCACCTCGGCCGCCCGCTCCCCGGCGAACGCGATCGAGCCCCCGTACAGCCGCCCCACCGCCACCAGGCCGATCTCCAGGGCCGTCACCACTCCCAGCCGGTGCCCGCCGCCGCGCAACCCCCAGAACAGCTCCGGCTCGCGCTCCGGCGTGACCCGGCGCAGGACCCCGTCGGCGGTCACCACCTCCAGCGCCCGCACATGATCGGCGGCGTACCCGAACTCCCGGGCCAGGATGCCAAGACCGCCGCCCAGCGTGTACGAGACCGCGCCCACCGAGGGCGACGAGCCGTTCAGCGGGGCCAGCCCGTGCGGGACCGCCGCCGCGGTCACCGCGCCCCAGGTCGCGCCCGCACCGATCCTGGCGGTGCGGCGGACCGGGTCGACGGCGACGGAGTCCATGGCGCGGGTGGAGACGAGTACGCCGCCCTCGACCGCCCCGGGCAGCCCGTGGCCGGTGGCGTGCGCGGCGACGGGAAGCCCGCGCGCGGCGGCGTACGCCACGGCCTCCCGTACGTCGTCGGGCGTGGCGGCCTCGACCAGCCGGTCGGGCCGGATCGGGAAGCCGGTCTGGAAGGTGGCGGGTGCGGGTGCGGGTGCGGGTGCGGGTCCGGTGGACGGGGACGGGGACGACATGGGGGGAGGCTCTCCTTCGCTCGCGTTTCGGCGGTGCGAGGAAGAGCCTCCCCGGGAAACCTGACAACCTCTGTCAGGTATTGGTCGAACGAGTGCGGATCACGTGCGGATCACCCGCGGATCACTTGGCGACGGCCTTGCGACCGCGCATCTCCCGGAACAGCGAGACGCCCACCACCAGGGCCGCGACCAGCAGCGACAGCACGACCTGCTCGCGGGCGGCGTCGTCGGTCAGCATGTAGACCAGGACGAAGGAGATCATCGCGATCGTCGCCCAGGTGAGGTACGGGAAGAGCCACATCCGTACGACCAGCTTGCCGGGGGTCTCGCGCAGGATGATCCCGCGCATCCGCAGCTGGGTGAAGCAGATGACCAGCCACACGAAGAGCGCGACCGCGCCGGAGGAGTTCAGCAGGAACTGGAACACCGTGTCGGGCCACTGGTAGTTGAAGAACACCGCCACGAAGCCGAAGACGACCGAGGACAGGATCGCCGCCTGCGGCACACCGCGCTTGTTGACCTTGGCGAAGGCCTTCGGCGCGTCGCCCCGCTCGCCGAGCGAGAACGCCATCCGGGAGGCGGTGTAGAGGCCGGAGTTGAGGCAGGACAGCACGGCCGTCAGCACGATGAAGTCCATGACCTGCCCGGCGTGCGGGATCCCGATCACGTCGAGGGCGGCGACATAGCTGCCCTTCTCGACGATCGACGGGTCGTTCCACGGCAGCAGCGTCAGCACCACGAAGATCGAGCCGAGGTAGAAGACGGCGATACGCCAGATCACGCTGTTGGTGGCCTTGGAGACGGCCCGCTGCGGGTCCGACGACTCACCGGCGGCCAGCGTCACGATCTCACTGCCCATGAACGAGAAGACGACCATCAGCACACCGGTCAGGATCGCACCGGGGCCCTCGGGGAAGAACCCGCCGCTGTCCGTCAGATGCGCCAGACCCGATCCCGCGTTGTCCGCTCCGGGCAGGAAGCCGAACACCGCGAGGAAGCCGATGACCACGAACGCGCCGATCGCCACGACCTTGATCCCGGCGAACCAGAACTCGAACTCGCCGTAACTGCCCACCGAGACCAGGTTGGTGGCGGTCAGCACGACCATCACGATCAGCGCCCAGGCCCACTGGGGGACCCCCGGGATCCAGCTCTCCAGGATCTTCGCGCCCGCCGTCGCCTCGACGGCGAGCACCACGACCCAGAAGAACCAGTAGAGCCAGCCGATGGAGAAACCGGCCCAACGGCCGAGCGCCTGGTCGGCGTAGGCGGAGAAGGAGCCGGAACTCGGCCGGGCGGCGGCCATCTCGCCGAGCATCCGCATCACGAGGACGACCATCAGGCCTACCATCGCGTACGACAGCAGAATCGCCGGGCCCGCGGCCGCGATGCCCGCGCTGGAACCCACGAAGAGCCCGGCGCCGATCACACCGCCGATCGCGATCATCGAGAGGTGGCGGTTCTTCAGACCTGCCTGAAGCCCGCCCGGCGAGTCCGGCCGGTCCGGCTCACCGGGCTCCTGGCCCGGCTTCGCCAGCGTCGTCTGCGACGTCATGGGGGGAATCCTTACGTTTGGTGCGTGAGGGTGCGCCCTGCTCCGCCGTGGGGTGGTGCGAAGACAAGGCCACGCATTCAAGCCCGGAACGAGGCGGAAGCGGAACCCCCTCTTTCGGATCGTTTGCCTGATCGTTGCCCGAGTGGTGTTGACCACATCGAACAAGGCGGGCGGCCCCGACCCCGCTGACGGTTACCCCGCGAAGTTCGTGCCACACTTCGCACCATGCGCGTGTACCTCGGATCCGACCATGCCGGCTACGAACTCAAGAACCACCTCGTCGAGTGGCTCGGCGCCCACGGCCACGAGGCCGTCGACTGCGGCCCCCACATCTACGACGCCCAGGACGACTACCCGCCGTTCTGCCTGCGCGCCGCGGAGAAGACGGCCGCCGACCCGGACAGCCTCGGCATCGTGATCGGCGGCTCCGGCAACGGCGAGCAGATCGCCGCCAACAAGGTGAAGGGCGTCCGCGCCGCGCTGGCCTGGAGCGAGCAGACCGCCGCCCTCGGCCGCGAGCACAACGACGCCAACGTCGTCGCCATCGGTGGCCGGATGCACACGGTCGAGGAGTCCACGAAGTTCGTCGAGATCTTCCTCAACACGCCGTACTCGAACGAGGAGCGCCACACGCGCCGCATCGAGATGCTCGCGGCGTACGAGAACACCGGCGAGCTCCCCCCGATCCCCGCCCACCACCCGCAGCAGGGCTGATCCACCCCCCTCTCGCTCCCCCCCCCGTGCCGCCGGGTCCCGCACCCGGCGGCACGGCCATGCCGCCCGGCACACCTTTGCCGCCGCCCGGCACACCCCCCTACCGCCGCCCGGCACACCCCCCTACCGCCGCCCAGCACACCCCCCTACCGCCGCCCGCCCTTCCAGCAGGAGCCCCGCCGTGCCCGAGGGACACACCATCCGCCGCCTTGCCGACGACCACGCCGAACGGTTCGCGGGCGCGCCGGTACGGGTGAGCAGCCCGCAGGGCAGGTTCGCCGACAGCGCGGCCCTGCTCGACGGGCGGACCCTCACCGCCACCGACGCCCACGGCAAGCACCTCTTCCTCGGCTTCGGCGACACCGGCTGGGTCCACATCCACCTCGGCCTCTTCGGCAAGCTCGGCTTCGGCGCCGCCCCGCCCCCGCCGCCCACCGACACGGTCCGCCTCCGGCTGGCCAACGCCGGCCACCACGCGGATCTGCGCGGCCCCACCACCTGCGCCCTGATCACCGAGCCCGAGAAGCGCGCGATACACGAGCGCCTGGGCCCGGACCCGTTGCGCGGCGACGAGGACGGCGGGCGCGCCTGGCAGCGGATCTCCCGCAGCCGGACCACCGTCGCCGCCCTGCTGATGGACCAGAAGGTCATCGCGGGCGTCGGCAACGTGTATCGCGCCGAAGTCCTCTTCCGCCATGGCATCGACCCGTACCGCACGGGCAGGGACCTCACCCGCGCCGAGTGGGACACGATCTGGGCGGACCTGGGGGAGCTGATGCGCGAAGGCGTGCGGAACAACCGGATCGACACCGTCCGCCCCGAGCACCTCCCCGAGGCCATGGGCCGCCCGCCCCGCAAGGACGACCACGGCGGCGAGGTCTACGTCTACCGCCGCGCGAACCTCCCCTGCCACATCTGCCGTACGGAGATCCGCACCGCGGACCTGGTCTCCCGCAACCTCTTCTGGTGCCCCCGGTGCCAGCCCCCGGGACCCTCCGGCGACTGACGCCCCGGCCCCGCACACCTGTGTCATATGCCCCGCGAAATCGGTTCCCGGCGCGCGGAGGATCCCCTTTCGAGCACATTGTCACCGGGGTCCCCCTGCACCGGAGGCGTTCGGGTCGATAAGGTCCCGGCAATGGCCCGTAGCGGAGGAGTAGACGACTTCGGTGCCCGGTGGCGCAGAAACCTGCACCGGGCCCGCATCGGCCTGCGCAAATCCGGGGTCGACTACTTCCGCGGCGACGGCTCCGACTGGATCGCCCTGGCCGGTCTGCTGCTGACGATCCCGGCCATCACCCTCGCCACCGTCGCGAGCCCGGTCTGGATCGACCCGGCCGCCCTCTCCCTGCCCATCGTGGCGGGCGGCCTCCTGCTGCGCCCCGCCAGCCTGCTGGGCCTCTACGCGACGGCCGCCGGCGCACTGATCGTCGAGGCGCTCACCCTCGGCCCGTACCTGGACGGCCCCGCCCGGGTCACTCCCGGCACGGTGCTCGTCGTCGCGGCCTGCGGCTTCTTCGGGCTGATCCTGGCCCAGTTCCGGGCCCGGGTCGGCGTGCCCTGGCGGCGCGGCGGCACGATGCTCTTCGACCTGCGCGAACGCATCCGGGTCCAGAGCGCCCTGCCCCGGCTGCCCCAGGGCTGGCACCGCGAGATGGCCCTGCGCCCGGCCGGCGGCCAGTCGTTCTCCGGGGACTTCGTCGTCGCGGCCCGCACCCACGGGGGCCGCACCCTGGAGGCCGTCCTCACCGACGTCTCCGGCAAGGGCATGGACGCGGGCTCCCGGGCCCTGCTGCTGTCCGGCGCCTTCGGCGGGCTGCTCGGCTCGCTGCCCCCGCACGCCTTCCTGCCCGCCGCCAACGGCTATCTGCTGCGCCAGGACTGGGACGAGGGCTTCGCCACCTCGATCCATCTGGTGCTGGACCTGGAATCGGGCGACTACGAGATCTTCTCCGCAGGTCATCCGCCCGCCCTCCAACTCCACGCGGGCACGGGCCAGTGGGAGGAGAAGTCCGGGGAGGGCCCCCTGCTCGGGGTCTACGACGGGGCCGAGTTCGACGCGGTGAAGGGATCGCTCGCGCCGGGCGATGTCCTGATGCTGTTCACCGACGGTCTGGTGGAGGCCTCCGACCGGGACATGTCCGAGGGCATCGACCGGCTGACGGGCGAGGCCGACCGCTATGTCTCCACCGGCTTCGAGGGCGCGGCCTGGCATCTGATCGAGGCCTGCGCCAAGGACGTCAACGACGACCGGGCCCTGCTGCTCCTCTCCCGCCGGGCCTGAGCGCCCTTCGGCCGGGACACCGGCACCGGGCACCGGGCGCGGAACAGCGAAGAGGGCGGAGAGGCGCCCGGCACCGGACGCCGAACGGCGGAGAGGCGCCCGTCACCCGGAGACCGGGTATCGGGGCGCCTCTCCGCCGTTCGCTGCCGCTCAGACCGACACGGGTACCTGTTTCTGGTCCTGGTCGTCGTCCTTCCCGCGGCCGCCCGGCAGGACGCGGGCCAGCCAGTGGGAGCGTCCGGCGGCCAGCGGCGCGAGGACGGCGAGCAGGAGGACGTAGCCGGCGATGAACGGCGAGAGCCGCTCGTCCAGTCCGGCGGCCGCCGCCATCGTGGCCAGGATGAGCGCGAACTCACCGCGGGCGACCAGGGTGGTGGCGATGTTGGACGTGGCCTGCGCGCCGAAGGAGTACACCCTCGCCGCCGCCAGCCCGGCCGCGATATTCATGGCGAGCGTCAGCACCACGGCGGCCAGCACCGGCCACAGCACGCTCGGGAGGTCGCCCGGGTCGATGGAGAGGCCGAAGGCGAAGAAGAAGATCGCCCCGAACGCGTCGCGGAGCGGGTGGACCAGCTTCAGGATGCGGTCGGCGGACGAGGTGGAGCCGAGCATCAGGCCGACCATGAACGCACCGATCGCGTCGGCGACGCCGAACATCTCGGAGACCCCGGCGACGAAGACGGCCACACCGAGGAAGGAGATGACGAGCAGCTCGTCGTCCTTGGTGTTCATGAGCTTGCCGATGAGCTTCGTGCCGAACCGGGCCGCCAGGGCGAGCAGCAGCAGGAAGCCGAAGGCCTTGCCGCCGTCGAGCAGCGCGGCCGAGAGGCTGTCCGCACCGGACAGGATCGGCTGGAGCGCGGCGAGGTACAGGGCGAGGAAGATGTCCTCGACGACGATGATGCCGAGGATCGGCCGGGTCTCCGGATTCCCGATGCGCCCGAGGTCCACCAGGATCTTGGTGACGATCGCGGACGAGGAGATGCCGAGGACACCGGCGAGGACCAGCGCCTCCGCCGTGCCCCAGCCCAGCGCGAAGCCGAAGGCGAGACCGGCGCCGACGTTCAGCAGGAGGTACGTCCCGCCGGCGATGGCCATCTTCCGGCCGCCCGTCTTGAGGTCGTCCATGTGGAACTCGAGCCCCAGGTAGAAGAGCAGGAGGACGAGTCCCAGCGCGGAGAGCATCTCCAGGTCGTGCGGGTTCTTCAGGAGCGTGTAGCCGGGCGTGTGCGGGCCGAGGAGGATCCCGGCCAGGATGAACAAGGGAATCGTCGGCAGCCCGATGCGGCCGCCGAGGCGGGCGAGGACGGCAGCGGCCAGGAAGGCGCCGCCCATGGCGAGGAGGGTGTCTGCGTGTCCGATGAGCCTGATCCTTCGGGGTCGGTCAAGAGCTGGTCAAGGGGGCATTAAGAATCCATCAGTAATTAGTTTACCGAACGATTGACTCTGCAACTATGGGTCTGCCGGATTGTCATCATTTGTCATTCAGCCTCCGCTATGGGAGCCGTCAGGTGGCGACATCAACAGCCCGGCGGACGGGACGAGTTCGGCTTCGGTCCCGTAACCGGCTCGAACACGGCCCCGGCTGTCATGCCGCGCGCGGCCGTAGGGTCGGCCCATGACCGGACATGATCTGAGCGTCGCCGACGTGGAGGCCATCGCCCGCGAGGCCCATGCGCGGCAGACCGACAAGGCGGGCCGTCCGTACACCGAGCACCTGGCGGCGGTGGCCGAAGGAGTGCGGGTGCGCGGCGGCGACGACGGGCAGATCGCGGCGGCCTGGCTGCACGACGCGATCGAGGACGCCGCGCTCCCGGCGGAGTGGCTGGCCGCCGCGGCCCTCCCGCAGGAGGTGAAGGACATGGTCCTCGCGGTGACCAAGCGGCCGGGCGAGGAGCTGTCCTCGTACGCCGCGCGGATCCTGGCCACTCCGGGCGCGCTGCTCGTCAAGAAGGCGGACCTCGCCCACAACGCGGATCCCGAGCGCCTCGCGGTCCTGGACGCGGCGACGCGTACCCGACTGACGGCGAAGTATGCGCAGGTACGCGAGCTGTTGGGGCTGGCCGGCGACGAATCACCCCCCGACCGAAAGAATCCGGCCAACCCGGAGACGCACTGATCCACCCGCGGCCGGGCCGGCGGGTGGATCAGGGAGAACGGCGAGGGGGCGGCGTCGGCCGTTCCGTGAACGGCCGGACCGCCAGGGGGCTCAGCGCCCCGCGGGGTCCTTCCGGAACGCCCGCTTCAGCTCCGGCTCGGTGGCCCACTTCAGGGCGCGCCCCACCCACGGGGTGCACATGAGCGTCACCGCCACCGCCGCGGTGAGCGAGACGACGACCAGCCCGACCGGGTCCGAGAGCCAGGTGTAGCGGTCGAACAGGCCCGCGTACTCGGCCCCCTTGATCAGGAAGCCGTGCAGCAGGTAGCCGCAGATCGTTCCGGCGCCGAGCGCCGTGAACCACCGGGCCCGGCCGGGCACCCAGGCCAGGAAGCCGACCGTCAGCGCCAGGGCGCAGCCGAACATCGCGAGCGTCATCACCGCGCCGGACCACCACGGCGCGTCCATCTCCTGCGCGCTGTTGGCGCGGTAGAACCAGCCGAGCTCCATGCGCGGGGCCATCCAGTACGCGAAGAGCAGCGCACCGGCGAACAGCGGCAGGGACAGCAGCCGCACCTCGCGCCGCCTGACCAGCTGGAAGTGCTCGGGCTTCATCAGCAGGCCGAGCACGAAGAACGGCAGGAACTGCAGCACCCGCTGGAGGTCGAGGTCGTCGCCGATCTCGGGGGATACGGAGGCGAGCACGGCGATGCCGAGCGCCACCGGCAGCGGATGGCGCAGCGTGCGCCAGATCGGTGTGGTCACCCGCCAGATGAAGAGGGCGATCAGGAACCAGGTCAGGAAGAACGGGTCGATCAGACTGATCGCCATGTCCGGCGAGTCGTCCGCGTACCGCTTGAAGAGCGAATAGGCCGTCTCGAACAGTACGTACGGCACCGCGACCGAGGTGATCAGCCGCTTCACCTTGGACGGCGTCATGTCGAACGAACGGGAGAAATAGCCGGAGATGAGGATGAAGGCCGGCATGTGGAACGTGTACACGATCATGTACAGCGCCCGGGTGGCGCGGCTGCCGTCCATCACGGGTTCCCAGGCGTGCGCCACCGCGACGAGAACGATGGCCAGATACTTCACATTGTCGAAGTAGGGGTCGCGCTTCCTCGCCGCCGCGGGCGCCGGAGCGGCGGCGCCCTGAGCGCTGGGCCCGGGGGCGGGCCGGGGTGCGGTGGCGGTGAGCGTCTGCTCGTGTCTGGGCTCCGACTCCCGGGTCGCCGGGGGGAGCGGGGCCCTCTGAAATACGCTCGGAGCTTGGAACATCTAAGGCACCTTAGACCGGTCGATTGCCTCGCGTAAAACTGCGGGGAGATATCGCGTGTTCCCCTCTATTCGAATGTGAAACCGTCGAACACCGCCCGCTATCGCATGCTTGATCCGGCTTAAATGGTGCATATCGGCAGGGTGTTGGGTGACGTGAATTACGTCGCATCCACGCGGTCAATTGCCTGTGAATGAAGTGTGGGGATGCGGAAACGATCGACGTGGTGGATATTCGGCCGCAGGAATTTCACAGCCGGCGCACAGGTGGCGCGCGGGTCCCGCGGCTCCCGCGCGCTTCCCCGGCACGGTGCGGGGCGGGCACCCTGCCGCGCCTGTCGCTGTGGTGGCGCCGTCCCGTGAAGGATGGCGGGATCCCGTCAGTCCGTTCCGTCACCCGGCAGCAACCACGGGGGAGTTGGTGGCACGATGGGGGCGACGGGGCGCGCGGTGTTGCACGCTTCCGGGCCGGCAAGGCGGACCGACCGAGGGTGTGATCAGACGTGGCTATTTCACTGTCTATGGTGCTGCTGTTCGCGGTCATCCTGGTGGTAATGATCCGTGGTGGCTCCATCAAGGCCGGTCCCGCGGTCGTCGCCGTGCTCTTCGGCTTCTTCCTGGCGTCGACCGGCATGGCGCCGTCGATCAACAGGTTCATGAACTCGATAGCCGACACCATCAACCAGATCAGCTTCTGAGGCCGGGACCGGCTGCTGGGGCCCGGGCCGGGCTGCCGAAGCACAGCAACGCACGAGGGCCGGGCCGGAGGATCATCCTCCGGCCCGGCCCTCGACTGCGTGGAGCGGGCGACGGGAATCGAACCCGCGTAGCTAGTTTGGAAGACCCCGTACGTGGATGGGGCCTGACCTGGGGGCCTCGTGGCCTGGACGTTCAGATGGGATCCGCCGTGACTCCCCGCCAGTCCCCGCCGCGCCCCATCGTGTCGGGCACGCTACGGGCACGGCTCACATGAGCTTGTTGATCAGGGGGGTGATCGCCGTGACTGCGCTTGCTACGGCGGCGATCGCAGGAGAGAGGTCCGTCAGAGCTTGGAGAAGAGATTTCCTAGGACCCCCCTTTGTTCTGGTGTACAGTCCTGCTTGATGGTCGACATTGTGTAGACAATGACCGTCGGGTGACCGATCTCCGTGTTCCACGGGGTTCCTTCGCTAGATGCCGTGGGGCACGCGTTCTCTTGCCGGAGAGTGCCCACACGGCGATTTTGGGTTGAAGTGGGGCTGATCGTAGCGCACTTGGCATGCTGCCAGCGCACCCCTCACCTCATCCCACCACTCGCCCCGGCTCCCATCCCGTCCGCCTTCGACCCACACACCGTGGAGCGGTCGTGGTTCAGGGCGTCAAGGTGGAGCGCGCCACTGTACGAACGACCTTGACGCCCTGGGCCGCGACTGCTCGGCTTTGCCTGGGTCGAAGGTGGTCGGGATGGGAGCCCCACGACGCTCGCCACGCTCCGGCCGGCACTCGCGAACGGTGCCCCGTCCATCCCGGGGTCTTTGCGCCCCCGCCGGAGGCATCGTCTTGGAGCCGCGGGCTTGGTTCTCGTCTCATGCCCCCGGGCCTATCCAGTTGTGGGCGCGCGTCGGCGGCGGCAGCGCCGAGCGGGCCGAAGGCAGGAGCGCGGGCGCAGCCAGAGCCGGGAAGCGCGCCCGGCGGAGCGGAGCGCAGCCGGGTGCCTTGATGAGGTAGAGAAACCTGTAACGGTCGCCTACTCCGTCGCTTCCTGCCAGAAGCCGGGGGTGTACACGTCTTCCCAGAGTTCGATGGGTCCGTCTTCGTCGTAGAACGTGGTGTGCAGTACAAGGACGGGTACGGCAGCGTGTGCAGGGACGGGCACTTCCAGAGCCTCAAGCTCGTAGCCAGCGGCAAGACGGGCAGTTCGCCGCTCGGGAGATCGAGTGATCTCTTTTCCAGTGCGCTCGGTGTAGGTCTTCTGCCAGAACGGTTCCAGCGGACCAGTCTGGGCGATCTCCGGCACGTCTCGTAGGGCCCTCGGGTGAATGAACGACAGCGCCAGGGCGTAAGGCACATCGTTTCGCCGGAAGGTCCGCCGACGGATAACCACCTCATCAAAGGGCTCGATACGAAGCTGCTCGATGACGTCGTCGTCGTTGCACCCCCGGATCACCGCCATGTGATCGGTGGCCGTCTCCTCCGCCACAAAGGGCTTACCTGTGGCGTTGAGGCGATCAATCCTCGCTGCTCCAGTCGCAGCCGCACGTGGCCGGGCCGCGACAACCGTCCCCACCCCGGGCTTGGCATAGGTCAGCCCTTCGGCCTTCAACTGCTTGAAGGCGCGGTTCGCCGTGGTGACCGTAACGCCGTACTGCTCCTGGATCGCGTTTAGCGAAGGAACCCTGTCACCAGGATTGAGCTTGCCGTTCTGCATCTGCTTCCGCAGGTCAGCGGCGATCTCCGAGTATCCGATCTTGGCCATATCGGCTCCGCCCTCCCTTCGAGGTTGAGGCGTCTTAGTAGAGTACCTTGTGTAGCGCTACATGTAGTGCTCTACTTAAAGCCTCGTGAACGTCGGGAGCGGCGCTCCTACCGCCAAGCAAGCGCGCCGCTCCCTGATCCCCTGAGGGAGCTTTCATCATGCCTGCAACTCTCCTCGCTCCGCAGCCTGGCCTCCCCGTTGTGCCCGCCGAGGATGCCTGTCCGGACTGCCTGGGTACGGGTGTCGATTCCGACACCGATGGGTCGCTGACCGGCACGGTCGGTACGCCGGTGCTGTGCTGGTGCTCGGGCGGCCTCGACCTGGAAACCAACATCGCCCGCTTCGGTGTCTGCGACGACTGCGGCGGCACGGGCCTGGACGTTGACCCGGACGGCTCGCAGAGCGGAACCGTTGGAACGGTCGTCGTGTGCGGCTGCTCGGGCGGTGCCCGGTGACCGTCTTCCCCGTAGAGCCCTCAGCCGTGGCGAACAGTGCTGCGGCCGTGGGCACCGACCCCTTGACCCTGGCTGACCTCCTGCGCGTGGCGAACGCCCCTGGATTCGACCGGTGGCAGGAGCAGGTACGGCGTACGGGTGGCTGCTCGGACCCGATCCACCTGGAAGGTATGACCACTACCCGGGACGCGAAGTCGGGGCAGGTGCTCTACTCCTACAGCACCCAGGGCGAGCCCGGTGGACGCCTGCGCGTCGCGTGCGGGAACCGGCGGGCTTCCCGCTGCCCCTCCTGTGCCTGGACCTACGCCGGGGACACCTTCCACCTCATCCGGGCCGGGCTCACCGGTGACGTGGCCAAGGGGACTCCGGTCACGGTGCGCACGCACCCCAAGGTGTTCGCCACGCTCACGGCCCCGAGCTTCGGCCCGGTCCACAACCGGCCCACCAAGGGTGTCTGCCGGTGCGGCACCGACCACCCCGAGGACTCCCCGCTCCTCGGCACCGCCCTGCATCCGGGGACGTACGACTACGCGGGTGCGGTGCTGTGGAACAACCACGCCGGGGACCTCTGGCGACGGTTCACCATCTACCTCCGCCGTGAGATCGCGAAGCGGGCCGGGCTCACCCAGAAGGACATGATGGAGGTGTGCCGGGTCTCCTTCGGGAAGGTCGCCGAGTTCCAGAAGCGCGGCGCGGTCCACTTCCACGCCATCGTCCGACTCGACGGCCCCGACGGAGCCGAGACCCCGCCCCCGGGCTGGGCCTCCGTCGCCCTGCTGGCCGATGCGATCCAGGCGGCTGCCGCCCGTGCCACGGTCCCGCTCCCGGCCTCCGGCGACCACCCCGCCCGCAAGCTGGCATGGGGCATGCAGGTGGACGTCCGCCCCATCGGCGCGGGCAGTGCGAATGAGGACCTGTCGGAGGAGGCGGTGGCCGCGTACGTGGCGAAGTACGCCACCAAGGCCGCCGAGGCCACCGGGACGGTCGACCGCCGCATCGGGGAGCTGGGCGAGCTGGACAAGCTCACCGACCTGCCCGACCACGCCCGCCGCCTGATCGAGGCGTGCTTCGTCCTGGACGACGCCTACCCGGACCGGATGCTGTGGCGCTGGGCCCACATGCTCGGCTTCCGAGGGCACTTCTCCACCAAGTCCCGCGCCTACTCCACCACCCTCGGCGCACTCCGCCAGGTCCGCGCCGACTACCGGGCCCGCCAGGAACGCCGCGACCGCGGCCTCCCCGACCCCGACGACGCCCCGGAGGGCTCCACACTGACCCTCGCCCACTGGACCTACGCCGGGCACGGCCACACCCCCGGCGAGTCCTGGCTCGCCGCGACCATCGCCCGCGACATCCAGGGCAGCCGCACCACCGCCCGCGAAGCACGCGCCGAACTCGAAGCACTCGACACGATGGGGGAGTGGTGAGCATGGAACGCTTGCTCAGCGTTGATCAGGTCGCCGAACTCCTCGGCACCACCGCCCGGTTCCCCCGGCGGCTGATCGAGGAGCGCCGGATCACCTTCGTCAAGGTCGGCCGCCACGTCCGCATCCCCGAGACCGCCGTAGCGGCCTTCATCGCTGCCAACACCGTTGAGCCCGTGTTGCTGCGCCGTGCTGCTCTGAGGAGGGCTGCCTGATGGCGGGCAAGAAGCGTTCCTTCGGGCGGGTACGGAAGCTGCCTTCCGGCCGCTATCAGGCTCGGTACCTTGGAGCCGACGGCATCGACCGGCCCGCGCCTGAGACCTTCCGAACCAAGCGTGATGCCGATGACTGGTTGGCGGAGCGGCAAGCGGAACTGCGTTCGGGCGACTGGTCTGACCCTGATGCGGGCCGGATCGATTTCGGTTCCTACGCGGCCATTTGGATCACCGAGCGCGGGATTGGGGCCTCGACCGCCGACCTGTACCGCTCCCTGCTCCGCAATCACCTGGTCCCCACCTTCGGCGACGTCGCCGTAGCGGACATCACTTCGGCCATGGTCCGTGCCTGGCGGGTCGCCCGACTGGAGGGCGGGACCGGCCCGTCAACGGTGGCGAAGTCGTACGCCCTCCTTCGGGCGGTGCTGATGACCGCAGTGGATGACCGGTTGATCCGGCGAAACCCCTGCCGGGTCAAGGGGGCCAGCACTGCACCGACCCCTGAGCGGCCCACAGCGACGGTTCAGGAGGTCTACGCGCTCGCGGGGGCCATCCAGCCTCGGTATCGCGCCCTTGTCCTCCTGGCGGCCTTCTCCGGGCTTCGCTGGGGGGAGTTGGTCGGGCTCCGCCGTCGAGACTTGGACCTGTCGGCCGGCGCTTTGCGGGTGCGTCGGAATATCGCCGAACTCCACAACGGCACGCGTCTGGTGAAGGAGCCCAAGAGCGCTGCCGGGAAGCGCACCGTGGCGATCCCAGCGGTGATTCATGGGGAGCTGGTCACGCATCTGACGGTCTACGCGGAGCCCGGAGCGGACGGCCGAGTCTTCGTTGGTGCCAAGGGCGCGACGCCGCGACGGAACCACTTCAACCGGCTGTGGCGCAAAGCGTGCGATCTCGCTGCGATCAAGGGGCTGCACTTCCATGATCTTCGCCATACGGGCAACACCCTGGCGGCGGCGACCGGTGCCAGTACGCGCGAGTTGATGACGAGAATGGGTCACAGTACGGCCCGTGCGGCGCTGATCTACCAGCACGCAACCGCCGAGCGAGAGCGGCTGATCGGCAACGCGGTGAGCGCGGCCGTCGAGCAGGCCCGGAAGCAAGATTCCGATCCGAACGGGCACACAGCGGGCACGTAGGGCCAAATGAAGATCGGCAAAGCACTAGGGCCAGGCTGGAGAGTGACTCTCCGACCTGGCCCTTATGCATCTGGAGCGGGCGACGGGAATCGAACCCGCGTAGCTAGTTTGGAAGACTAGGGCTCTACCATTGAGCTACGCCCGCGAGCGTCGCACCGCAGGTCCGTGGACCGCGGCACGAAGAGCATCGTAGCGGGTCGGCGGCAGTGCCCGCACACCCGTTGTGCCGGCCACCGGTCCGGTTCCGGACCGGACCCCCTGACACCGCTCCGTAAAGCGGCGGAACCACGGCTCCGGGGCATGTACCCTACGTGTCGCACCGACGGGGTGTGGCGCAGCTTGGTAGCGCGTCCGCTTTGGGAGCGGAAGGTCGTCGGTTCGAATCCGGCCACCCCGACCACCAGCAAGATCGCATTGTGGGAGTCATCCCCCTTGCCGTTACTATGCAAAATGCGTGCCCGTGTGTCTGATGTACCGGGCTCGGTCCGCGAAGCCGCCAATCGGCGGCCCAGCAGAACCCCAAGAAGTCAGCCACCAAGGAGACCGAACCGTGAAGAGCGCCGTGGAGACCCTGAACCCGACCCGGGTTCGGCTCAGCATTGAGGTGCCCTTCGAGGAGCTCAAGGACAGCCTCGACGCGGCGTACAAGAAGATCAACCAGCAGGTCACGGTGAAGGGCTTCCGCAAGGGCAAGATCCCCGCCCGGGTCATCGACCAGCGGTTCGGCCGCGGTGCGGTGCTGGAGGAGGCCGTCAACGACGCCCTCCCGAAGTTCTACACCGAGGCGGTCAACGAGGGTGAGCTGAACGTCCTCGGCCAGCCCGAGGTCGACATCACCGAGCTGAAGGACGGCGAGCTGCTGGCCTTCACCGCCGAGGTTGACGTACGCCCCGAGATCGAGATCCCGGACTACTCCGGCATCGAGGTCACCGTCGACGCCCTTGAGGTCACCGACGAAGAGGTCGAGAAGGCCGTGGAGCAGCTCCGTGAGCGCTTCGCCGCCACCAACCCGGTCGAGCGCGCCGCCGCCGACGGCGACGTCGTCACGATCGACCTGGAGGCCAAGGTCGACGGCGAGATCCTGGAGGACGGCGTGGCCGACGGTGTCTCGTACACCATCGGTTCCGGCGAGCTCCTCGAAGGCATCGACGAGGCCGTGACCGGCCTGGAGGCCGGTGGCGAGGCCACCTTCACCTCCGAGCTGAAGGGCGGCTCCGCCGAGGGCAAGGCCGCGGAGGTCACCGTCAAGGTCACCGCCGTCGCCGCCCGTGAGCTTCCCGAGCTGGACGACGACTTCGCCCAGATGGCCAGCGAGTTCGACACGCTGGAGGAGCTGAAGGCCGACAGCCGCAAGCGCCTGGAGACCACCAAGCAGTACGACCAGGCCACGCAGGCCCAGGAGCGCGTCCTGGAGGAGCTGCTGAAGCTCGCCGAGGTCCCGATCCCGGAGAAGCTGCTCGCGGACGAGGTCCAGACCCGCAAGCACAACCTGGAGCACCACCAGCTCGGTCAGATGGGTCTCGACCTCGAGAAGTACCTCGAAATCCAGGGCAAGACGCTGGAGGAGTTCGAGAACGAGACCTCCGAGCAGGCCGTCAAGGGCATCAAGACCCAGTTCATCCTGGACGAGCTCGTCAACAAGGAGAAGCTGAACGTCAACCAGGAGGAGCTCACCGAGCACCTCATGCGGCGCGCTGCCTCCTCCGGCATGAGCCCCGACCAGTTCGCCCAGGCCGTCGTCGAGGGTGGCCAGGTGCCGATGCTCGTCGGCGAGGTCGCCCGCGGCAAGGCGCTCGCCGTCGTCGTCGAGGCCGCCAAGGTCGTCGACACCAACGGTGAGGTCGTCGACCTGGAGGACGAGGAAGAGGCCGCCGAGGCCGCCGCCGAGACCACGGAGGCGCCCGCCGAGGCCGCCACCGAGGACAAGGCGGAGGACAAGGCCGAGGAGAAGAACGAGGCCTGAGCCTCGTCCCGATCCCCAGGGCGGCCTTCGCGCCGCCCGGCACGACGGGCCCCGGACGCTCCACGCGTCCGGGGCCCGTCGCCGTATCGCGGTGTGGAGCGCCGTATCGCTGTGCGAGCCCCGGAACCCTTGTGCCCGCTGCGGACCTTGCGCTCCCAGCGAACAGTTGCGGAAGCGGGATGGCGTTGTCCCACCTGCGCGTTAGGGTCCATGAAGAGGAAGGGTGGGGCAGTGACTTCACCCGCCCGGTACGAAGACGCTGAGACGGCCGGAGCCGTCAGAGACGAGCAGGTGGATACGTGACGAATCTGATGCCCTACGCCGCCGGAGAGCCGTCCCTCGGTGGAGGCCTCGGTGACCAGGTCTACAGCCGACTGCTCGGCGAGCGCATCATCTTCCTCGGTCAGCAGGTCGACGATGACATCGCCAACAAGATCACCGCACAGCTCCTCCTCCTTGCCGCGGAACCCGACAAGGACATCTACCTCTACATCAACAGCCCCGGTGGTTCGGTGACGGCCGGCATGGCGGTCTACGACACCATGCAGTACATCCCGAACGACGTCATCACCATCGGCATGGGCATGGCCGCCTCCATGGGCCAGTTCCTGCTCACCGGCGGCACCGCGGGCAAGCGCTTCGCGCTCCCGAACACCGACATCCTCATGCACCAGGGTTCGGCCGGCATCGGCGGAACGGCCTCGGACATCAAGATCCAGGCCCAGTACCTGCTCCGCACCAAGACGCGGATGGCGGAGATCACCGCCCGCCACTCCGGCCAGACCGTCGAGACGATCATCCGCGACGGCGACCGCGACCGCTGGTACACGGCGGAGGAGGCCAAGGACTACGGCCTCATCGACGAGATCATCACGGTCGCGTCGGGCATCCCGGGCGGCGGCGGCACCGGTGCCTGATCCGGTTCCCACCGGGCCGGCCGCACCACCTCCCGCACGCCTCTCGCACGCCGAGACCTCCAGCCCACAGAACGCCACCAGGATGGTGAACACCCACATGAACAACTTCTCCGGCGCCTCCGCGAGCGGCCTCTACACCGGCCCGCAGGTGGACAACCGCTACGTCGTCCCGCGCTTCGTGGAGCGCACCTCGCAGGGCGTGCGCGAGTACGACCCGTACGCGAAGCTCTTCGAGGAGCGCGTGATCTTCCTGGGCGTCCAGATCGACGACGCCTCGGCCAACGACGTCATGGCGCAGCTGCTGTGCCTGGAGTCGATGGACCCCGACCGGGACATCTCGATCTACATCAACAGCCCCGGCGGCTCGTTCACCGCGCTCACCGCGATCTACGACACGATGCAGTTCGTGAAGCCGGACATCCAGACGGTCTGCATGGGC
The DNA here is from genome assembly GCF_040638385.1 of Streptomyces sp. NPDC026589. Taxonomy (NCBI): domain Bacteria; kingdom Bacillati; phylum Actinomycetota; class Actinomycetes; order Kitasatosporales; family Streptomycetaceae; genus Streptomyces; species Streptomyces sp. NPDC026589. The sequence continues at coordinate 314,449 of NZ_JBEZYG010000003.1, forward strand.
CAGGCGGCCTCCGCCGCCGCCGTCCTGCTCGCCGCGGGCACCCCGGGCAAGCGCATGGCGCTCCCGCACGCCCGGGTGCTCATCCACCAGCCGTCCTCGCAGACGGGCCGCGAGCAGCTCTCCGACCTGGAGATCGCGGCCAACGAGATCCTCCGGATGCGCAGCCAGCTGGAGCAGATGCTGGCCCGGCACTCGACGACCCCGCTGGAGAAGATCAGCGAGGACATCGAGCGCGACAAGATCCTCACGGCCGAGGACGCCCTGGCGTACGGTCTGGTGGACCAGATCGTTAGCACCCGCAAGACCACCGCGGGCGCATCGCTCTGACGTCGGTCTTTCCCCTTGGCACATTCCGTTTGCACGGCCACGGCCGTGTGAACCGTGCCAAGGGGGGCCCGTACGGGGGCCCAGGCAAGGTACCGTCGGACAGAGGCACCAGGAGTCGCTGAACCAGGCGTCTCCCAGGCGAAGGGGATTCACCTCGTGGCACGCATCGGTGATGGCGGAGACCTGCTCAAGTGCTCGTTCTGCGGAAAGAGCCAGAAGCAGGTGAAGAAGCTCATCGCGGGACCCGGTGTGTACATCTGCGACGAGTGCATCGATCTCTGCAACGAGATCATCGAGGAGGAGCTCGCGGAGACGAGCGAGGTGCGCTGGGAGGAGCTTCCCAAGCCTCGCGAGATCTACGAGTTCCTGGAGGGGTACGTCGTCGGGCAGGAGCCCGCGAAGAAGGCCCTCTCGGTCGCGGTGTACAACCACTACAAGCGGGTCCAGGCCGGGGAGAACGGCGGCGGCAATCGCGAGGACGCGATCGAGCTGGCCAAGTCGAACATCCTCCTGCTGGGCCCCACGGGTTCCGGTAAGACGCTGCTCGCGCAGACGCTGGCCCGCATGCTCAACGTCCCGTTCGCCATCGCGGACGCGACGGCGCTGACGGAGGCCGGCTATGTCGGCGAGGACGTCGAGAACATCCTGCTCAAGCTGATCCAGGCGGCCGACTACGACGTCAAGAAGGCCGAGACCGGGATCATCTACATCGACGAGATCGACAAGGTCGCCCGCAAGAGCGAGAACCCGTCGATCACCCGCGATGTCTCCGGCGAGGGCGTCCAGCAGGCCCTGCTGAAGATCCTGGAGGGCACCACCGCCTCCGTACCGCCGCAGGGCGGACGGAAGCACCCGCACCAGGAGTTCATCCAGATCGACACGACGAACGTGCTGTTCATCGTGGGCGGCGCGTTCTCCGGCCTGGAGAAGATCATCGAGTCCCGGGCCGGCGCCAAGGGCATCGGCTTCGGCGCCACGATCCGCTCCAAGCTGGAGATCCAGGCGAGCGACCAGTTCCAGGAGGTCATGCCGGAGGACCTGGTGAAGTTCGGGATGATCCCCGAGTTCATCGGCCGTCTCCCCGTCCTGACCTCGGTCCACAACCTGGACCGCGAGGCCCTGCTCCAGATCCTCATCGAGCCGCGCAACGCCCTGGTCAAGCAGTACGAGCGACTCTTCGAACTCGACGGTGTGGAGCTGGAGTTCGAGCGCGAGGCGCTGGAGGCCATCGCCGACCAGGCGATCCTGCGCCAGACCGGCGCACGCGGTCTGCGCGCGATCATGGAGGAAGTCCTCCAGTCCGTGATGTACGAGGTCCCGTCCCGCAAGGACGTCGCCCGCGTCGTCATCACTCCCGACGTCGTCCGCAACAACGTCAACCCGACGCTGGTCCCGCGCGAGCCGCGCACGATCGGCAAGAACGACGGCGGCCGGCACGAGAAGTCGGCCTAGCCGCAGAAGACTTGACCACGCCGAAGGGGCGCCCACCGGATGAACCGGCGGGCGCCCCTTCGGCGTTGAGCGATCAGATCAGGTCGGATCAGACCTTGGTGCGGGAGGTGTCGTAGAGCTTGGCGGCGAGGTCGGCCATCTCCTCCTGCGGAACCGACTTCTCCGTCAGCGCCGAGGCGACGTCGAGACCGGCGACGATGCCCACCGTGCTGTAGTCGGCCCAGATGCAGACCGGCATGGCGAACTCCTTCGGCCCCTTCGTGGAGGCGGAGCTGCCCTGGCTGGTGTCCACCTTGAGTTCCTGGCACTTCATCAGCGCACCGTCGAAGCCGTCCGGCTTGAACTCCTTGGGGCTGCCCACCCAGGAGCCCTTGGTGCCGCTGCCGGTGTCCTTCGTCATGTTCTTCTCGGCCTTGGCGAACGCGCCGTCGAGCGTCTTCGCCGGGTCCGAGATCTCGCCCCAGACGCCCTCGAAGATGAGCACCTTCTGCGCCAGCGGATTGTCCTTGCTGCCGCTCTGGTACTGGGCCCCCGCCTTATTGGCGTCCTTGACGCCCATGGCCTCGGCCTCGGCCTTGTCCTCACCGGTAACCGGGCCGGATGCCGCGGGCTTGGAGGGATTCTTCGTGTAATCCTCCACGGACGCCGGGGGCGTCAGCTTGTACCCCTTCGTGGAGTCCGCCACGTCACCGCTGCCGCCGCCCGAGGTCAGGAAGTACACCCCGCCCGCGATGACCGCCAGGGCCACCACGGCCACGCCCACGATCAGGCCGGTCTTCTTCTTCGGCTGCTGCGGCTGCTGCCCGTCGTACCCCGGCTGCCCGCCGTACGGAGGCGCCGGCGGCTGCTGGCCGTAGGGGCCGGGCTGCTGGGCCTGCGGGTAGCCGTAGCCCTGCTGCGGCTGCTGCGGCTGCCCGTACGGGTTCGGCTGCTGCGGGGGGACGCCCTGCGGGGCCTGCTGCGGGTAGCCGTAGCCGGGCTGACCCTGCGGGGGGCCCTGGGGCGGCGGGGCTCCGTACGGGCCCGGCTGCTGTCCGTACGGTCCGGGCTGCCCCTGCGGCGGCTGCCCACCGTACGGGCCCGGCTGGTTGTAGCTCATTGCGGTGTCCCCTCGTGAATTCCTTATGCGTTGCGAACATCCTGACGGAAGCCGTCCTGACATGGGGGATCGGGTCGGACACCGTTACTGAACCAATCCGTTTCAGTGCAGAGCTGTGACGGCCCTAAACTGTCTCCCGTGACCGAGAACACTCAGCAGCCAAGCGCCAGCAACCCCGAACTGCCGACCCAGTACGCGCCGGCCGATGTAGAGGGGAAGTTGTACGAGCGCTGGGTGGAGCGCGGGTACTTCGAAGCCGACGAGCACAGCGACAAGCCGCCGTACAGCATCGTCATCCCGCCGCCGAACGTCACCGGGTCCCTCCATCTGGGCCACGCCTTCGAGCACACCCTGATCGACGCCCTCGTCCGCCGGAAGCGGATGCAGGGCTACGAGGCGCTGTACCAGCCGGGAATGGACCACGCCGGCATCGCCACCCAGAACGTCGTCGAGCGCGAGCTCGGCAAGGAGGGCAAGTCCCGCCACGACCTGGGCCGCGAGGCCTTCGTCGAGCGCGTCTGGCAGTGGAAGAACGAGTCCGGCGGTCAGATCTCCGGCCAGATGCGCCGCCTCGGCGAGGGCGTCGCCTGGTCCCGTGAGCGCTTCACCATGGACGAGGGCCTGTCCAAGGCCGTCCAGACCGTCTTCAAGCAGATGTACGACGACGGGCTCATCTACCGCGCCGAGCGCATCATCAACTGGTGCCCCCGCTGTCTCACCGCGATCTCCGACATCGAGGTCGAGTACCAGGAGGACGACGGCGAGCTCGTCTCCATGACGTACGGGGACGGGGACGAGACCATCGTCGTCGCCACCACCCGCGCCGAGACGATGCTCGGTGACACCGCCGTCGCCGTCCACCCCGACGACGAGCGCTACCAGCACCTGGTCGGCAAGCAGATCAGCCTGCCGCTGACGGACCGCACCATCCCCGTCGTCGCCGACCACCACGTCGACCCGGAGTTCGGCACCGGCGCGGTCAAGGTGACGCCCGCCCACGACCCGAACGACTTCGAGATCGGCAAGCGCCACGACCTGCCGTTCCTCACGGTCCTGGACGAGCGCGCCGTCATCACCGTCCCCGGCCCCTTCCAGGGCCTGGACCGTCTTGAGGCCCGCTCCGCCATCGTCGCCGCCCTGCGCGCCGAGGGCCGGATCGTCGCCGAGAAGCGGCCCTACGTCCACTCCGTCGGGCACTGCTCGCGCTGCAAGACCACCATCGAGCCGCGCCTCTCCCTCCAGTGGTGGGTCAAGGTCGCCCCGCTCGCCAAGGCCGCCGGTGACGCGGTCCGCGACGGCAGCGTCAAGATCCACCCGCAGGAGATGGAGAAGCGGTACTTCGACTGGGTCGACAACCTCCACGACTGGACGATCTCGCGCCAGCTCTGGTGGGGTCACCGCATCCCCGTCTGGTACGGCCCGAACGGCGAAGTCGTCTGCGTCGGACCCGACGAGACGGCGCCCACCGGCGAGGGCTGGACCCAGGACAGCGATGTCCTGGACACCTGGTTCTCCTCCGGTCTGTGGCCGTTCTCCACCCTCGGCTGGCCCGAACGGACCGACAGCCTCGCGAAGTTCTATCCGAACTCCGTCCTGGTCACCGGCTACGACATCCTCTTCTTCTGGGTCGCCCGGATGATGATGTTCGGCCTGTACGTCAACGACGGCGTCCCGCCGTTCTCCACCATCGTCCTGCACGGCATGGTCCGCGACGAGCACGGCAAGAAGATGTCGAAGTCCTTCGGCAACGTCGTCAACCCGCTGGACTGGATGGACAAGTACGGCTCCGACGCCCTGCGCTTCACTCTCGCCCGCGGCGCCAACCCCGGCACCGACGTGCCCATCGGCGAGGAGTGGGTCCAGGGCTCGGCGAAGTTCTCCAACAAGATCTGGAACGCCACCCGCTTCGCCCTGATGAACGGCGCCACGATCGAGGGCGACCTGCCCCCGGTCGAGGAGATGTCCGTCACCGACCGCTGGATCCTGTCCCGTCTGAACAAGACGGTCGCCGACGTCGACGCGCTCTACGACGACTTCCAGTTCGCCAAGATCAGCGAGTCGCTGCGCCACTTCGCGTGGGACGAGGTCTTCGACTGGTACGTCGAGCTGTCCAAGACCACGTTCTTCGCGGGCGGCCGCCCGGCCGAGGTCTCGGGCCGGGTCCTCGGCGAGGTCCTGGACGTGATGCTGCGGCTGCTGCACCCGATCGTCCCGTTCGTCACGGAGGCGCTGTGGACCGCGCTCACCGGGCGCGAGTCGATCGTCATCGCCGAGTGGCCGGGCGACTCCGGCTTCCGCGACGACGCGGCCGAGAAGGAGATCGAGCTGGTCCAGCAGGTCGTCACCGAGGTCCGCCGCTTCCGCAACGACCAGGGCCTCCAGCCCGGCCAGAAGGTCCCGGCCGAGCTGACCCTGACCGGCACGGAGCTGGCCCCGCACGAGGCTGCCATCCGCCAGCTGCTGCGGCTCCAGCCCGCCGGGGACGGCTTCCAGGCCACCGCCTCCCTCCCGGTCGCCGGGGCCACCGTCGCCCTTGACCTGTCCGGCACCATCGACGTGCCGGCCGAGCGCAAGCGCCTCACGAAGGACCTGGAGGCCGCGCGGAAGGAGAAGGCCCAGGCCACCGGGAAGCTCGGCAACGAGGCCTTCCTGGCCAAGGCCCCGGACAACGTGGTCGACAAGATCCGCGGCCGGCTCTCCAAGGCCGAGGCCGACATCGAGCGGATCGGCGCCCAGCTGGCGGCCCTCCCGCAGAGCTGATGTCCTGAAGCCGAAGCCCCCGCACCCCCGACCGACCGGGGGAGCGGGGGCTTCGCCGTACCGTCGGGCGACAGTCAGCCGGGCGCTGCGCGCGATGTCGGCGCCCATCCGTAGACTGGGCCCCGTGAGTAAGCCCCGCCCTTCAGACCGGCACGACGCGCCCGATCCCGACGACACCTTCGAGGAGATCGTCGACGAGGCGACCCAGCGCGACCCCGACCTGGCGGTGATCGAGGCCGGGAGCCGCACGCTGCGCGCCCACTCGGGTCAGCCCCAGGGCGAAGCGGTTCCGGCCCGCCCGGCCGACCCCGAGACCGACAAGGCGCTGCGCGCGGTGGAGCAGGAGCTCGCCGGACGCTGGGGCGAGACCAAGCTGGAGCCGTCCGTCACGCGCATCGCCGCGCTGATGGACGTCCTCGGCGAGCCGCAGCGCGCCTACCCCTCCATCCACATCACCGGCACCAACGGCAAGACCAGCACGGCCCGCATGATCGAGGCCCTGCTCAACGCCTTCGAGCTGCGCACCGGCCGCTACACCTCCCCGCACGTCCAGTCGATCACCGAGCGGATCAGCCTCGACGGCTCCCCGATCACACCCGAGCGGTTCATCGAGACGTACGAGGACGTCAAGCCGTACGTCGAGATGGTCGACGCCCAGCAGCCCTACCGGCTCTCCTTCTTCGAGGTGCTCACCGGCATGGCGTACGCGGCCTTCGCCGACGCGCCCGTCGACGTGGCGGTCGTCGAGGTCGGCATGGGCGGCACCTGGGACGCGACGAACGTCATCGACTCCACGGTCGCCGTCGTCACCCCCATCTCGCTGGACCACACCGACCGGCTCGGCACCACGCCGGCCGAGATCGCCGGCGAGAAGTCCGGGGTCATCAAGCAGGGCGCCACGGTCATCCTGGCGCAGCAGCCGGTGGACGCCGCGCAGGTGATGCTCAAGAAGGCCGTCGAGGTCGACGCCACCGTGGCCCGCGAGGGCATGGAGTTCGGTGTCGTCTCCCGCGAGATCGCGGTCGGCGGACAGCTGCTGACGCTGCGCGGGCTGGGCGGCGCGGCCACCGAGTACACCGACATCTTCCTTCCCCTCTACGGGGCCCACCAGGCGCACAACGCCGCGGTGGCGCTCGCCGCCGTCGAGGCGTTCTTCGGCATCGGCGCCGAGCAGGCCCGCTCCCTCGACATCGACGCGATCCGCAAGGCGTTCGCCTCGGTGCTCTCGCCCGGCCGCCTGGAGGTCGTGCGCTCCAGCCCGACCGTCGTGCTGGACGCCGCGCACAACCCGGCGGGGGCCAAGGCGGCGGCGGACGGCATCTCCGAGGCGTTCAGCTTCTCCCGGCTGATCGGCGTGGTCGGCACGAGCGGCGACAAGGACGCCCGCGGGCTCCTGGAGGCCTTCGAGCCGATCTTCGCGGAGATCGTCGTCACGCAGAACTCCACCGCCCGCGCGATGGACGCGGACGAACTGGCCGCGATCGCCGTCGAGGTCTTCGGCGACGACCGGGTCCAGGTCGAGCCGCGTCTCGACGACGCGCTGGAGGCGGCGATCACGCTGGCCGAGGAAGAGGACGAGTACGCGGGCGCCGGGGTGCTGGTGACCGGATCCGTGATCACGGTCGGCGAAGCCCGGCTGCTGCTGGGAAGGGGCTGAGAGAAAGATGCGGACGCTCTGCGCCTCGACGCTGATCGGTGAGTTCTTCGTGATCGGTTTCGCCGGTCTCGTCGCGATGAAGCTGGACGACGCCTCCATGGCCGTGGTCTGGACGGTGTGCGGCGTCGGCATGCTCCTCTCCGTGCTGCTGTGCGGAATGATCACCCGGCCCGGCGGGGTCCAGCTGGGCTGGGCGCTCCAGGTCGCCCTGGTCCTGAGCGGGTTCGTGGTCCCCACGATGTTCATCCTGGGCCTGGCCTTCGGCGGTCTGTGGTGGGCCTCGATCCACTACGGGCGCAAGATCGACGTGGCCAAGGCCGACTGGGCCGCCCGGCAGGAAGCCGAAGAGGCCACGGCTTGAGGCCCTGAGGCCCTGAGGCCCTGAGGCCTAGAGATCTTGAGCCCCGGGCCGGTCCTCCCCGTGTCCGGGTCTCCGGATCGTGCCGGGCCCGTCGGCACGCGCGGCCGGCCCCTTCGGGCCCCGGAAATCCGGGGCCCGAAGGTGACCCTGGGTGAACCCGGGCGCAGACCCGCCCCCGAACCCCTGTAATCTCGCCCTCACCGCACTCGTATGCCTGGCCTTGCAAGGAGCCGTACATGACTCAGCGCACTCTCGTCCTGCTCAAGCCCGACGCGGTCCGCCGTGGCCTGATCGGCGAGATCGTCGGCCGCATCGAGCGCAAGGCGGACTGGCGGATCACCGCGCTGGAGCTGCGCACCCTGGACCACGAGACGCTGGAGCAGCACTACGGCGAGCACAAGGGCCGCCCGTTCTACGAGCCGCTCATGGAGTTCATGCGGTCCGGCCCCGTCGTCGCCCTGGTGGCCGAAGGTGAGCGGGTCATCGAGGGTGTCCGCACCCTGGCCGGCCCCACCGACCCGATCGCCGCCGCGCCCGGGTCCATCCGTGGAGACTTCGGCACGATCACCCGTGAGAACCTCATCCACGCCTCGGACTCCGAGGAGTCCGCGGAGCGGGAACTGAAGCTTTTCTTTCCGGGACTTTCCTGACCCGATCGGCCAAACAGCGCTGTACGCCTGGGGCGACCGAAGTAATTCGGTCGCCCCTCGGCATAGGGTTTGGGATCGCGGGAACGCATCCCTTCGACGTAACGTCACCATGGGTAGAACGGGCACCCGTTCCGCTCACACTGGCGAAGGACCCTCGCGCTGTGTCCGTGCATACGGCACTACGATGGAAGCTTCCACGCCCGCAGCGCCAACCTCGCCTACCAGAACCAGCCATCTTCGCTACCTGGGAAGGCCCGACGCATCCTCATGGGGAACAAGGGGAACTCAATGTCGTTCATCGGCCGTGACATGGCTATCGACCTCGGGACTGCCAACACGCTGGTGTACGTCAGGGGGCGCGGCATCGTTCTGAACGAGCCGTCCGTCGTGGCCATCAACACCAACACCGGCGGAATTCTGGCGGTCGGCTCCGAGGCCAAGAAGATGATCGGGCGCACACCGGGCAACATCGTTGCCGTGCGGCCCCTGAAGGACGGCGTGATCGCCGACTTCGAGATCACCGAGCGGATGCTCCGCTACTTCATCCTCAAGATCCACAAGCGTCGCTACCTGGCCCGCCCCCGCGTCGTCGTCTGTGTGCCCTCCGGTATCACCGGGGTCGAGCGCCGCGCCGTCATCGAGGCGTCCACGCAGGCCGGCGCGCGCCAGGTGCACATCATCGAGGAGCCCATGGCCGCGGCCATCGGTTCCGGTCTGCCGGTCCACGAGGCCACCGGGAACATGGTCGTCGACATCGGCGGCGGCACCACCGAGGTCGCCGTGATCTCGCTCGGCGGCATCGTCACCGCCCAGTCGATCCGCACCGCCGGTGACGAGCTGGACAACGCGATCATCCAGCACATCAAGAAGGAGTACTCACTCCTCCTCGGTGAGAGGTCCGCGGAACAGATCAAGATCACCATCGGTTCGGCGTTCGACCTGGAGAAGGACGAGCACACCGAGATCCGCGGCCGCGACCTGGTGTCCGGGCTGCCCAAGACGGTCGTCATCTCGGCCGCCGAGGTCCGCAAGGCCATCGAGGAACCGGTCAACGCGATCGTCGACGCCGTGAAGACGACGCTCGACAAGTGCCCGCCCGAGCTGTCCGGCGACATCATGGACCGCGGCATCGTCCTCACCGGCGGCGGCGCGCTGCTGCGCGGACTGGACGAGCGGCTGCGCCACGAGACGGGCATGCCGATCCACATCGCCGAGGACCCGCTGGACTCGGTGGCGCTCGGCTCCGGCAAGTGCGTCGAGGAGTTCGAGGCGCTCCAGCAGGTGCTGGACGCCCAGCCCCGCCGCTAGCGCGTCTTCGGGAGGCGGCCCTCTCGGGGGACACCACCCGATCCGGCGAGCGGACGCTGACGCTCCGCCCGCCGGATCGTTGATATAGATCGTTGCTGTACCTGTTCCGACGCGGAGCCACATCGACGCGGCGGACGCGGGCACAGCGACGTACACACAGGCACGAACATTCCGACGAGGAAGGCACGGCCGCCGCACGTGAGGGACACACGAGAGAGCCGGCTGCTCCTGGTGCTGCTGATCGCCATCGCATTCGCCCTGATCACGGTGGATATCCGAGGCGGCGAGGAGTCACCGGTCGACGGCGCGAGGCAGGCAGCGGCCACGGTCTTCGGGCCGGTCGAGAACGGCGTGGCGGCAGCGGTCGACCCGGTGGGCAACGCCATAGGCGCGGTACGGGACTCCGGCAACCGGCACGACCGCATCTCCACCCTGGAGCAGGAGAACGCCGCGCTGAAGGCCAGGCTCGGCAGCGACGACCGCACCAACAGCCGGGTCCGCCAGCTCGACGCCATGCTGAAGAACGCGGGCGCCGGACAGTACGGCATCAAGGGCGCCGAGGTCATCGCCATAGGAGCGGCCCAGGGCTTCTCCTGGACGGTCACCATCGACGCCGGCGCCGACGACGGCATCCGCCGCGACATGACCGTCCTCAACGGGGAGGGGCTGGTCGGCCGGGTCACCACCGTCGGCCCCGACACCGCGACGGTCCTGCTCGCCAACGACCCCGACTTCACCGTCGGCACCCGGATGGAGAAGACCGACGAGCTCGGCTTCGCCACCGGCCAGGGCTCGCGCCCGCTGTCGGTGCAGTTCCTCAACGGCAAGGCCAAGGTGAAGGCCGGCGACCGGCTGGTCACCTTCGGCTCCAGCAAGGACAAGCCCTTCGTGCCCGGCGTCCCGGTCGGCGAGGTCGTCCGCGTCGACCCCTCCGGCGGCGCGCTGACCCGGACCGTCTACGTGAAGCCGTACGTCGGGTTCACCAAGCTCGACATCGTCGGCGTCGTCGTCCAGGCACCCCGCGAGGACCCGCGCGACATGGTCCTGCCCAAACAGCCCGCCAAGAAGAAGCCGAAGCCGACCCCCACGGTCACCGTCACCGTCCAGCCCAACGGAGACCTGGTGGACGGCTCGGGCAAGGTCGTCGGCAACATCAACGAGCAGCCCGGCGGCGACGCCGCCGGTGACGCGGCAGGCGACCAGCAGGGCAACGCCCAACCCGACAACGCGGCCAACGACCAGGAGTAGAGCTGATCCCCATGCGCATCAACCGGACTCTGCTCTCGATCGTCCTGGTCGTCGTCGCCCTCGTCGTCCAGGTCTCCGTCCTCGCCCGCCTCCAGCTCCCAGGGGCCGTCCCCGACCTGCTGCTCCTCACCGTCCTCGGCCTCGCCTTCGTGTACGGGCCGGTCAGCGGCTCCCTCATCGGTTTCGGCGCCGGTCTCCTCGCGGACCTGGCCCCGCCCGCCGACCACGCCGCCGGACGCTACGCCCTGGTGCTCTGCGTCATCGGCTACCTCGCGGGCCTGGCCCGGCCGGAGAACGGTCAACTGAAGTCGGCGTTCGCCCCGATGGCCGTGGTCGTCGCCGCCGCGATCGGCTCGACCCTGCTGTACGCGGGCGTCGGAGCGCTCGTCGGCGACACCGCCGCCCGCCATGTGGGCCTGGGCAGCCTGCTGTTCACGGCCGCGATCTACGACCTGCTGCTGGCGCCCTTCGTGGTGCCGCTGATCATGGCGCTGGCCAGACGCACCGAGAGCGACCCGCTCGCCGAGGCCTCGTCCGGCGGCAACGACGTCGCCGCCGGCTGGCTCGCCTCGGGCACCGGTCTGCGGATCGGCAACCAGCGTGGCGGGCTGCGCGTCAAGGCCGCCCGCAACCGCGCCGCCCGCGCGGGCAGGATCAAGGGGGTCAAGCGCCTGTGAGGCCGTGTTTCCCGGGGGACGCCCCCCGTACCCCCAGCAGGACCACCATCGGGGGCACCGCGTGAGCAACATTCCCGAGACCGGGCGGACCCAGCGGGTCCAGATCCGGCTCATCGTCATCCAGGTCCTCGTCTTCTCGCTGCTGCTCACCCTCGGCGGGCGCCTGTGGTACCTCCAGATCCGCAACGGCGACGAGTACACCGCCGAAGCCGCGGGCAACGGTGTGCAGCAGGTCGTCCAGCCCGCCGTGCGCGGCTCGATCCTCGACGCCCGCGGGGTGCCGCTCGCCGACAACGAGACCCGCCTCGTCGTCTCCGCGAGCCGCACCGAGCTGCTGAAGATGAAGGACGACGGCGTCGGGGTCCTCACCCGCCTCGCCGACGTCCTGGACATGAAGGCGAGCGACGTCCGGGACAAGGTCCGCCTCTGCGACTCCAAGACCCCCCAGCCCTGCTGGAACGGATCGCCGTACCAGCCGATCCCGGTCACCGACGAGGCCACCACCCAGCAGGCCCTCCAGATCCGCGAGCGTGCCGAGGACTTCCCCGGCATCACCGCCGAACCCACCGCCGTACGCCGCTACGCCGCACCCGGCAAGGCGAAGACCGCACAGGTCCTCGGCTACCTCTCGCCGGTCACCGACGAGGAGATCCAGAAGGCGCAGGACGGCCCGTCGCCCTACCTCCGCTCCGACCAGGTCGGCCGCTCCGGCCTGGAGCGCACGTACGACAAGGAGCTGCGCGGCAAGGCGGGCGTCACCCGCTACGAGGTCGACAACCTCGGCCGCGTCATGGGCGAGGCGGAGAACGATCCGGCGGTCTCCGGCTCCACCCTCGTCACCAGCCTCGACGCCCGTGTCCAGGCGGTGGCCGAGTACGAGCTGGCCCAGGCGATGAAGACCGCCCGCCAGGAGACCGACAAGATCACCGGCCGCAAGTACGAGGCCGACTCCGGCGCCGTCGTCGTCATGGAATCGAAGACCGGCCGCGTCGTCTCGATGGCCTCCCAGCCCGACTACGACCCCAACGACTGGGTCGGCGGCATCTCCGGCAAGCAGTACGCCAAGCTCACGAGCAAGAAGTCCAACTACCCGCTGCTCAACCGGGGCATCCAGGGCCAGGCCCCCGCCGGCTCGATCTTCAAGGTGGTCTCCGCCAGCGCCGCCGTGCGCGCCGGCCACGACTTCGACGACCTCTACCAGTGCAGCAGCTCCTACAGCCTGGGCAACCAGACCTTCGCCAACTTCGAGTCCCAGGGCCACGGCCCCATCACCCTCGGCGACGCGCTCAAGTACTCCTGCAACACCGTCTTCTACCGCCTCGGCCACGAGGAGTGGGCGCGTGACGGCGGCATAAAGCCGAAGAAGGACGCCAAGGACTGGTTCTACCGCACCGCCCGTGACTTCGGCCTCGGCTCCGAGACCGGCATCGACCTGCCCAACGAGGTCAAGGGCCGCATCCCGGACCGCCAGTGGAAGCAGGACTTCTGGGCGGCCAACAAGGACGCCTGGTGCAAGGAGGGCAAGAAGGGCGGCACCTACGTCCAGCAGATCGCGTACGAGAGCTGCCTCGAAGGCAACCAGCTCAAGGCCTACGACAGCATCAACTACTCGATCGGCCAGGGTGACGTGCTCGTCACGCCCATCCAGATGGCCACCGCCTACGCCGCCATCAGCAACGGCGGCACCCTCCACGAGCCCACCGTCGGCAAGGCCGTGATCAGCCCCGACGGCAAGACCGTCCAGGAGATCAAGCCCAAGGCCGGCGGCAAACTGCCGGTCAACGCCCAGACCATCAAGGACCTCGACAAGGGGCTGCGCTCGGTGGTCGAGCCCGGCGGCACCGCCGCCTGGCGGTTCGGCGGCTGGCCGCAGGACAAGATCCCGATGCGCGCCAAGACCGGTACCGCCCAGGTGTACGGCAAGCAGACCACCGGATGGTTCGCGACCTACACCGACGACTACACGATCGTCATGACGATCTCCCAGGGCGGCACCGGCTCCGGCTCCGCCGGGCCCGCCGTCCGCAATATCTACAACGCGCTCTACGGCCTCGACGCCGAGGGCAACCAGGACAAGAAGAAGGCCCTGCTGCCGAAGCCCCAGAAGGCGCTGCCGAAGATCCAGCCCGACGGCTCGATCTACGCCCCCAAGGTCAAGCCCTACGACCCCACTCCGGCCGAGCCCGGGGTGCAGCCGGGCGGACAGGAACCCCAGTTGCCCCTGCCGCCCGGAGGCCAGCCCGGACTCACCGGATCGCCGGCGTCGAACGGGAGGCAGCCCTGATGGCAGGTGGATTCTCCGTCTCCCGCTACGGCCCCGACCAGGGCTCCTGGGCCAAGCTGACCGCCCGCGACTCCCTCGTACGGCGGCTGGACTGGCCGCTGCTCGGGGCCGCGCTCGCGCTCTCGTTCCTCGGCGCTCTGCTCGTGTGGTCCGCGACCCGCAACCGCGACCACCTCACCCAGGGCGACCCGTACTTCTTCCTCCTGAGGCACGCCCTCAACACCGGCATCGGCCTCGCCCTGATGATCGGCACGATCTGGCTCGGCCACCGCACGCTGCGCGGGGCCGTCCCGGTCCTCTACGGCATCTCGGTGCTGCTGGTCCTGGCGGTCCTCACCCCGCTCGGCACCACGGTCAACGGCGCCCACGCGTGGATCAAGCTCCCCGCCGGCTTCTCGATCCAGCCCTCCGAGTTCACGAAGATCACCATCATCCTCGTGATGGCGATGCTGCTGGCGGCCCGTGTCGACGCGGGCGACCAGGCCCACCCCGACCACCGGACCGTCGCCAAGGCGCTGGGCCTCGCCGCCATCCCCATGGCCATCGTCATGCTGATGCCGGACCTCGGTTCGGTGATGGTCATGGCCGTCATCGTCCTCGGCATCCTGCTGGCCTCCGGCGCCTCCAACCGCTGGGTCTTCGGCCTCCTCGGCGCGGGCGTGGGCGGGGCCGTCGCCATCTGGCAGCTCGGCCTGCTCGACGACTACCAGATCGCCCGGTTCGCCGCCTTCGCCAACCCCGCGCTCGACCCGGCGGGCGTCGGCTACAACACCAACCAGGCCCGCATCGCGATCGGCTCCGGCGGACTCACCGGCACCGGCCTCTTCGAAGGCACCCAGACCACCGGCCAGTTCGTGCCCGAGCAGCAGACCGACTTCGTCTTCACCGTCGCCGGCGAGGAGCTGGGCTTCCTCGGCGCGGGGCTGATCATCGTGCTCCTGGGCGTCGTCCTGTGGCGCGCCTGCCGAATCGCCCGCGAGACCACCGAGCTGTACGGCACGGTCGTCGCCGCCGGGATCATCGCCTGGTTCGCCTTCCAGTCCTTCGAGAACATCGGCATGACGCTCGGCATCATGCCCGTCGCCGGGCTGCCGCTGCCCTTCGTCTCCTACGGCGGATCCTCGATGTTCGCCGTCTGGGTGGCGATCGGACTGTTGCAGTCCATCCGGGTGCAACGGCCCATGTCCGCCTGAACCCGGCACACGCCGGGTAGGTGTCCGTACATGGCGGACACCAAGCGCGAGATCGAGCGGAAGTACGAAGCCACCGACGACACCCGGCTGCCCGACCTGACCCGGGCGGCCGGGGTCGACCGGACGGTCCACCGCGGCCTGACCGAGCTCGACGCCGTCTACTACGACACCGCCGACCTCCGCCTCGCCGCCGACTCCCTCACCCTGCGGCGCAGGACCGGCGGGGCGGACGAGGGCTGGCACGCGAAGTTCCCGGTCACCGTCGGCGTCCGGGACGAGATCCACGAACCGCTCTCCGACGCGGTGCCGCCCCCGCTGGCGGCCCTGCTCCGCTCCCGGGCCCGCCACGCGGAGATCGCCCCCGTCGTCCGGCTGCTCTCCTCCCGCGACGTCCACCACCTGCTGGCCGCCGACGGGACCCTCCTCGCCGAGGTCAGCGTCGACAAGGTGCTCGCGGAGCGCCTCGCGGGGGAGGGGAGCGGCGCCACCGCCGCCTGGACCGAGATCGAGGTGGAGCTGGCCGACGACGGCGATCCCGCGATCCTGGACGCCGTCGAGAAGCGGCTGCGGAAGGCGGGGGTGCACCCTGCCGAGTCCCCCTCGAAGCTCGCCAGGGCGCTGGCGGAGACGACCCCCGTACGGGACGGGGAAGGGCGGGAGAAGGACGCGCCGCACACCGCGGGCGACCACGTCCTCGCCTACGTACGGAAGCAGATCTCCGCGATCGTCCGCCTCGACCCCGCCGTCCGCCGCGATCTGCCCGACTCCGTGCACAAGATGCGCGTCGCCACCCGCAGGCTGCGCAGCACCTTCAAGACCCACCGGGCCCTCCTCGACCGCGAGGTCACCGACCCCCTGGGCGCGGAGCTCAAGTGGCTCGCCGCCGAACTGGGACTCGACCGCGACCAGGAGGTCCTGGACGAACGCCTCGGCACCCGCGTGGAGGCCCTGCCCGCCCCCCTGACCCTCGGCCCGGTCCGCGGCCGCCTCCGCGCCTGGTCGGCCGCCCGCCGCACCGGATCGCGCCGGAGGATCATCGACGTACTGGACGGGAAGCGGTACCTGGACCTCCTGGACGCCCTCGACGCGCTGAGCGCCGACCCGCCCCTGCGCTCCGCCGCCGCCCGCGCGCCCGGCAAGGCCCTGCCCAAGGCGGTGCTCAAGGACTACAAGAAGCTCGCGCGCCGTATGGACCGGGCTCTGGAGCAACCGCCGGGCCCCGAGCGGGACACCGCGATGCACGAGGCCCGCAAGGCCGCCAAGCGCGCCCGGTACGCCGGCGAGGCGGCCCGCCCCGCGCTCGGTAAGCCCGCCAAGCGCTTCGCCAAGCGCGTGAAGGCCGTACAGAGCGTCCTCGGCGACCACCAGGACAGCGTCGTCGCCCGCGAGGCCCTGCGCGCGCTCGCGATCCAGGGGCACGCGGCGGGGGAGACCGCGTTCACCTGGGGCCTCCTGTACGGCCAGGAGGAGGCCGCCGCCGAGGCCCGGGAGCGCGAACTGCCCGAGGTCTGGGCCCGCGCGTCGGCCCCCGGACTGCGCGCGGATCTGAGGAACTGAGGAGCGGGGTACGCTGAATGGTCACCCCTGCCGGCTCACGAAGGTTCGCGAGATGTCTGCCGCATCGGTCTTCCCACAGCTCGAAGCTCTGCTCCCGCATGTGCAGAAGCCCATCCAGTACGTCGGCGGTGAGCTGAACTCCACCGTCAAGGAGTGGGACAGCTGCGACGTCCGCTGGACCCTCATGTACCCCGACGCCTACGAGGTCGGGCTCCCCAACCAGGGCGTCATGATCCTCTACGAGGTGCTCAACGAGCGCGAGGGCGTCCTCGCCGAGCGCACGTACAGCGTCTGGCCGGACCTCGAAGCGCTGATGCGCGAGCACGACGTGCCGCAGTTCACCGTGGACAGCCACCGCCCCGTCGGCGCGTTCGACGTCTTCGGGCTGAGCTTCTCCACCGAGCTGGGCTACACCAACATGCTCACCGCCCTGGACCTCGCGGGCATTCCGCTGGAGTCCAAGGACCGCACCGTCGATCACCCGATCGTCCTCGCGGGCGGCCACGCCGCGTTCAACCCCGAGCCGATCGCGGACTTCAT
The DNA here is from genome assembly GCF_040638385.1 of Streptomyces sp. NPDC026589. NCBI lineage: Bacteria > Bacillati > Actinomycetota > Actinomycetes > Kitasatosporales > Streptomycetaceae > Streptomyces > Streptomyces sp. NPDC026589. Next base: position 331,562 of record NZ_JBEZYG010000003.1, read on the forward strand.
CGACTGCGCGGTCGTCGGCGACGGCGAGCAGGCCGTCCTGGAGATCACCGAGATCATCCGCGCCTGGAAGGCCGAGGGCCGCCCCGGCGGCCGTGACGAGGTGCTCTTCCGGCTGTCGAAGACCGGCGGGGTCTACGTCCCGCGGTTCTACGACGTCGAGTACCTCCCCGACGGCCGCATCGGCCGTGTCGTGCCCAACCGGTCCGGCGTGCCGTGGCGGGTCTCCAAGCACACGGTGATGGACCTCGACGAGTGGCCCTACCCCAAGCAGCCGCTCGTCCCGCTCGCGGAGACCGTGCACGAGCGGATGTCCGTGGAGATCTTCCGCGGCTGCACCCGCGGCTGCCGTTTCTGCCAGGCCGGCATGATCACGCGACCCGTGCGGGAGCGAAGCATCACCGGCATCGGCGAGATGGTCGAGAAGGGCCTCAAGGCGACCGGCTTCGAGGAGGTCGGCCTGCTCTCGCTCTCCTCCGCCGACCACAGCGAGATCGGCGACATCGCCAAGGGCCTCGCCGACCGCTACACCGAGGACAAGGTCGGCCTCTCGCTGCCCTCGACCCGCGTCGACGCGTTCAACGTCGACCTGGCCAACGAGCTGACCCGCAACGGCCGCCGCTCCGGCCTCACCTTCGCCCCCGAGGGCGGCTCCGAGCGCATGCGCAAGGTCATCAACAAGATGGTCTCGGAGGAGGACCTGATCCGGACGGTCGCCACCGCGTACGGCAACGGCTGGCGCCAGGTGAAGCTGTACTTCATGTGCGGCCTGCCCACCGAGACCGACGAGGACGTCCTCCAGATCGGCGACATGGCGGTCAAGGTCATCGCCAAGGGCCGCGAGGTCTCCGGCCAGAACGACATCCGCGCCACGGTCTCCATCGGCGGCTTCGTGCCCAAGCCGCACACGCCCTTCCAGTGGGCACCGCAGCTCAGCGCCGAGGACACCGACGCCCGGCTGAAGAAGCTCCGCGACAAGATCCGCGGCGACAAGAAGTACGGCCGCTCCATCGGCTTCCGCTACCACGACGGCAAGCCCGGCATCGTCGAGGGCCTCCTCTCGCGCGGCGACCGCCGAGTCGGCTCCGTCATCCGCGCGGTCTACGAGTCCGGCGGCCGCTTCGACGGCTGGCGCGAGCACTTCAGCTACGACCTGTGGATGAACTGCGCCGGGAAGACGCTGCCCGAATTCGGGGTCGACGTCGACTGGTACACCACCCGCGAGCGCACCTACGAGGAGGTCCTGCCCTGGGACCACCTCGACTCCGGCCTGGACAAGGACTGGCTCTGGGAGGACTGGCAGGACGCGCTCGACGAGACCGAGGTCGAGGACTGCCGCTGGACCCCCTGCTTCGACTGCGGGGTCTGCCCGCAGCTCGACCTGGACATCCAGATCGGCCCGACCGGCAAGAAGCTCCTGCCGCTCAGCGTCGTCAACAAGTAGCGCGTTCCCGAACGAACCGCAGGCCCGGCCCGGCAACCCCGGACCGGGCCTGACGCGTCCTTGACGGCATGGACTACGGCAAGCACCAGGCCCCTCAGGGGGCTCCTCAGGCGTACGAGCCGGGCGAAGGCATGCTGACCACGCTGATCAGGGTCCCGGTGCGGATCGTGGTCGTGGTGCTCGTCCTGCCCGTCCGCATGGTCTGGGACGCGCTCACCGCCCTCTGGCACGCCGCCGCCCGTGTACTGCTGCGCCCGCTGGGCCGGGCCCTGGCGTGGCTCCTCGACACCCTCGTGCTGACCCCGCTGGCCTGGCTGTACACCTGGGTCCTCACACCGCTCGGCAGGGCCGCCTCCTGGCTGGCCGTCGCGCTCCTCCTGTGGCCCTGGATCGGCCTGTGGCGGTACGTGATCGTCCCCGTGGTCCGCTACGGGGTCGCCGCGCCGGCGGCATGGCTGTACCGGGCCGTCCTCACCCCGCTGGGCCACGGGCTGCGCTGGATCGGCACCGCCCTGCTGGCCCCGGCGGCACGCGGCCTCGGAACCGGCCTGGCCTGGCTGTTCGCCACCCTGCTCGTCCTGCCGGTCGCGGCTCTGTGGCGGTACGTGATCGTCCCCGTGGTCCGCTACGGCCTGATCGTCCCGGTGGCGTGGCTGTACGAGGCCGTCCTCACCCCCCTCGGCCTCGGCACCGCCTGGGTGCTGGGCCAGGTGTGGCGGGGGATCGCGGCCACCGGACGCGGGCTGGGCATCGCCCTCGCCTGGCTGGTCATGACCCTGCTCGTCGCCCCGGTCTCCTGGACGTACCGCCACGTCCTCGTCCCGGTCGGCCGGGAGATCGCCGCCGCGTTCGAGGTCGCCTGGCGGATCGCCGGGTACGTCTCCCGGGCCGTCGGCCGGGCCCTCGCGTGGCTGGTCATGACGGTGCTCGTCGCGCCCGTCTCCTGGGCGTACCGCACCCTGTGCACTCCCGTCGGCCACTTCGTGCGTGACTCCGTGTGGGCCCCCGCCCGCCGCGCCGCCGCCGAGGTGCGCCGGGCCGCCCGCGCGGCCCTCACGTCCGCCCGGGAAACCGTGCGTCAGGCGCGCCGCGACGCCTGGCGGGCGCTGGTCGGCTCCACGGACGGCGCACGGTCCCGGGAACCGGTGGGGATCCCTGCGCGTACTCTGGGTAGTACAACGACTGTCCCCAGCGCGGCGCAGGCGTCCGAGACCCCTCTGCTCGGCGAGAAACTCGTCAAGCGGGGGTGAGCCGGAGCGGCGCCCGGGGGGCACCCGAATCTCGTGGGCGGCGCGCCACCGCGCCCGCCCCGCACCGAGGAGAAGAACCACTGGGCAAGCGACAGCCCGAAGGCCCGCCGCCCGCACCGGCAGTGCAGCGCATCCGCCTGCGCTACACCAAGCGCGGCCGCCTCCGGTTCACCAGCCACCGAGACTTCCAGCGGGCCTTCGAGCGGGCACTGCGCCGCTCCGAGGTGCCGATGGCGTACTCGGCGGGCTTCACCCCCCACCCCAAGGTCTCCTACGCCAATGCCGCACCCACCGGCACGGGCAGTGAGGCGGAGTTCCTGGAGATCGCCCTCACCGAGGCGCGGGACCCCGAGGTCCTGCGCGGACTGCTCGACGCCTCGATGCCGGACGGCCTCGACATCATCGACGCGGTGGAGGCCCGCACCTCGGGCCTGGCCGAGCGGCTCACCGCGTCCGTCTGGGAGATGCGCCTGGACGGCGTCGATCCCGAGGACGTCCGCACCGCCGTGGCCGCGTTCAACGACGCCGAGGCCGTGGAGGTCCAGCGCAAGGCGAAGAACGGTATCAGGACGTTCGACGCCCGTGCCGCCGTCGCCGACCTCCGGGTCGTCGACGCTCCGGCCGATAGGCCGGTCGAGCGGCCCTGTGCGATACTGCGCCTGGTTGTTCGGCACGTGACACCTGCCGTGCGACCCGACGACGTCCTGTCCGGTCTCCGAGCTGTGGCCGACTTGGTGCCGCCCGTCCCCGCTGCGGTGACGAGGCTGGCGCAGGGGCTCTTCGACGAGGAGTCCGGCACGGTGACCGACCCTCTCGCGCCTGACCGCGAGGCCGCCCCGACCGCGCATCCCGCGGTCGCCGGGGCAGCCGTCGCGACGGCGCCGGAAGGCGCGGGTTCCGCGTAAGGCGGTCGTCGTAGCGCAGCCCTCCGACTCGGGAGCCACCGGGGTCGGGCCGCGCACTGACCCATAAGACTTTCGCCAGGCCGTAGGCACACCGCATACGGAACCGGCGAGCCAGACATCAGTTCCCGTGCGGCGCCCGCGCCCCGGACGGCGGTATCGCACCACTGCGGACCGTGCCGGACCGGAATCAGACGCGGCGCCCGGGAGCACGACGGGAGAACCGCCCGCATGCCTCAGCCGAACGAACCCGGCACGACCGGGAACAACGAAGAGAACACCCCCGGGGACAAGCTGCCGCCGCGCCGCAGGCGCCGCGCCGCTTCCCGCCCGGCGGGCCCGCCCGGCGCTGCCGTGGCCCCCGCCGAGGACGTCACGCCGGCCATACCGGCCGAGACGTCCGCCGCCCCGGCCACGGACGACACGCCCGGCGAGACGGTCGCCGAGACCGCCCCGCCCGCCCGTACGCGTCGTCGCGCCGTGCGGAAGGCCACCGCGCCCGCCGGAGCCCCGGAGCCGGTGGAGAACACCGAGCCCGCCCCGGTCGCCGAGGCCGCACCGGTCCCCGAGGCCGCACCGGCCGCCGCCGCCGAGGAGGAGCCGGCCGCACCCGCGCCGCGCGCCCGCCGCCGAGCGGTCCGCAAGGCGACCGCTCCGGCCGGTGCGCCGGAGGCCGCCGAGACCGTGGCCCCGGTCGTCGAGACCCCGGTGGAGCCCGCCGAGGAGGCCGAGCCCGAGGAAGAGGCCGAGGCCGTCGTCGAGGTCGTCGAGGAGCCCCCGGCGCCCCGCCGCCGTCGCGCCTCCCGCAAGGCCACCGCCCCCGCGGGCGCCCCGGCAGCGGCCGAGGCCGCCGTCGTGGTCGAGCCGGCCGTCGCCGCCGAGCCCGCCGCCGTGGTCGAGCCCGCCGCTGCCGTCGTCGAGCCGGAGCCCGCCGAGGCCCCTCGCGGCCGTGCCCGCCGCCGTGCTTCGGCCCCCGCCGGTACGCCGGGCGCCGCCGCGCCCGGCGCTCGGACGGTGACCGAGCCGACGCCCGTCGCCGCCGAGACCCCCGCGGCCGAGGTGGAGGCCGTCGAGGAGACGTCGGCCCCGCGCACCCGACGCCGCGCGTCCCGCAAGGCGTCCGCGCCCGCCGGTACGCCGCAGCCGGCCGCCGAGCCCGTCGAGACCCCCGCGGAGGCCGGCGAGAGCCTGCCCGCCGTCGTCGCCGAGGAGCTCGCCGCCGAGGTGGAGGAGGTCGAGGAGGCCGCACCGCGCGGACGCCAGCGCCGCCGGGCCACCGCTGCCGCCGGTCGCCCCGAGTTCACGACCAAGCCCGAGGAGCCGACGCGCAAGGGCCGGCGCGCGACGCGCCCCGCCGTCGCCGTCTTCCAGGCCCCGGTCTTCGCCGAGCCGATGTTCCAGACCCCCGAGACCGCGGCAGCCGCCGCTGCCGCGGCCGGTTCCCCCTCGGCGCCCGACGAGGCCGACGAGGTCGAGGAGCAGCAGACCGCCGAGGTCGAGCAGAGCGCCCCGCCCGCCGAGGCCGCGCCGCAGGGCGGCTCGCGCCGTCGTCGTCGCCGCCGTGGCGAGGCCGACGTGACCGAGCAGGCCGCCGAGCCCGCCGCTCCCGTGGAGGCGCCCGCCGAGCAGCCCGTCGACGAGGCCCCCGAGGCCGAGGCGGACGAGCACGAGGGCGAGGACGCCGACGAGTACGGCGACCGCCCCTCGCGCCGTCGCCGTCGTGGCGGCCGTCGCCGCCGTCGTGGCGAGGCCAACGACACGGACGACGAGCAGCAGCACACTGACGACGCTCCCGCGTCCCGCGCCGAGGAGACCCGCTCCGAGGACGAGCAGGACCGGGGCCGGGGCCAGGTCGCGGACGCCGCCGACGAGCAGGACGAGGACGACGACTCCTCGGCCTCCGGGTCGAGCAGCAGCCGCCGTCGCCGCCGTCGCCGCCGCCGCAGCGGTGACGCCGCGGCCGAGGCCGACCACGGCACCCCCGACGACCCGGAGCGTACGGTCGTCAAGGTCCGCGAGCCCCGTAAGAAGGAGGAGCGCGAGCCGGGCACCGGTTTCGACGAGGTCCAGTCCATCAAGGGCTCGACGCGTATGGAGGCCAAGAAGCAGCGCCGCCGCGAGGGCCGCGAGCAGGGCCGCCGCCGGGTCCCGATCATCACCGAGGCGGAGTTCCTCGCCCGCCGCGAGGCCGTCGAGCGCGTGATGGTCGTCCGCCAGAGCGGCGAGCGCACCCAGATCGGCGTCCTTGAGGACAACGTGCTCGTCGAGCACTACGTCAACAAGGAGCAGGCCACCAGCTACGTCGGCAACGTCTACCTGGGCAAGGTCCAGAACGTGCTGCCGTCCATGGAGGCCGCCTTCGTCGACATCGGCAAGGGCCGCAACGCCGTCCTGTACGCCGGTGAGGTCAACTTCGAGGCACTCGGCATGGCCCACGGGCCGCGCCGCATCGAGACCGCGCTCAAGTCCGGCCAGTCGGTCCTGGTCCAGGTGACCAAGGACCCGATCGGCCACAAGGGCGCGCGTCTGACCAGCCAGGTCTCGCTGCCCGGCCGCTACCTCGTCTACGTGCCCGAGGGCTCGATGACCGGGATCAGCCGCAAGCTGCCCGACACCGAGCGCTCCCGCCTCAAGACCATCCTCAAGAAGATCGTCCCCGAGGACGCGGGCGTCATCGTGCGCACCGCCGCCGAGGGCGCGAGCGAGGACGAGCTGCGCCGTGACGTCGAGCGGCTCCAGGGGCAGTGGGAGGACATCCAGCGGAAGGCGAAGGGCACCAGCGGCTCCAACGCGCCGACGCTGCTCTACGGCGAGCCGGACATGACCGTCCGGGTCGTCCGCGACATCTTCAACGAGGACTTCTCCAAGGTCATCGTCAGCGGCGACGAGGCGTGGGAGACCATCCACGGTTACGTCTCGCACGTCGCGCCCGACCTCACCGAGCGGCTCTCCCGCTGGACCTCCGAGGTCGACGTCTTCGCGACGTACCGCATCGACGAGCAGCTGATGAAGGCGCTGGACCGCAAGGTCTACCTGCCCAGCGGCGGTTCGCTGGTGATCGACAAGACCGAGGCGATGATCGTCGTCGACGTCAACACCGGCAAGTTCACCGGCCAGGGCGGCAACCTGGAGGAGACCGTCACCAGGAACAACCTGGAGGCGGCCGAGGAGATCGTGCGTCAGCTGCGGCTGCGCGACCTCGGCGGCATCGTCGTCGTCGACTTCATCGACATGGTGCTGGAGTCCAACCGGGACCTGGTGCTGCGGCGGCTCCTGGAGTGCCTGGGCCGCGACCGCACCAAGCACCAGGTCGCCGAGGTCACCTCGCTGGGCCTGGTCCAGATGACCCGCAAGCGGGTGGGCCAGGGTCTGCTGGAGTCCTTCTCCGAGACCTGCGTCCACTGCAACGGGCGCGGCGTCATCGTCCACATGGAGCAGCCGACGTCCGTCGGCGGCGGTGGCGGCGGCAAGAAGTCCAAGAAGCGCGGCCGCGGCGGCGCGGGTCAGGACCACGAGCACGGCCCGGACCACGAGCACGGTCACGACGAGCACGCGGCCGAGCCCGCCGAGACCGAGGCCGAGCTGGCCGCGGAGGTCGCCGCCCCGGTGTCCCTGGCGGACCTGGAACCGGCCGCCGACGAGGAGTTCTACAGCAGCCCCGCCGAGGCCGAGGCCGCCGCCACGCGCGGCCGTGGCCGCCGTCGGGCCTCTCGTAAGGCGTCGGCCCCGGCCGGTGCCCCGAGGTCCGAGGCGCCCGCCCCGGTCGTCGAGGCTCCCGTCGTCGAGACCCGGCCCGAACCGGTTCTCGCCACGCCCGCCGAGACCCCGGCCGCCGAGGCCGCCGCTGTGGAGGCCCCGGAGACCGCCGAGGTCCCCGAGGCTCCGGTCGAGGCCGCGCCCCAGGGGCGCCCGCGCCGTCGGGCCACCCGTAAGGCGACCGCCCCGGCGGGTTCGCCGAAGCAGGCCGAGGCCGCGGAGCCGGTCCGGCCGGCCGAGCCCACCACGGACCCGGTCGCGGTCGAGGACCCGGTCGTCGAGGCGCCCGCCGTCGAGACGCCGGCCCCGGAGGCTGCGGAGGAGAAGGCCCCCGAGGCCGAGACCCCCGTGGCCGCCCCGCCGCGCGCCCGGCGCCGGGTGACCCGCAAGGTCACCGCACCGGCGGGCTCGCCCACCGGGTCGGACGACGCGGAGGTCGTCGTGGTCGCTCCGGCGCCCGAGGCGAAGGCCGCGGAATCCGAGGACCTGGGCGCCACTCAGGGAGCCGCGGAATCCGGAACGGCGGAATCCGAATCCGAGTCCGCGGAACCGGCCCCGGCGAAGAAGACGGCCCGCAAGGCCGCGGCCAAGAAGGCGCCTGCGAAGAAGGCCCCGGCGAAGAAGGCCGCCGCCAAGAAGACCGTCGCGAAGAAGACCGCCGCCAAGAAGACAACGGCCAAGACGGCCGCGAAGAAGACGACGAAGAAGACCGTCGCCGCTGAGCAGTCGTCGCCGTCCGTAACGGCTTCCACGCCTTCCGTGGAGGGCGAGTCGTCGGCCGGCTGATGAATCCGTAACCGGTTGTTCATCTAAAGGTGTCCCGCTCCGAGCACATCGGGGCGGGACACCTGCTTTGTTTCAGAACTGATGCAGGAGCCGGTTAACGGGCCCGAAATGGGCTGAGAAATCCCTGATAATGTGACGGCGGTTGCCACGCGTGTGAGCGTTCTTCACGGAAACTACGGTTGGTGACAAGGCCCGGCGAACCTACCGACCGGGCCGGATTCCTCGGCAGGGCGTCGGCATCGCGCCGGTGGGGTTACGCGCGACCTCGGTAAGACGTCCCGCACCTCGGAGCTCTGCCTGGTAACGAGCTCTTGCGGTGTTCAAGGAGGACGTTCATGACGAGCATCAACGAGCAGCCGATTCCTGCTGCCCGCCCGGTCATCGGGGAAGACGAGATCGAGGCCGCCGTGCGCGTGCTGCGCAGCGGTCGCGTCGTGCAGGGCCCGGAGGTCGCGGCCTTCGAGGAGGGCTTCTCCCGCCTGGTCGACGACCGGCACTGCGTCGCCGTCAACTCGGGGACCTCGGCCCTCCACCTGCTGCTGCTGGCCCTGGGCATCGGCCCCGGCGACGAGGTGATCGTCCCCTCCTTCTCCTTCGCCGCCTCCGCGAACGCGGTCCGCCTCGTCGGCGCCGACGTGGTGTTCGCCGACATCGAGCCGGGCAGCTTCGGCCTCGACCCCGCCGCGGTCGAAGCCGCGATCACCCCCCGCACCGCCGCGATCATGCCGGTGCACCTCTACGGCCACCCCGCCGCGATGGACCGGCTCATGCCCATCGCCGACCAGCACAAGCTCGCCGTCGTCGAGGACGCCTGCCAGGCCCACGCCGCGGCGCTGAACGGGACCCCCGTCGGCGCGTTCGGCGCGGGCGGCACCTTCAGCTTCTACCCGACCAAGAACATGCACTCCTTGGAGGGCGGCATGGTCACCACGGCCGACGCCGAACTGGCCCGTACCCTGCGCCTCCTGCGCAACCAGGGCATGGAGCAGCGGTACGCCAACGAGATCGTCGGCGCCAACATGCGGATGACCGACGTGTCCGCCGCCGTCGGCCGCGTACAGCTCGGCAAGGTGGAGGCATGGACCGAGCAGCGCCGCGCCAACGCCGCGTACCTCGACGCCCACATCACCGCCCCGGCCGTCACCACGCCGCCGGTGGCCGAGGGCGCCCGGCACGTCTACCACCAGTACACCGTGCGGATCAGCGGTGACCGGGACGCCGCGATGGCGAAGCTCACCGAGGCGGGCATCGGCAACGCGGTCTACTACCCGACGCCGATCCACCGGCTCAAGCCCTACTGGGAGCCGGACCAGAAGGCCGGCCGCACCTGGGACCTGCCCGAGACCGAGCGGGCCGCCGCCGAGGTCGTCTCGCTGCCCGTCCACCCCTCGCTCACCGAGGGCGACCTGGAGCGGATCGCCGCCGCGGTGAACTCCCTGGGGGAGAACCTGTGAGCACCGTACTGAAGGCCGGACTCATCGGCCTCGGCTCCATGGGCCGCCACCACGCCCGCGTCCTCGCGAGCCTGGAGGGCGTCGAGCTGGTCGGCGTCGTCGACCCGATGGGTGACAAGAACGGCTGGGCCCAGGGTGCCCCCGTCCTCGCCACCGTCGAGGAGCTCATCGCCCTCGGCATCGACTATGCCGTCGTGGCCTGCCCGACCGCGCTGCACGAGGAGGTCGGCCTCCAGCTCGCCGACGCCGGAGTCAGCGCCCTGATCGAGAAGCCGCTCGCCGACACCGTCGAGGGCGCGCGCCGCCTCGTCGACGCGTTCGAGTCGCGCGGCCTGGTGGCCGGCGTCGGCCACATCGAGCGGTGCAACCCGGCGCTCCTCTCGCTCCGCGCCCGCCTGGAGGCCGGCGAGCTGGGCGACGTCTACCAGGTGGTCACGCGCCGCCAGGGCCCGTTCCCGCACCGGATCGCCGACGTCGGCGTGGTCAAGGACCTGGCCACCCACGACATCGACCTGACGGGCTGGGTCACCGGCCGTACGTACACCTCGATCGCCGCCCACACCGTCTCCAAGTCGGGCCGCCCGCACGAGGACATGGTCTCCGCCGTGGGCCAGCTGTCCGACGGCACGATGGTCAACCACCTGGTCAACTGGCTGAGCCCGCTCAAGGAACGCTTCACCTCGGTCACCGGCGAGCGCGGCTGCTTCATCGCCGACACCCTCACCGCCGACCTCACCTTCCACTCCAACGCCGCGGTCACCACCGAGTGGGAGGCGCTGCGCGCCTTCCGCGGGGTCTCCGAGGGCGACATGATCCGCTACGCCATCCCCAAGCGCGAGCCGCTGCTCGTCGAGCACGAGCTGTTCCGCGACGCCGTACAGGGCAAGCCGGCCGACATCTGCACCCTGCGCCAGGGGCTCCGTACGGTCGAGGTGGCCGCCTCCGTGCTGGAATCCGCCACCACCGGCACCACGGTGCTGATCCCGGCGGACCAGGATCAGGAGCAGGGGCCCAGAAGGTGACCACACCCGATGTCACGGTGGTCGTGGCCGTCTACAACACGATGCCCTACCTCACCGAGTGCCTCGACTCGCTGGTGGGCCAGAGCATCGGTCACGAGCGGCTCCAGGTCGTGGCGGTCGACGACGGTTCGACCGACGACAGCGGCAAGGAACTCGACCGCTACGCCCAGCGGTACCCGGACGTCTTCACCGTCGTCCACCAGCCCAACTCGGGCGGCCCGGCCGCTCCGAGCAACCGTGCCCTCGACCTGGCGACCGGTCGCTTCGTGTACTTCATCGGCTCGGACGACCACCTCGGCGAAGAGGCGCTGGAGCGGATGGTCGCCTGCGCCGACGCCAACGAGTCCGACGTGGTCGTCGGCAAGATGGTCGGCACGAACGGGCGTTACGTCCACCAGAAGCTGTACACGGGCAACCGCGACGTCACCCTCGACGACCCCGAGCTGCCCTACACCCTGGCCAACACCAAGCTCTTCCGCCGGGAACTGGTCGAGCAGCACGGGCTCCGCTTCCCCGAGGACATGCCGGTCGGCAGCGACCAGCCGTTCACCATCGAGGCGTGCGTCCGGGCCCGGAAGATCTCCGTGATCTCCGACTACACCTGCTACTACGCGGTCAAGCGCGGTGACGCGAGCAACATCACCTACCGGGCGAACCACCTGGCCCGGCTCCGCTGCGTCCAGCGGATCATGGAGCACACGGCCGCCCTGATCCCCGCCGGCCCGCGGCGTGACGCCGTGTTCAAGCGGCATTTCGACTGGGAGCTGACCAAGCTCCTGCAGAAGGACTTCCCCACGCTCGACGCCGACACCCGTCGCCAGGTGTGCGAAGGCGTCGGCGCCCTGGTGGACGCCCACTTCACCGACGGCCTGCGCGACGGCACCGGGGTCAAGCGCCGGGTGCGCTTCGGCCTCGCCCGGAGCGGCGCCGTCGACGAGCTCACCCGCGCCATCGCGGAGGAGACCGAGCGCGGAGCGCCGCCCTTCCTGCTGGAGGGCGACCGGGCCTTCGCCTCCTACCCCGGATTCCGCGACGCGGCCGTCGGCCTCGACGAGCGGTACTACGAGGTGCTCGGCGAGTCGGTCGCCGGGCGCCTCTCCGCCGGCACACGCCTGGAGTCGGCCGACTGGGAGCAGGAGGGCACGGACCTGGCCTGCGTCCTGCGGCTGCGCGCCGGCATCACCGGCGACACCTCCTCGGCCGTCGTCGCCCTCGCCCAGGGCGCCATGCCCCAGAGCGCGGACAAGTCCGGCGCGCGCAAGCTGCCCGCGGACGCCCCGCGCCCGGAGCGTGCCGGCACGCTCACCGCCGAAGCGGCGAAGGACGGCGGCACCCTGCTGACCGCCCGTATCCCGCTGGCGCCCACCCGCACCAAGAGGGGCGCCCGCCTCTACGTGAACGTGGCGGGCACCCCGTACGAGATCCCGGTCCGCACCGAAGGGCAGCCGATGCCGCTGGCCCGCCGCTGGGGGAGCACCGACCCCCACCGGGTGGCGGCGAACACCAACACCAAGGGCCGGCTCGTGATCACGACGGCCCCCCTGCGGGAACCGAAGCCAGGCGTGGGCGCACGGCTGCGCCGCACGCTGTCCAGGTCGAAGAGGAAGTAACCCGATGAATATCTGTGTAGTCGCGCTCGGCAAGATCGGACTTCCGCTCGCCGTGCAGTTCGCCGCCAAGGGCCACAAGGTCATCGGCGCGGACGTCAACGAGAAGGTCGTCGAACTCGTCAACGCGGCCACCGAGCCGTTCCCCGGTGAGCACGACCTCGACCGCCTGCTCAAGGAGACCGTCGGCGCCGGCCTGCTCTCCGCCACGACGGACACCACGGCGGCGGTCGCCGCTTCCGACGCCGTCGTGGTCGTCGTCCCGCTCTTCGTGGACGCCGAGGGCACCCCCGACTTCGGCTGGATGGACTCCGCCACCAAGGCCATCGCCGCGGGCCTGAAGCCCGGCACCCTGGTCAGCTACGAGACCACGCTGCCGGTCGGCACCACCCGTACCCGCTGGGCGCCGATGCTGGCCGAGGGCTCGGGCCTGACCCCCGGCGAGGACTTCCACCTGGTCTTCTCCCCGGAGCGGGTGCTCACCGGCCGGGTCTTCGCCGACCTGCGCCGCTACCCCAAGCTCGTCGGCGGCATCGACGAGGCGTCCGCCGAGCGCGGCGTCGCCTTCTACGAGGCCGTCCTCGACTTCGACGAGCGCGAGGACCTGCCCCGCCCCAACGGCGTCTGGGACCTCGGCACGGCGGAGGCCTCCGAGCTGGCGAAGCTCGCCGAGACCACCTACCGCGACGTCAACATCGGCCTGGCCAACCAGTTCGCCCGGTTCGCCGGCCAGAACGGCATCGACGTCAAGAAGGTCATCGAGGCCTGCAACAGCCAGCCCTACAGCCACATCCACCAGCCCGGCATCGCCGTCGGCGGCCACTGCATCCCGATCTACCCGCGGATGTACCTGTGGAACGACCCGGAGGCGACCGTCGTGCGCTCGGCCCGCGAGGCCAACGCCGCGATGCCCGCGTACGCCGTCGACCTGCTGGCCGCCGCCTACGGTGACCTGGACGGTGTCGGGGTCCTGGTGCTCGGCGCGGCCTACCGCGGCGGCGTCAAGGAGACCGCCTTCTCCGGCGTCTTCGGCGTCGTCGAGGCCCTGAAGGCGCGGGGCGCGGTGCCGTTCGTCTCGGACCCGATGTACACCCCCGAGGAGCTGACAGCCCTCGGCCTCGTCCCGCACGACGCCCACCAGGCCGTCACCGCCGCGATCCTCCAGGCCGACCACGCCGAGTACCGCGAGCTGTCCGCCGCCGACCTCCCGGACGTCCGCGTCCTGGTCGACGGCCGCCGCACCACGGACCCGGCGAACTGGGCCGGCGTGCGCCGCGTCGTCATCGGCGGCTGACGATGACCTGGCTGATCACCGGCGGGGCCGGCTACATCGGATCCCACGTCGTCGCGCAGATGGCGGGCGAGGAGCGCCTCGTCGTCCTCGACGACCTCAGCACCGGGCGCGCGGACCGCCTCCCCGAAGGTGTCCCGCTCGTCGTGGGCTCGGTCCTGGACCGGGAGCTGCTCGACCGGGTGCTGGCCGACCACGCGGTGACCGGCATCGTGCACATCGCGGGCAAGAAGCAGGTGGCGGAGTCCGTCGAACGACCGCTGTACTACTACCGCGAGAACGTCGACGGCCTGCGCACCCTGCTGGAGGCGGCGGCCTCGGCCGGTGTCCGCCGCTTCCTGTTCTCCTCGTCGGCGGCGGTCTACGGCATGCCCGACGTCGACCTGGTCACCGAGGACACCCCGTGTCTGCCGCTCAGCCCGTACGGCGAGACCAAACTGGCGGGCGAGTGGCTGGTGGCCGCGGCCGGCCGGGCGCACTCCATGGCCACGGCCTCCCTGCGCTACTTCAACGTGGCCGGGGCCGCTTCGGCGGAACTGGCCGACGAGGGCGTCTTCAACCTGGTCCCGATGGTCTTCGAACGCCTGGAGGCCGACGAGGCCCCCAGGATCTTCGGCGACGACTATCCGACCCCGGACGGCACCTGCGTCCGTGACTACGTCCATGTGGAGGACATCGCCTCCGCGCACGTCGCCGCGGCCCGCCGACTGGCCGGCGACCCGTCCGCCGCACTGGTCCTGAACATCGGCCGGGGCGAGGGGGCCTCCGTCGCCGAGATGGTCGGCATCATCCTCGACGTCACCGGCCGCACCGGCCCGCCCCCGGTCACCGGGGCCCGCCGCCCCGGAGACCCGGCCCGGGTGGTCGCCTCCGTGGACCGCATCGCCGGGGAGCTGGACTGGTCGGCCCGGCACGGCATACGCACCATGGTCGAGTCGGCCTGGGCGGGGTGGCGCCTGCGGCACGAGCCACGGGCTTCGGAATGAGGCACCGCACCCCGGGCCGGCCCGGACACCGGGCGTCACGAAGAACGACCACCGAAACCCAGCAGAACAGGAATGACTGAAGTGCCAGGCATGGACGAGCGCAGCGGACCGCGTCCGCATCTGCTGTACTTCGCGATCGGGTTCCCCCCCGCCGCGAAGAGTTCCGCCTTCCGGATGCGGGAGACCGCGAACCAGTTCGCCGCCGCGGGCTGGGACGTCACCGTCGTCACGATCGCGGAGGAGTCCTGGCTCCGCGACTCCGGCGTGGACCACACGCTCTCGGAGTCCGTCGACGAGCGGATCAGGATCGTGGAGCTGCCGCTGTCCCGGGCCGACCTGGAGACGGACATCCGGCTGTACTCCGAGGAGCGGGCGCTGGACCCCGTCAAGTGGCTGACCGGCTTCCGCAACGAAACGCTCAAGAGCTTCCCCGAGCCGGTGTTCGGTGGCTGGCGGGGCGCCCTGGAGACGGCCGCGCTGGAGCTCTACCGGGAGCGGCCCGCCGACCTCGTCCTCGCCAGCTGCGTCCCGTACGTCCAGCTCGCCGCCGTCCGCAGGCTCTGGGAGGAGCACAAGGCCCCGTACGCGATCGACTTCCGCGACGGCTGGTCCCTGGACGTCATCGACGGCGTGGAGGCCTTCCCGAAGGACTCCGAGTCCGGCCGGTGGGAGTCGGACCTGCTGGAGCACGCCCTGTCGCTCTGGGTGGTCAACGACCAGATCGCCGACTTCTACCGCGCCCGCTACCCGGAGCACGCGGACCGCGTCCACGTGGTGCGCAACGGCTACGACCGGGACAGCGTGCCGGAGGTCGAGCTCCGGCCCTCCGCCGGGCGGAACCTCGTCTTCGGCCACCTCGGCACGGTCAGTTTCTCCGTCCAGCTGCTGGAGTCGGTCCTCGCCGCCTGGCGCACCGCCCGGGAGCGGGAGCCGCTGCTCGCCGACGCCCGGTTCGAGGTGCGCGGGCACATCGGCGCGGGCTCCAACCGCGAGGCCAACCGGCACGTCGAGGTCCTGCGCGCCGCGGCCGACGACGGCGTCGTGGTGGGCGGTGCGGTACCGAAGGCCGAGGTCGCCGATGTGTACGGCGCCTGGGACGCCCTCGTGCTCGTCATCATCGGCGGGCCGTTCATGACCTCCGGCAAGGTCTACGAGTACATGGCCACCGGACTGCCGATCGTCTCGATGCACGCCGCCGACCACGACGCCTCGCGTCTGCTGGACGGCCGCCCGCTCTGGACCGGCCCCCGAGGGCTGGACGAGGAGCGGCTCGCGGACGCGTTCTGCGAGGCGGCCCGGATGGTCGTGGAGGCCACCCCCGCGCAACGCGCGGCCGCCCGTGACCACGGCACCGGCTACGCCCGTGATTCCCTGATGGCGAGCGCCGTGGAGGGCCTGACCGCTCTGGTGCTCGGCCAGAAGCCCGCACTTTCCGGAGGTTCCGGGTCATGACCGATGTACTGATGATCGCGGGTTCGACCCCGAAGGCGACCGTGGTGGCCGCGGCGGTGGACAAGTTCCGGCAGCTCGGGGCCCGCGTCCACCTCGTCGGCAACTTCAAGGCCGCCGACATCGACACCGACCTGGGCTGGGCCACCGTGCGCAAGGTGCCCGCCGGAGGCCCGGCGAGCAAGCACCTGCAGCGCAAGACGGACGCGATGCGCTTCCCGGAGCGGCTCTGGTTCCACCTGGAGCGCGACCGGACGGCCCAGGCGGCCGTCCGCTCCGCCGACCTCGTCGTGGCTCTCGACCAGCGCGCTGTGTACAGCGCCTGGCGCATCTCGCAGTTCAGACGACAGCCGGAGGTGTGCTTCGGGCTCGCCGCGGGGCTGCGTGCCCTGGAGAAGCGGCTGGAGACGGGCGCCGCACAGCCCGAGCACGTCCCCGGCCCCCTCACGGTGGCCACCGACGGGCTGCGCCGCCGCGTGCGGACCCTGCCTGCCGCCCTGCTGCGCAACGCCACCGGGCCGCTCGCCCTGCGGAGCCGCGTCGGCGCCCGCGCCTGGCGCGCCGCGGTCTCGGCACCGGGTGTGCCGGACTCGCTGCGGATGACGGCCACCGAGCAGGTCATCGAGGGCATGTGGCTGGCCGGACGCCAGTCCGGGGCGCTCGTCACCGCCCGTGCGGCCGCCGAGAAGCTCGCGGATCCGGCCATAAAGGCCCAGCTGCTGGACAACGTGGCGTCGAGGGTGATCAGGAACGGCCGGACGCCCGCCAACCTCACCGACGCGGTCACGGCCTATCTGGACCTGGCCGACCGGCGCTACGCGGCCGGTGACCTGACCGCTGCCGCCGACGCCCTGCTGCACGCCACGAAGCTGGCCTTCCACCGCGTCGTCCACATCGACCAGGTCCACAGCCCCCTGGCCGCGGATCCGGCCAAGTTCATCGCCCCGTTCCGGAAGTCCACGGCCGCCTCCGCCCTGGTCCGGCCGAAGGGCCGGCTGACCCCGGCCGCGGCCCCGCCCCGGGACCGGCCGCTGCGGCTGCTCGTCGCGACGACCTCCAACGCGAACTTCCTGCACCTGATCCGCTCGTACTACGAGGCCAACCCCGACGTCGAGCTGCGCTTCCTCGACATGGCGGAGCACCCGGGCATGAAGCGGCTCAACGGTGCCGCGCAGCGTCATATGGAGCACCGTCTGGGCGGGGAGCCGCTCTTCGCCCACGGCGTCGAGCAGCAGCTGCGGCCGTATCTGGACTGGGCCGACACCGTGTTCGTGGACTGGTGTGTGGCTCCGGCCGCCCTGTTCACCGTGGTCGACCCCGGAGACACCCGGATCGTCGTCCGGCTCCACAGCTATGAGACGTTCACCCGCTGGCCGCACATGATGGACTTCTCGCGCGTCGACGACGTGGTGTTCGTCGCCGATCACATCCGTGATCTGTCGGTGGCGTCGATCCCCGGACTGGGCGGCGAGCACGCCCCCCGTACGCACGTGATCGACAACGGCATGGACCTCGCCAACTTCCGGCGTACGAAGGACCCGGCGACCCGCTTCAACCTCGGGCTCGTCGGCATCGGCCAGGTGGCGAAGGACCCGCTGTGGGCCCTGAAGGTCCTCAAGCAGCTCCGGGAACGGGACGAGCGGTACCGCCTGTTCCTGATCGGCGGGGACATGGGCCGCCCGAGCAACGCGGCCAAGGCGTACGCGCGCAAGCTGGAGAAGGCGCTCAGGCCGCTCGTGGAGTCGGGCGCCGTCGTACGGGTCGGCTCCACCGACGACGTGCCCGGGGCGCTGGAGGACGTCGGCGTCATCCTCAGTACATCGGTACGCGAGGGCTGCCACGTGGGCCTCATGGAGGGTGCGGCCAGCGGCGCGGTCCCGGTGGTCCGCGACTGGCCGTTCTTCGCGGGCCGTGAGAACGGTGCGGGAACCCTCTACCCGGCCGAATGGATCGTGGGGACCCCCGAGGCCGCGGTCGAGCGGGTGCTGTCGCTCACGGCGTCCGACGAGAGCTGGCGCAACGCCGGGAAACTGGCCACCGAGCACGCGCTGACCACGTGGGACTGGCCGGTCGTCCGGCTCGACTTCGACCGGTTGCTGTTCGACCGCTGAGCCGGAACGTACGAGGGCCGGGAATCGTGGAGAAACGATTCCCGGCCCTCGCCGCCAGGGCGTCGGCGGTGCGCAGGTAGCGCGTCGGCGGTGCGCCGGCGGGCGAGGAAATTGCGCTCGCCGACGCGACCTGCCCGCTCAGCGCTCCGCGAGCACCCCGTCCCTCTCCTCGTACAGCGCTCCGCTCTGCGGGCACTCCCACACGCCCGGCTCGCCCTCGCGCGCCACCAGGCGGACCCCACTGCGGCCGACCCAGCCGATCCGACGGGCGGGCACGCCGACGACCAGGGCGAAGTCCGGGACGTCCTTGGTGACCACGGCGCCGGCCGCGACCATCGACCACCGGCCGACCCGGACCGGCGCGACACAGACCGAGCGGGCGCCGAGCGAAGCGCCCTCGGCGACCTTCACGCCGACCGCCTCCCAGTCGCCGCCGCGCTTCTGCTTGCCGTCCGGGTCGACCGAGCGCGGGTTGTGGTCGTTGGTGAGGACGACGGCGGGGCCGACGAAGACGCCGTCGCCGAGCTCGGCGGGCTCGTACACGAGGGCGTAGTTCTGCAGCTTCACGTTGTTGCCGATGCGCACCCCGGTGCCGACGTACGCGCCGCGGCCGACGACGCAGCCCTCGCCGAGCCTGGCTCCCTCGCGGATCTGCGCCAGCTCCCAGACGCTGCTGCCCGCTCCGATCTCGGCGGTCTCGTCGACCTGGGCGGTGGGCTGGACCCTGTAGTTCACGGCATGCCTTTCGGAGAGCTGGTGAGCCCCGAAAGCATAAGGCGGGCGGTGCGCCGCCTCCCCGGCCGGAGCCGCCCTCGGGGCCTTCCGCCCCGCTCCGGCCGGGGCCCGCCTCCGGCCCCTCGCCCCGGTTTGACCCCCACACCCGCGCCCCGTAACCTTGACCCTCGGTGTGTTTACTTGACGCACCTACCCCTGAGCACATCCCTCCCGGTAACGGTCGGTGTCCGCGCCGTCCGCCAGGAGAGGCCGCTCATCCTTCCGGATCGTCCCGGGCCCCGGCCCGTGCGAGCGGCTGGCATCAGGGGATCCGTTCCGAGCGAGAGAGAGATCCGCGTGTACGCCATCGTGCGCAGCGGTGGTCGCCAGCACAAGGTAGCTGTCGGCGACATCGTTGAGGTTGACAAGATTTCCACTGCCAAGGTTGGCGACACGGTCGAGCTCTCGACCCTGCTCGTTGTCGACGGTGACGCGGTCACCAGCGACCCGTGGGTGCTGGACGGCATCAAGGTCACGGCCGAGATCGTGGACCACCACAAGGGCGCGAAGATCGACATCCTTCGCTACAAGAACAAGACCGGCTACCGCCGTCGCCAGGGTCACCGCCAGCAGTACACGGCGATCAAGGTCACCGGTATCCCCGCGGCTGCGAAGTAAGGGACTGAGAACACATGGCACACAAGAAGGGCGCATCTTCCACTCGGAACGGGCGCGATTCCAATGCTCAGCGGCTCGGCGTGAAGCGCTTCGGCGGTCAGGCCGTCAACGCCGGTGAGATCCTGGTCCGCCAGCGCGGCACCCACTTCCACCCGGGCACGGGCGTCGGCCGTGGCGGCGACGACACGCTGTTCGCACTGGCCGCCGGTGCGGTGGAGTTCGGTACGCACCGTGGCCGCAAGGTCGTGAACATCGTTCCGCTCGCCGTCTGATCCCTTTCAGCGCGCGCAGAACGACACACAGCACCTTCCGAGGGCGGATCTCAGCTTTCCCGGCGAACGGGGAAGCGGGTCCGCCCTCGGCGTGTTACGACAGAGACAATCCCGTATTTTTCTGCTGTACCTGGAGGCACCAACCATGACCACCTTCGTGGACCGCGTCGAGCTGCATGCCGCCGCGGGTAACGGAGGCCACGGCTGCGCCTCCGTCCACCGTGAGAAGTTCAAGCCGCTGGGAGGCCCCGACGGGGGCAACGGCGGACGCGGCGGCGATGTGATCCTCGTCGTCGAGCAGTCCGTGACCACGCTGCTGGACTACCACCACAGCCCCCACCGCAAGGCCACCAACGGTCAGCCCGGCGCCGGCGACAACCGCTCCGGCAAGGACGGCCAGGACATGGTCCTGCCCGTCCCCGACGGCACCGTGGTCCTCGACAAGGCCGGGAACGTGCTCGCCGACCTCGTCGGCCAGGGCACCACCTTCGTGGCCGGTCAGGGCGGCCGCGGCGGCCTCGGCAACGCGGCGCTGGCCTCGGCCCGCCGCAAGGCCCCGGGCTTCGCGCTGCTCGGCGAGCCGGGGGAGAGCCGGGACATCGTCCTGGAGCTCAAGACCGTCGCCGACGTGGCCCTCGTGGGCTACCCGAGCGCGGGCAAGTCCTCGCTGATCTCGGTGCTCTCCGCGGCCAAGCCGAAGATCGCGGACTACCCGTTCACCACCCTCGTGCCGAACCTCGGCGTCGTCACCGCCGGCTCGACCGTCTACACCATCGCGGACGTCCCCGGGCTCATCCCCGGCGCCAGCCAGGGCAAGGGCCTCGGCCTGGAGTTCCTGCGGCACGTCGAGCGCTGCTCGGTGCTCGTGCACGTCCTGGACACCGCGACCCTGGAGTCCGACCGCGACCCCGTCTCCGACCTCGACATGATCGAGGAGGAGCTGCGGCTCTACGGCGGCCTGGAGAACCGGCCCCGCATCGTCGCCCTCAACAAGGTCGACATCCCGGACGGCCAGGACCTCGCCGACATGATCCGCCCCGACCTGGAGGCCCGCGGCTACCGCGTCTTCGAGGTCTCCGCCATCGCGCACAAGGGTCTCAAGGAGCTCTCCTTCGCGCTCGCCGGGATCATCGCCGAGGCGCGCGCCACCAAGCCGAAGGAGGAGACGACCCGTATCGTCATCCGTCCCAAGGCCGTCGACGACGCGGGCTTCACCGTCGCCCTGGACGACGAGGGCATCTACCGCGTGCGCGGCGAGAAGCCCGAGCGGTGGGTGGGCCAGACCGACTTCAACAACGACGAGGCCGTCGGCTACCTCGCCGACCGCCTCAACCGGCTCGGCGTCGAGGCCGCCCTGATGAAGGCGGGCGCCCGGGCCGGCGACGGCGTCGCGATCGGCCCCGAGGAGAACGCGGTCGTCTTCGACTGGGAGCCGACCGTGACCGCCGGCGCCGAGATGCTCGGCCGCCGCGGCGAGGACCACCGCCTGGAGGAGCCGCGCCCCGCCGCGCAGCGTCGCCGGGACCGTGACTCCGAGCGTGACGACGCGGAGAAGGAGTACGACGAGTTCGACCCCTTCTAGAGAGCGTTTGACCGAGGGCTTCCCCCGGTCATGGCCGACGGCCCGTCTCCCCGGAGGCGGGCCGTCCGGTAGCCTCGGGGCCGGGCGCCGGTGGTTTTCGCCGGTCACGCCGGGTGCACGCGCCACGGATGTGCGGATTGAGCAACACATCTGTGGGGTCGGTCACCCCGTGCGACCGCCCCGAAGCGCCCAACCTCCCTGGCCAGAGGGTGAACTGCGGGTATCCGCAGGACGATCGGCGGACGACGTCCACCTTGCGAGACGGTCACGGAGAGTGCGACCATCACACTGTTCCCCCGTCATAGCAAGGTAGGTCGTCTGTGTCTGTGCCGCATGAAGCCAAGCCCCGGACCACAGCGGTCGTGCTCGCCGGTGGGACCGGCCAGCGCGTGGGCCTGTCGATCCCCAAGCAGCTGCTGAAGATCGCCGGCAAGGCCGTCATCGAGCACACGCTGACCATCTTCGAGAACGCCGAGGGCATCGACGACGTCATCGTGCTGATGGCGCCCGGGTTCGTGCCCGACGTCGAGAAGATCGTCGCGAAGGCCGGACTGGCCAAGGTCACCCGGATCATCGAGGGCGGCAACACCCGCAACGAGACCACCGAGCGTGCCATCGCGGCCCTCGGTGAGGGCCTCGCCGAGGGCGAGGACCGCAACGTCCTCTTCCATGACGCGGTACGCCCCCTGCTGTCACAGCGTGTGATCGCGGACTGCGTCGACGCGCTGGACCGTTACCAGGCCGTCGACGTCGCCATCCCGTCCGCGGACACGATCATCGTCACCCGCACGCACGGTGAGGACGGCGAGTTCATCACCGAGGTGCCCGACCGCTCCCGGCTGCGCCGCGGCCAGACGCCTCAGGCCTTCAAGCTCTCCACGATCCGCAGGGCGTACGAGGTCGCGGCGGGCGACCCCAACTTCCAGGCGACCGACGACTGTTCGGTGGTCCTCAAGTACCTCCCCGACGTGCCGATCTATGTGGTCGCGGGCGACGAGTACAACATGAAGGTGACCCAGCCGGTCGACGTCTTCATCACCGACAAGCTCTTCCAGCTGGCCTCCACCGCCGCCCCCCGCCAGGCCGACGAGGCCGCCTACCGGGAGCTCCTCACCGGCAAGACCCTCGTCGTCTTCGGCGGTTCGTACGGCATCGGCGCCGACATCGCCTCCCTCGCGGAGAACTACGGCGCGAAGGTCTACGCGCTGGGCCGCTCCACCACCGGTACGCACGTGGAGAACCCGGAGCACGTGGACGACGCGCTCTCCAAGGCGTACGCCGAGACCGGGCGGGTCGACTACGTCATCAACACCGCGGGCGTGCTGCGGATCGGCAAGCTGGCCGAGACGGACAACACGACGATCCAGGAAGCCCTGAACGTCAACTACCTGGCGCCCGTCCAGATCGCCCGCGCCTCGTACAAGTACCTGGCGGAGACCCAGGGCCAGTTGCTGCTCTACACCTCCAGCAGCTACACCCGGGGCCGCGCCGAGTACAGCCTCTACTCCTCCACCAAGGCCGCCATGGTCAACCTCACCCAGGCGCTCGCCGACGAGTGGGCGGGCGAGGGCATCCGGGTCAACTGCGTGAACCCGGAGCGCACCGCGACCCCGATGCGCACCAGGGCGTTCGGCCAGGAGCCCGAGGGTTCGCTGCTCTCCTCGGAGGCGGTGGCCCGCACCTCGCTGGACGTCCTGCTCTCCTCCCTGACCGGCCATGTCATCGACGTACGGCAGCAGGACCCGACGGCGGGAGCCGCCGAGTCCTCCGGTTTCGAGCAGGCCCTGGCCTCCGTGCTGGACCGTCAAGCAGATGTGTAATAATTCTTGACAAATGTGCTTTTCCGGGCCTCTGTTGTCGCTTTGCGCGACGGCAGAGGCCCGAATGCGTGAAGCCGCACCTTCACATTTCCGCCAATACGTGAATCAACCGGCACCCCCTGGAGCAGGTTCTTCGTGATCTCGACAGCCATTCGCCTGGCCCGTGTGGGCAGCAGGTCGGAACTGGCGGCAGCGTTGTTGATGGGGCTGGGATATCCCTGCGTCATGCTTGCCGCGCTCACTCCCCACATCTGGTTCTTCGCGGCGGCCACCGCTGTCACGTACGCCACCGACTGGTACCTGCACCAGAAGGGGAGCTATCTGGTCAACCGCCTGGGCAAGGTGCGCGCCGGGCTGTCGATCCGCTTCCTGCTGCGGCAGCTCATGGTCATCCTGCTGCTGGCCCGGCTGGACCTCGCCGAGTCGCCGCTGTTCTACTCGGCGGTGGCCTGTTTCCTGCTCTTCTACGGGCTCCAGGCGCCGCACGGCGCCCTGACGACCCTGATCCGGCTCCGCCGCACCATGCCGGTCGTCACCCGCAACGTGGACCTGCACGCGGTCCGCATCCCCGACGCCCCGCCCGGCGCGCTGCTGCGGCGCTCCGCCGAGAAGATGCTGCACCTCGACATCCCGGCCGTGGTGGGCATCCTGATCGCCGCCGGTACCGGTGAGGACGTCGTCGGCTACGCGGGCATCGGCCTGACGCTGCTGCTGGCCCTGTTCTACCTCGCGCTGCTTTTCCCGTACGTGCGCCGCGGCCGGCTGGCGCCTCCGGCCCCCGCCGTGCTCAAGGCCGTCGACAGCTGGCTGCGCGACTACCAGCCGACCGTGGTGCTCTACTTCTCCGGCTCCAACGAGTCCGCCTACCAGGGCAACATGTGGCTGGAGACCATGGCCCGGGTCGAGGGCCGGCCGCTGATCATCATGCGGGAGCGCGGCCTGGTCCCGCAGCTGGCCGAGACCTCCGTCCCGGTCCTCTGCGTCCCGGCGGGCACCCACCTGATGAACCTGGACCTCTCGACCGTCCGGGTCTGTCTGTATCCCGCCAACGTCGGCAAGAACATCCACATCCTGCGGGTCCCGACGATGAAGCACGTCTTCATCGGGCACGGCGACAGCGACAAGCTCGCCAGCGTCAACCCGTACTCCAAGGTCTACGACGAGGTCTGGACCGCGGGCCGGGCCGGCCGCGACCGCTACGCGCTGGCCGACGTCGGCGTCCTCGACCAGGACATCGTCGAGGTCGGCCGCCCGCAGCTGGAGCCCATCAGGAGCTGGACGGGCGCCGTCAGGAACCCCATCCCCACCGTGCTGTACGCGCCCACCTGGGAGGGCTGGGACGACAACCCGGGCAACACCTCCCTGCTGCTGGCGGGCGAGAACATCGTGCGCCGGCTGCTGAACGCCGCCGACCCGGTCCGGATCATCTACAAGCCGCACCCCTTCACCGGTATCCGCAGCGGCAAGGCCAAGGCCGTCAACGCCCGGATCCGGGCGATGCTGGAGAAGGCCGCCGCCGAGCGCGCCGCCGAGCCCCGCTGGGCGAAGGAGGCGTCGTCGGCCGCCGCCGGGCAGAGCGCCGCCAAGGCCGAGCTGACCCGGATCGAGGCGAGGCTCGCGCAGCTGTCGGCCCCCGGCCACGCGGGCGGCGACGAAGCGGAGGAGTCGCGGATCTCACTCGCCGACCCCGCCCGCGAGGCGGAGACCGCCCGGCTGCGGGCCGAGTGGAACGACGCCTACTGGCGCTCCTTCGGCTGGTGGGAGCACCGTACGGTGACCGGCGCACAGCCCAAGCTGTACGACTGCTTCAACGAGTCCGACGCCATGGTTTCGGACATTTCCAGTGTGGTCTCCGACTTCATCGCGAGTGGCAAGCCGTACGCGGTCACCGACTCCGCCGCGCTCGGAGCCGAGGAGTTCAAGCGGCAGAACACCGCGGTGCGCGCCGCGGTCATCCTGTCCAACGGCGCCGAGGAGCTCGACGCGTTGCTGGCCGCGGTGGCCGACCCGACGGCGGACGCGCTGGCGGATGCCCGCCGCGAGCTGAAGACCTACCTCCTGGGGCCGGACGAGCCGACCTCCATGGAGCAGTTCAACGCCGCCGTCTCGACGCTGGCCGCCAAGGCCGAAGCCCGCAACCTGGGCGTCGCCCAGCGCCTCGGCGACCAGTCCGTGGCGGTGCCGGACGAGGAGTCCGTCACCAGCGGCGTCGGGGCCGGCGATCCGCAGGCGGTGGCCGAGGCCGACGCCACGGCGGACCCGGACGCACCGGAGGCCGAGGCGCCGGAGGCTCGGACGGCCCTGGCCGAGGGGTCCTCGTCCGTGCGCTGAGCGCGCCGTACGGCCGAGCACCGCACAACTGATCGAACTGGCTGAAAAGTAGGCAACCCTGATGGCGGCCCGTACGTCTCTCCTTGGGGGAGGGGTGTACGGGTCGTCCGGCATGCGGATGCGCAAAGG
Organism: Streptomyces sp. NPDC026589; assembly: GCF_040638385.1. Classification (NCBI taxonomy): domain Bacteria; kingdom Bacillati; phylum Actinomycetota; class Actinomycetes; order Kitasatosporales; family Streptomycetaceae; genus Streptomyces; species Streptomyces sp. NPDC026589. Next base: position 357,143 of record NZ_JBEZYG010000003.1, read on the forward strand.
GTGCAGAGTCGGGCGAACTGCCCTCTTTCGTGATCAAATCGACAGGTGCACATGGCCGACATGCCCAGGAAGAACGACGAGCCCGATGTCAGTGTGATCATCGGAGCTTATGACGCGATGCCCTACCTGGTCCGGTGCCTGGAGTCCGTCGAGGCGCAGACCATCGGCGCGGACCGGATGGAGATCGTCGCGATCGACGACGGCTCCACCGACGGCACCGGCGCCTGCCTGGAGGAGTTCGCCGCCAGGACCGCGATTCCCATGAGAGTCGTCCGGCAGGCGAATTCCGGCGGGCCCAGCGGCCCGCGCAATCGGGGCCTCTCTCTCGCCCGCGGCCGGTACGTCTTCTTTCTCGACGCGGACGACTATTTCGGCGAGGAAGCCCTGGAGCGCATGGTCGCCATGGGAGACCGGGCGGGCACGGACGTGGTGCTCGGGAAGATCGTCGGCGTCAATCGCGGTGCCGCGAAATCGATGTGGAAAGAGACCGTCGAGCGAGCCGACCTGTATTCCTCCAACGTCAAATTCACGTTGAGCGCGCAGAAACTGTTCCGGCGCGACCTCCTCGTACGCCTCGGAATGACCTTCGACGAGAAGCTCAAGACGGGTGAGGACGCCCTGTTCACGATGGAGGCGTACATCCGCGGCAACGGGATCTCCGTAGTCGCCGACTACACCTGCTACTACCTGGTGGGCCGCGAGGACCGCAACCAGATGACCAAGAAGGGCAGCTACAAGCGCCGCTTCGACTCGGCCCGCGCCCTCATGGGGCTCATCGCCCGGTACGTGCCCCCGGGCCCCCGGCGCGACGTCCTGATGGTGCGGCCCTTCGTCATCACGCTGCTGCCCCAGTTCGGCCCCGGACTGCTGAAGCAGAAGCCCGAGGTCCGCGAGCGGAAGATGGCGCTCGCCGCCCCGCTCATGAAGACGTACTGGACCCCGGAGCTCGGCCGCAACCTCAAGGTGAACGAACGGCTGCGGCTGATGTGCCTCGCCGAGGACCGGCTCGACCTGCTCCTGGACATCGCCGCCTTCCTGCGCGCCAAGGAGGAGCCCGAACTCGTCCGCCGGGGGAACCCTCCCCGTCTCCACCTCGCCTACCCGCACTTCGGGGAGAGCTCCGTTCTCCCCGACCGGGCCTATGAGGTGACCATCACGGAATGGGTCGGCGGACGGCGGATCGATCCACCGCTGGACAAGCCCCGCGTCTCCTTCGCCCGGCGCGTGGTCCGCAAGGCCCGCCGGGTGCTGCTCGGCGCCGTGCGCACCCCCCGCGCCCACCGCGTCTGACCGGACGGGACCGGGGGAGAACAGGCCCCCTCTCCGCCCCGGTGACGACCGGGGCGGTTCGTCCTGTGAGAGGTGTCACGTCATACTGTGGGGCAACCATGAGACCGTTGGAGCCGTCTCATTAACGCCCCGTCCTCCTGGGGTTCATCATCTGCACGTCCCCCCGGAAAGGCCCTCCACCCGTGGCGTCCCTCGAAGCGATCCCCGACGAGCTCAGCCGGCTCATGAAGTACTTCCCGGAGACTCCGGTCGAGGAGCGCCCCGAATTCCACCGAGCGGCCAAGGACTTCCTGGCCCGTGCGGCCCCGAAGGTCGTACGGCAGTTCTCCCCGATGGCCCGGGTCAAGTGGCACCTGGCCGCCAGCGGCCGCGGTGACGAGCTGGTGGACCTGCTGCACTACGAGCGCGAGAACCCGGGAGCCTTCTCCGTCCGCGGCCTGCGGCGCGCCCGCATCGAGCTGCCCGGCGTCGAGAGCTCCTCACTCCCCTCCTCGGTACGCAACTTCAACCGCAGCGAACTTCCCGTACGCGGCAAGCTCCTCGATCTCGGCTGGGAGGACGGCAAGCTCCTCGTCAAGGGCTACGCCTACATCCCCAACGTCCCCTCGGCCACCGGCAAGCGGTCACTGCGCGTCGCCGTGCTCCGCCGCCAGGGCAGCCGCTCCACCCTCCCGCTGCGGATGCGCACCACCCTGGAACCCCGCGCCACCGCCGAGGCCAAGGGCGCCCTGCACACCTACGACTGGTCCGGCTTCGAGCTCGGCATCGACCCGTCCCGACTGCGCGTACGCGGCCAGTGGCAGCCCGGCACCTGGCGCCTGGGCATCGGCATCCCGCGCCCCGGCGGCATGTCCGTGGGCAGCATCACCAAGAACAACGCGGGCGCGTCCGGCCACAGCTACACCCGGGTCCTGGACGACGGCGTCCGCCTCGTCGCCGGCTTCGACCGCAACCGGCTCAAACTCTCCGTGGACGTCGTCCCCGCCGAGATCATCGCCCAGGAAGCCGACGGCGAGACCCTCACCGTCACCCTGCGCTCCCGCGTCACCACCCCCGCGGGCAAGTACCCCACCGCCCTGCGCATCGACCACGAGCCGAGCGGTTTCGCCACCGACCTCCCGCTCCAGCAGGGCGAGACCGGCGCCGACGGCTGGCTCCGCCACACCGCCCGCCTCGACTTCGCGGACCTCCCCGTCGACGACGTACGCCCCGGCAGGTCCGTCAAGTACCGCGCCCAGATCCTCTTCGCCGACGGCACCACCCGCCGCGCCACCAACGGTGCGCAGTCCGTCACCGGAGTCCACCCGCTGCCCGGGGGACGCGAGTTCGCGATCCTCACCGACGGCGCCGGGAACTTCACCCCCCAGGTCCGCACGGTCCAGCCCCTCGTCGACAGCGTCGAGTGGAGCACGGACGGCGAGCTGGTCCTCTCCGGCGTCTACACCGGCCCCGCCGAGCAGATGAAGATGGTCCTGCGCCACACGGGCCGCAACGAGGACCGCCCGCTGCCCGTCGAGTTCGACGGAGGCCGCTTCACCGCCCGCCTGCGCCCGGACACCATGCCCACCTACGAGGGCACCGTGCCGCTGCGCGCCGGCCGCTGGATGCCGCGCCTGCGCCTGCGCACCGAGTGGGACCACACCCGCGACCTCCCCGTCACGATCCGCCCCGACCTCGTGAACACGCTGCCGCTGGCCCACCGCGGCGAGCACCGCACGTACACCGTCGAGCGGCTCGACTTCGACCGGATCTTCGTGGAGTCCGGGCCGGTCCTCGACCCGGAGCTGCGCGGCGCCTACCGCCAGCGGCTGATGCGCGACGTCTACACCCCCGAGCAGCGCGAGCTGCCGCTGCGCGAGGCCGTGCTCTACAACAGCTTCGGCGGCAAGCAGTTCTCCGACTCGCCCCGCGCGGTCTACGAGGAGCTCAAGCGCCGCGGCACCGAGGTCGAGCACATCGCGATGGTCCACGACCAGCAGGTCGTCCTGCCGCCCGGCGTCCGCGGCGTCGAGTGGGGCAGCAAGGAGTGGTACGAGGCACTGGCCCGCAGCCGGTACGTCGTCACCAACGGCGGCATCCGCGAGTGGTTCGTCCGCCGTGAGGGCCAGGTCGTCGTGCAGACCTGGCACGGCACCCCGCTCAAGCGCATCGGCGCCGACCTGCTCGGCACCCCGAAGGCGAACCTGGCCTACATCGCGAGCCTTCCGCAGCGCTCGCGCCAGTACAGCCTGTTCATCACGCCGAACGCCTTCACCACCCCGATCATGACCAACTCCTTCCGCCTCCAGTGCGAGGTCCTGGAAGCGGGCTACCCGCGCAACGACGTCTTCCACGCCCCCGACCGCGTCAAGCGCGCCGCGGCCGTACGGGAGAAGCTCGGCATCCCCGCCGGCAAGAAGGTCGTCCTGTACGCGCCCACCTGGCGCGACGACCAGCGCTATGGCGGACGCCGCTTCAAGCTGGACAACCAGATCGACGTCGAGGCCGCGAAGCGCGAGCTCGGCGACGACCACGTGCTGCTCTACCGCAAGCACCACAAGGTCCTCGACTCCATCCCCGGCGCCGGACAGGGCTTCGTCTACGACGTCACGTACTACCCGGACATCGCCGACCTCTACCTGATCGCCGACGTGCTGATCACGGACTACTCCTCGGTGCTGTTCGACTTCGCGCACTCCGGGCGGCCGATGCTCTTCTTCACGTACGACCTGGAGCACTACCGCGACACCCTGCGCGGCTTCTACTTCGACTTCACCTCCCGCGCCCCCGGGCCGCTGATCAAGACCTCCGAGGACCTCGTCTCCGCGATCCGGAACATCGACGAGGTGAGCGAGGAGTACAAGGAGAAGTACGCCCAGTTCCGGGTCGACTTCTGCGAGCCCTCCGACGGCCGCGCCGCCGCCCGGGTCGTGGACCGGATGCTCGCCGTCAAGGACGAGCAGCGGAGCTGAGCCCACCGCGGCCGCCCCCGCCGCCCGCCCGCACCCCGTTCACCCGCCGTCCTTCGGCGTCCACCGAGCGGAACGGGCAGGCGGCGGGGGCGGCCGCTCGCGTACTGTGCTGTGCCGGGGCGGCACAGCGGGCCCCGCGTCGGACACCGGGGCGATCCAGAGCGAGGAAGCACGTGGCAGAGCAGAGGCCGTCGGGCCGCGAGCCGGCAGTGACCGGCGCCCGCAGGGTCGTCGTCAAGGTCGGCTCCTCCTCGCTCACCACCGCCTCCGGCGGCCTCGACGCCGACCGCGTCGACGCCCTCGTCGACGTTCTGGCCAAGGTCAGGGCCGGCGGCGAACGCGAGGTCGTCCTCGTCTCCAGCGGAGCCATCGCCGCCGGACTCGCCCCGCTCGGCCTCGTCCGCAGGCCCAAGGACCTGGCCCGCCAACAGGCCGCCGCCAGCGTCGGCCAAGGCCTCCTCGTGGCGCGCTACACCGCCTCGTTCGCGCGCTACGCCGTCCGCGTCGGCCAGGTGCTCCTCACCGCCGACGACACCAGCCGCCGCGGCCACTACCGCAACGCCTACAGCACCCTGGACAAGCTTCTGGAGATGGGCGCCGTCCCCGTCGTCAACGAGAACGACACCGTCGCCACCGACGAGATCCGCTTCGGCGACAACGACCGGCTCGCCGCCCTCGTCGCCCACCTCGTCCACGCCGACCTGCTCGTCCTGCTCTCCGACGTGGACGGCCTCTACGACGGACCGCCCGGCACTCCCGGCGCCTCCCGGATCGCGGAGGTCACCGGCCCCGACGACCTGACCGGCGTCACCATCGGCAGCGCGGGGAAGGCGGGCGTCGGAACCGGCGGCATGGTCACCAAGGTCGAGGCCGCCCGCATCGCCACCGCCGCCGGCATTCCCGTCGTCCTCACCTCCGCCAGCCGCGTCGCCGACGCGCTCGCGGGCCGCGACACCGGCACGTACTTCCACCCCACCGGACGCCGCTCCGCCGACCGGCTCCTGTGGCTGGCCCACGCCTCCACCCCGCAGGGCGCGCTCACCCTCGACGACGGCGCCGTACGGGCCGTGGTGGAGCGGCGCACCTCCCTGCTGCCCGCCGGAATCTCCGCCGTCGAGGGCGAGTTCAGCGCCGGCGACCCGGTCGAACTGCGCGACCCGCACGGCACCCCGGTCGCCCGCGGACTCGTCAACTTCGACGCGAAGGAGATCCCTCAGCTGCTCGGCCGCTCCACCCGGGACCTCGCCCGCGAACTGGGGCCCGCCTACGAACGCGAGGTCGTACACAGGGACGATCTGGTCCTCCTCGCGCCGCGCCTCACCCCCTGAAACGGCTGAAAGTCCCGCTATCCAGCGGGGACCTTCCCCAAAACCACCCCACGCCCGCCTGTGGACTGGTCCACTTTGTAGTGGGGGAACAGGGGTACCGCACAGCAACACATCACAGGAGGCCGCCGGTGAGACGAGCGCGCCCGGGGGCGCCGCCCCGAGGCACGGCCGACCGCGCCCTGACGAGCGTCGGAGCGGGGGCGGATTTCGACCAGAATCCGCTCCCGGCGGACACCGTCGAACGGGAGCCGGTCACGACGGCGAAGGAGGAGGCCCCGCAGTCCAAGCTCTGGCACATCACGCTCAGCGTGTCGGGCGCCGAGACTCCGCTGGGGGAGGTCAGACGCGGCCTGGAACAGCTCGCGCACGACCACCCCTTCCTGCTGACCAGCCGCTACGCGAGCGACCACGCGGAGATCCGCTACTGGGAAGAGGCCCGCGACCTGCACGACGCGGCCGCGGTCGCGCTGCGGTTGTGGGGCGAGCACCGCTCCAGCGCCCAGCTCCCGCCCTGGGAGATCGTCGGCCTGGAAGTCATCGACCGCGAGACCTACCACCTGCGGATCGCCGAGGGCTACGGGCCGCCGCCCGCGGCCCCCGTGGGCGTGCACCCCTACTGACCGCGATCCGGTGGCGTCCGCGCCCCGGGGCGTCTCGCATCACGGGATACGTGACGGATGCCCGCAGAGCGCGCATTACTCTGCGGGCATGACCACGCTCTCGCCCTACGACAACCTCTCCCCGGTCGCGCAGACCGCCTACCGGGCCCGCGCCGCCGCCGCCGACATCGCGCCACTTCCGCGCGCGGCCAAGGACGACGCGCTGCTGGCCATCGCCGACGCCCTCGAAGTGCGCACGAGCGAGATCGTCGAGGCCAACGCGAAGGACGTCGAGCGCGCCCGCGAGGCCGGGACGGGCGAAGGCATCATCGACCGCCTCACCCTCACCCCGGAACGGATCCGCGCCATCGCCGCCGACGTACGGGACGTCGCGGCCCTCCCCGACCCGGTCGGTGAGGTGGTGCGCGGCTCGACCCTGCCCAACGGCATCGACCTCCGGCAGGTGCGGGTACCGCTCGGCGTGGTCGGCATCATCTACGAGGCCCGGCCCAACGTCACCGTCGACGCGGCCGCCCTCTGCCTGAAGTCCGGCAACGCGGTCCTGCTGCGCGGCTCCTCCTCGGCCTACGCCTCCAACACCGCCCTCGTCCGGGTCCTGCGCGACGCGGTCGGCGGCTCCGGCCTGCCGGCCGACGCGGTGCAGCTCGTCCCGGGCGAGAGCCGTGACTCCGTGCGCGAACTGATGCGGGCCCGCGGTCTCGTCGACGTCCTCATCCCGCGCGGCGGCGCCTCGCTGATCCGCACGGTCGTCGAGGAGTCCACCGTGCCCGTCATCGAGACGGGCACCGGCAACTGCCACGTCTACGTCGACGCGCAGACGGACCTGGCCATGGCGGTCGACATCCTGATCAACTCCAAGGCCCAGCGCCCCAGCGTCTGCAACGCGGCCGAGACCCTCCTCGTCCACAAGGACGTGGCGGACGCCTTCCTGCCGCTCGCCCTGGACGCGCTGGCCGAGGCCGGGGTCACCGTCCACGGCGACGAGCACGTCCTCGCCCGCGCCGAGGGAACCAAGGCCTCGGTGGTCCCGGCGACGACCGAGGACTGGGAGACCGAATACCTCTCCTACGACATCGCGGCGGCGGTCGTCGACTCCCTGGACGCGGCGGTCGCCCACATCCGGCTCTGGTCCTCCGGCCACACCGAGGCGATCGTCACCACCTCGCAGGCCGCCGCCCGCCGGTTCACCCAATTGGTCGATTCGACGACGGTCGCCGTGAACGCCTCCACCCGCTTCACGGACGGCGGGCAGTTCGGCTTCGGCGCCGAGATCGGCATCTCCACGCAGAAGCTGCACGCCCGCGGTCCGATGGGCCTGCCCGAGCTGACCTCGACGAAGTACATCGTCACGGGGGACGGGCACACCCGGCCCTAGCGCCTCGGCCCCTTCTCGGCCCCTTCTCGGCCCCTTCTCGGCCCCGGCCCCTCCCGACGGGAGGGGCCGGGGCCGACCACGCGTTCTCCCGTGCCGATCCGGGGGAGTTCACGGGGTCCCTGCCCAAAAGGTCCCGGCCGGGCTACCCTGAAACCGTGCCGGACGACGTGGGGGGCAAGCCGTTTCCTGACGGCTGGGAGCCCGACGACGACCGCGGGGGCGCGGACGAGGACTTCGCCTCCGTGGTGTTCGACGAGGACTTCGTCCGGTCGGCGCCCGTCCATGAGCCCACCGCCGTGGAGCGCCTTCTCGCCGCCGCCGAGGCCCGTGCCGAGACCGACGCCGCCCGCGTCCGTCGGAGCCGCCGCGCGGACGACGACGCGTACGACCCCTACGACGGCCCCCGGGGCTACCACGACCCCCAGGACCTCGACTACGACCCCGACCACGGCATCGGGGACGACGACTGCGCCCCGGGGCCGTACAGCCGCCACGGCGGCTCCCTGCGCCCCTACCGCAACTCCGCCCGCTGGCACCGCCCGGTCGCCTGGCTGCTCGCCCTGGTGATGGGCGTCGGCATGGTCTCCCTCGCCTTCACCGCGGTCTACCGGGGCGGCTCGAACAACCGGCAGGACCAGGTGCCGCCGCCCGTCACCAGCGGCGTGGACAAGCCCGGGGCCGCCCCGTCGGCCTCCGCGGACCACTCCCGCCCCACGGTCTCCGCCGAGCCCCGGCTGCCCTGAACCCACCCCCTCCGTCACCCGATCGCCGACGGCCGCCCCAGGCGCTTGCGCACTTCCCATCCGTCTCCGCGTTTACGCGGGCCGCAATCGACCTACCCTCAAGATGTGACCCCTCGTTCCCAGGGGGGCTTCTCGCTGCGGAGGCCACTCGGCCGAAGCAGACCGTTGCGCACCGAACCGACCGGTGTGGAGATGGGGAGAGAAGTCATGACAGGCCGCTCAGAACCACCGGACGGTGCGCCCGAGAACCCCGCGGGCGGCGAGGACGAGTACCGCTCGCTCGTCTTCGACGAATCGTTCGTCCAGGCTGCGCGGATGCAGGAGTACTCGGCGCAGGAACGGATGGGCGAGCACGCCCGCGCCGTCCGGGCGCTGCCCGACACGCAGGTCATCCGCAGCGGCGGCTCCCGGGCTGCCGTAGCCCTGGTCGTCCTCATCGCCCTGGCCTTCGCGGTGGCCGTCTACATAGGATTCCGGAGCCCGTACCCCCAGCCGGCCGCCCGGCGGGCCGAACCCCTGCGGACCACCGTCGTCCCCCTGGCCCCCCGAGGAGCCGTACCGGGCGGATCACCCGAGTGGCTGTACCGGGCCGAGCCGGTCTCCGGATTCCGCACGGGCGCCGACGGCATCAACTTTCCCACCGTGCAGCGCACGCAGAACTTCTCCGACAGCCAGATCACCGCCGCCCTCGCCACGGTCAAGGACTACCTGGTGGAGTCGTCCCTGAACCCCGACGTCCTCACCGGCTCCGTACGCCGGCCCGTCGAGCACCTCCTCGACCCGGACCAGCGCGCCCAGTTCGAACAGAGCCTGAGCAGCCCGGCGGACGCCGAAGGCCACGCCGCCACCGGCTGGCTGGTGCGCTTCGACCCGGAGCAGGTGGAGCTCGCGGACCCGCAGATCCGGGTCGAGGGGACCCTCGGCTACGAGGAAGAGGGCCCTGGCGTGCTCGGCGTCGTCTCGGACCACACGTTCACCTACGCCCTGCGCCCGGCGGACGGGCCCCACCGGGACGACGACGCCTCCCTGTTCACCGTGCGGCGCGAGCTGCGCTTCCGCTTCGACCGGGAGGACCTGCGACTGCACCGCCTGGAGGTGCTCATCGCCCATGTCCAGGCCGGGCCGCAGTCCTGCTCGGCCGACGCGACCGGGATGCTCCGCCCGCTCCTCGCCGGGGAACGGGCGGACGCCCGCGGGCCCGCCGCCACCGACCCGTACGCCACGGGCCGGCCCACGGCGGCGCTGTGCGGGACCCTGGAGGCCGTCAGCTCCCCGACGGCCCCGACGACGTCCCCGGGCTCCCCTCCTCAGGGTCCTGGGGCGGCCGACCGGCCGTCCCGTCCCCGTCCGTAGCGGAACCGCCGGACGGGCCCTGCGCCCCGCCCTTCGCGCCCCCGGTTCCGGTGAACCGGTCACGCAGCTTGCCGCCCAGGTCTCCCGCCCCGCCGGCGATGTCGCCCACGAGCTTCATCAGCGGGTCCTTGCTGGTGCGCACCGTGTCCGCGTAGTGCGAGGCGGACTCCCGGAACGAGTCGGTCACCGAGGTGTCCTTGTCCTCGTCGCGCCGCGGGTAGTGGCCGTCCATGATCCGCTGGAAGTCGCGGGTCTCCGACCACTTCTTCAGCTCGGCGGCCCGCACGGTGGTGAACGGGTGAGTGCGGGGCAGCACATTGAGGATCTTGAGGACGGAGTCCCGGAGGTCGCCGCCCTTCTCGTACTCGTCGGCCTGGGCGAGGAAGGCGTCCACGTTCATCTCGTGGAGGTGATTGCCGCCCGCGATCTTCATCAGACCGCGCATGGAGGCCGTGATGTCCTGGCCGACCAGCAGCCCGGCCCGGTCCGCGGACAGCTCGGACTTGCGGAACCACTCGCGCAGCGCCGTCACTATCGCCATGATCGCCACATTGCCCAGCGGGATCCAGGCGACCTTCACGGCCAGGTTGGTCAGGAAGAGCAGTATCGTCCGGTACACCGAGTGACCGGAGAGCGCGTGGCCCACCTCGTGGCCCACCACCGCCCGCATCTCCTCCTCGTCGAGCAGCTCGACCAGGCCGGTGGTGACCACGATGATCGGCTCGTCCAGCCCGATGCACATGGCGTTGGGCTGCGGGTCCTGCTTCACGTACATCGGCGGGACCTTCTCCAGGTCCAGGATGTAACACGCGTCCCGCAGCATGTCGTTGAGGTGGGCGAACTGCGCGTCGCTCACCCGGACGGAGTCGGAGAGGAAGAGCAGCCGCAGGCTGCGCTCCGGGAGCAGCCCGCTGAGCGCCTTGAACACGGTGTCGAACCCGGTCAGCTTGCGCAGGGCCACCAGGGCCGAGCGGTCGGCGGGGTGCTCGTAGGCCCGGGAGGAGATCCCGGGAAATCGTCGGCGCTGCCTGCTCGGCACGTTCTCGTGACTGTTGTCGGTCATGGATGGCCCCCTGTTCGTACGAGACGTCGCTCGTCCCCCGGACAAAACCCAGCGTATGCGCTGGCGCTACGGTGTGCGGGGGGCTGTGGATAACTTTGAGGAGCGCCCGAAATGTCGCACACCGCCGTACTGCTCGCCGCCGCGTCCGAGGAGCAGGGACCGGGTGACACCCTCCGGATCGTGTTGCTCGTCTCGATCCTCGGAGCGGTGCTGCTCGCGTGGTTCCTGCTGCGCGGATACCGCAACGACGACAACAACGACTGAGTCGCCGTGAGCGTGCCCGGGGGGCCCGCATACGATGTGACCGACGTCTTCCTTCCGATTCACGATCGATAGGTCCTGCCGAAGATGAGCCTCACGAGCACCGCACACCAGCTGGTCACTCTCGCCTCCGAAGGCGGCGAGGGCGGCAACCACGAAAGCCTCAACCCCTACTTCGTCGGCGCCGGGGCGTTCCTCGCGCTGATGTTCCTGCTGTGGGTCACCACCCGCTTCAACCGCGACCGCTGAGTCAGAGGCGTACAGCTGTGCCAGTAGGCTCTGCACGCATGGGAGAGCAGGAAGTGCCTACCGGCCCCGGCAAACGCCGCATCGGCGTGATGGGTGGGACATTCGACCCGATCCACCATGGACACCTGGTGGCGGCCAGTGAAGTGGCCGCCCAGTTCCATCTCGACGAGGTCGTCTTCGTCCCGACCGGGCAGCCGTGGCAGAAGAGCCACAAGAAGGTCTCCCCGGCCGAGGACCGCTATCTGATGACGGTCATCGCCACCGCGTCCAACCCGCAGTTCTCCGTCAGCCGGAGTGACATCGACCGTGGCGGACCGACGTACACCATCGATACGCTGCGGGACCTGCGCGAGGTCCACGGCGACGCGGACCTCTTCTTCATCACCGGCGCCGACGCGTTGTCCCAGATCCTCACCTGGCGCGACGCGGAGGAGCTGTTCTCGCTCTCCCACTTCATCGGTGTGACCCGCCCGGGTCACGTGCTCACGGACGACGGACTGCCCGAGGGCGGTGTCTCCCTCGTGGAGGTGCCCGCGCTGGCGATCTCGTCCACGGACTGCCGTGAGAGGGTCGCGCAGGGGGAGCCGGTCTGGTACCTGGTGCCGGACGGCGTGGTCCGCTACATCGACAAGCGCCAGCTGTACCGCGGCGAATGAGCCACGGAGAGGGGCACCGGTGAACGACCCACAGAACCCGTACGACCCGTACTACCAAGAGCCGCAGATCATCGGCTACGACGCGTACGGGCAGCCGGTCTACCAGCAGCAGGGGCAACAGCAGTACGACCAGCAGGGCCAGTACGACCAGCAGCGTCAGCAGGGCCAGGGTTACGACCCCTACGCCGCACAGCCGGGTCAGGGACACCGGGCCCAGGACGCCGGCTACGGCTACGACGCGTACGGCAACCCCCAGCAGCAGCCCCGGAGTTACGACCCCTACGCCGCCCCGCATCCGGGTCAGGCGCCTCAGCCGCCCCGGACGCAGCAGGGCCAGGGTACGGACCCGGGGTACGGCTACGGCTCCTACACCGACTACGGGTACGCCGCCGGTCAGCAGCCCGCCGCGGTCGACACCGGTCAGCACTGGAGCATCCCGCAGCAGGGCGCGGCCCCCGCGCCGGAACAGGCCCCGCAGCAGCCTCCCGCTCCGCAACCGCAGCAACCACAGCAGTCACAGCAACCGCAGCAGTCACAGCATTCACAGCGGTCGGCGGAAGACGCGGCGGAGCCGGACGCGGAGCCCGCGCTTCCGGGGCAGCGCAAGCCCGCCCCCGACTACCGCACCGAGCAGTTCTCGTTCATCGAGGAGCCCGACGAGGACTCCGAAGACGTCATCGACTGGCTGAAGTTCACCGAGAGCCGCAGCGAGCGGCGCGAGGAGGCGCGGCGCAAGGGCCGCAACCGGATGGTCGCCCTGATCGTCGTAGCCGTTCTCGTCGTCGTCGGCGGGGCCGGCTATCTCTGGTCCGCCGACATGATCCCGGGCCTGTCCGGGTCGGAGGAGAAGAAGGCCGTGGCCGCCGGCGCCCAGCAGCGCGACATGATGGTGGTGCACCTGCACGACACGAAGAGGGGCGGCACCTCGACGGCGCTGCTCGTCGACAACACCACCACCAAGCAGGGCACCACCGTCCTGCTGCCGAACTCCCTCGCCGTCGCCTCCGACGACGGAACCACCACCACGCTCGGCAAGTCCGTCGAGGACGACGGCAGGACCGGTACCCGGGAGGCGATCGACACCCTCCTCGGCACCCGGATCACCGGCACCTGGCGGCTGGACACCCCGTACCTGGAGAACCTCGTCGAGCTGGTCGGCAACATCGAGGTCGACACCGACGCCGATGTGCCGGGTGCGAAGAAGGGCGAATCACCCCTGGTGAACAAGGGCGAGGGCCAGACGCTCAGCGGCGCGATGGCCGTCGCGTACGCCACGTACCGTGCGCCGGGGGAGCCCGAGGCCAAGCAGCTGACGCGGTTCGGCGAGGTCATGCGGGCCACGCTGCGCAAGATCTCCGAGGATCCCAAGGCCGCGACCGTCACCATCGAGACGCTGCTCCAGGTGCTGGACCCGTCGCTGCCCGAGAAAGACCTTGGGGCCTCGCTCGCCAAGCTGGCCTCGCGTGCCAAGGTCGGCGACTACAAGACGGCCCTGCTGCCGGTCCAGGAGGACGGCACGCTCACCGAGGCGGACACCCGCGACGTCGTCAAGGACATCCTCGGCGGCACGGTGAAGGCCCCCGAGGCGGGAGCTCCTCTCCGCGTCGCCGTCCGCAACGCGACCGGGAACGAGAAGGCCGCGGAAGCCGCCCGGGTCCAGCTGGTCAACGGCGGTTACGCCTTCGTGGACAGCGGCAAGGCAGGGGCCGAGACGTCGTCCGTCGTGCTCTACCGGTCCGCCGAGGACAAGGAGAAGGCCGTCGAGGTGGCCAAGACCCTGGGCCTCTCCGCGGGTGACGTGAAGAAGGGCGAGCCGGCCGCCAACGCCGATGTGTCCGCGGTCCTCGGACAGGACTTCGAGGTCCCGTAGCCCGCCCGGGACCACCGGTCGGCGCTCCGGCGCCGGCCGGTGGTCCCGCGTCCGAACCCGACCAGGAAACGCAGTTCGGTCCGGCCGGGAAACGGGGTGAGGCCCGGCCGGCAAACCCGGTGAGGCCCGGCCGGGAAACGCAGTAAGGCTCTGTCGGCGGTCCGTGAGACCCTAGAGGTTGCATCCGACCGCCGACGAAAGCCTGCATGTGACCGCCACGGACCGCTCCATCGAGCTCATCAACGCCGCCGCTCAGGCGGCCGCCGACCGGCTCGCGCACGACATCATCGCCTACGACGTCAGCGATGTGCTGTCGATCACCGACGCCTTCCTGCTCGCCTCGGCCCCCAACGACCGCCAGGTCAAGTCGATCGTCGACGAGATCGAGGAGCAGCTCCAGAAGGAGCTCGGCGTCAAGCCGGTGCGCCGCGAGGGCGACCGCGACGCCCGCTGGATCCTCCTCGACTACGTCGACATCGTCATCCACGTCCAGCACAGCGAGGAGCGCGTCTTCTACGCGCTGGAGCGCCTGTGGAAGGACTGCCCGGAGATCGCCCTCCCCGAGGACGCGGTCAAGACCCGTGGCAAGGCCGAGGAGCACGCACAGCTCAACGGCGGCACGGAAGGTGATCAGAGCTGAACGGCAGCAGCAGCGGCACGGGCCGCAGGATCGTTCTCTGGCGGCACGGCCAGACGGCGTGGAACCTGGAGCGCCGTTTCCAGGGCTCCACGGACATCGAGCTCACCGAGGCCGGCGTCGGGCAGGCCCGCCGCGCCGCCCGGCTGCTCGCCTCGCTGAAGCCGGACGCCATCGTCGCCTCCGACCTGCGACGGGCGGCGGCCACGGCTGCCGAGCTCTCCGCAGTCAGCGGCCTCTCCGTCGCCCACGACGCCGCACTCCGTGAGACGTACGCCGGTGCCTGGCAGGGGCTGACCCACCAGGAGATCATCGAGCGCTTCGGTGATCAGTACGCGGCGTGGAAGCGCGGAGAGCCCGTGCGTCGCGGCGGCGGCGAGCTGGAGACCGAGGTCGCCGACCGGGCGGCCCCAGTCGTTCTGGAGCACGCCGAGAAGCTTCCGGAGAACGGCACGCTCGTCGTGGTCAGCCACGGCGGCACGATCAGGACGACGATCGGCCGGCTGCTGGGCCTGGAGGCGCACCACTGGGAAGGGCTCGGCGGGCTGTCCAACTGCTGCTGGTCCGTCCTCGGCGAGGGTGCGCGCGGCTGGCGCCTGCTGGAACACAACGCCGGCACGCTCCCCGAGCCTGTCCTCGGCGACGACGACTAGACGCCGTCCGGAGGCAGTTGAGAGGCCGTTCGCGGGCCGTCCTCGGGCGGCGCGGGCCGGATTTCACTTTCCGGCCGGTCGCAGGCTAAAGTTCTTCTTGTTCGCAGCGCGGAAACGCAGGGAAACAACAGCGAACAGCGGGGCTATAGCTCAGTTGGTAGAGCGCCTGCATGGCATGCAGGAGGTCAGGAGTTCAATTCTCCTTAGCTCCACAATCAGGATCCCGTCCCCATCAGGGGGCGGGATCTTCTGTATAGGGAGCACCGAGCGGGCTGACCCCCTTGCGGGGCCATGGCAGAATCGGAACGCCGGAGGGGGCGACGTACCGATCGGGAGGGAGCGCGATGCCTGCGAGTCGCGAACACGTCCCCGACCAGCCTCTTGTCGCCGCCTCGTACCCCGCCCCCGTACCGCTCGAAGATCGATCCCGCCTCGGCTGCCCGTCCTGTGGTTCGTCCCATGTGGCCCAGGTTCTGGGTGACAACGGAGGGGTCTCCTACGTGTGCACGGCCTGCGGCCACAGCTGGAGCTGACTGATGGGTGCACACAGGCGTAAGTGCGACTGGTGCGGCAGCGGTACGCCCATCGTCAGGGACATGGACCCGGTGAACGCTGAGTACCAGTACTGGTGCGAGGAATGCGCGCGGGCGTTGATCATAAAAGGCGACCCCATCGAGACCTACCGGGAACTGGAGGGGGAGCCGATCTACGGGAGGCTCCTGGAGGAGCACTGCACACTCAAGCGCTTCTACTCCTTCGCGACCGCCTGACCTCGCGACCGCCTGACCTGCGGCTGACAATCCACCGTTCGGGATGATTCGGGCGTATCGGTGCGGACCGGAAACGATTTGGTGAAGCACCGGGGGGACCGTGTAATGTTCTCGATGTCGCCAAGGGAAACCGGGCGACACACAGCGAGGGGCTATAGCTCAGTTGGTAGAGCGCCTGCATGGCATGCAGGAGGTCAGGAGTTCAATTCTCCTTAGCTCCACAAGATCGACAGTGAAGAAGCGGGCCACCCGGATCGGGTGGCCCGCTTCTTTGTCCGGTTCTCTTGTTCCGGTTCTTGTCCGGATCACGTATGCCCGGATCGGCCTCGGCCTGGACCGGCCGCGTCCCCTGCCCAGCGCTCGCCGGCCCGTGACCGGGCGTTCCGTCCGCCGGGCGGACGCCCCGGAAGCCGTACTCCCCGCTCCCTTCCGAGCCCGTGCGGTACCCTGACGCCATGTGTGCCGTACGCCTTCTGCTTAGCGAGCCGCGCTGAACAGTCCCGACCGGTGAGAACGCCTGGTCGGAGTCAGCGCGGCGTCCCCTCCTGTGCGAGGGGATTTTTCGTTTCCCGGCAGATGACGATCGATGGAGCTTTGAGGATCATGAGCGAGACGAATTCCGCAGCCGAGACGGCCGCGCCGCACCGCTACACGGCGGCGATGGCCGCCGACATCGAGGCACGCTGGCAGGACTTCTGGGCCTCCGAGGGGACGTACGAGGCCCCGAACCCCACCGGTGACCTGGCGGGCGACCCGGAGCTGGCCGCCAAGCCGAAGAAGTTCATCATGGACATGTTCCCGTACCCCTCGGGCGCGGGGCTGCACGTCGGACACCCGCTGGGCTACATCGCCACCGATGTCTACGCCCGCCACCAGCGGATGACCGGCCACAACGTGCTGCACACCCTGGGTTTCGACGCCTTCGGCCTGCCCGCCGAGCAGTACGCCGTCCAGACGGGCACCCACCCCCGGGTCTCCACCGAGGCCAACATGGAGAACATGAAGGCCCAGCTGCGCCGGCTGGGTCTGGGCCACGACAACCGCCGCTCCTTCGCGACGATCGAGGCCGAGTACTACAGGTGGACGCAGTGGATCTTCCTGCAGATCTTCAACTCCTGGTACGACACCGAGGCCGACCGGGCCCGCCCGATCGCCGAGCTGGTCGAGCAGTTCGAGAGCGGTACGCGCGCGACCCCCGACGGCCGTGAGTGGAGCGCGCTGAGCGCCACCGAGCGCGCCGACCTGCTGAGCGAGTACCGCCTGGCGTACGCCTCCGACGCCCCGGTGAACTGGTCGCCCGGGCTGGGCACCGTCCTGGCCAACGAGGAGGTCACCGCCGACGGCCGCTCCGAGCGCGGCAACTTCCCCGTCTTCAAGGCCAAGCTGCGCCAGTGGAACATGCGCATCACCTCCTACGCGGACCGGCTGCTGAACGACCTGGACGGGCTGGACTGGCCCGAGGCCATCAAGCTGCAGCAGCGCAACTGGATCGGCCGCTCCGAAGGCGCCCGGGTCGAGTTCCCGGTGGACACCGCCGGCGGCATCACCGTCTTCACCACCCGCCAGGACACCCTGTTCGGCGCGACGTACATGGTGCTGGCGCCCGAGCACGACATGGTCGAGCGGATCATCCCGGCCGCCTGGCCCGAGGGCACCCACCCGGTGTGGACGGGCGGCCACGCGAGCCCGGCCGAGGCCGTCACCGCGTACCGCAAGCAGGCCGCAGCCAAGTCCGACGTCGAGCGGCAGGCCGAGGCCAAGGACAAGACCGGTGTCTTCACCGGCGCGTACGCGACCAACCCGGTCAGCGGCGAGAAGGTTCCCGTCTTCATCGCCGACTACGTCCTGATGGGCTACGGCACCGGCGCGATCATGGCCGTACCGGCGCACGACGCGCGCGACTTCGCCTTCGCGCGCGCCTTCGAGCTGCCGATGCGCTGCGTCGTGCAGCCCTCCGACGACCGCGGAACCGACCCCTCCACGTGGGACGACGCCTTCGCCTCGTACGACGCGAAGCTGGTCAACTCCGCCAACGAGGAGATCTCGCTGGACGGCCTGGGCGTCGTCGAGGCCAAGGCGAGGATCACCGACTGGCTGAAGGAGCACGGCGTCGGCGAGGGCACCGTCAACTTCCGGCTGCGCGACTGGCTGTTCAGCCGGCAGCGCTACTGGGGCGAGCCGTTCCCGATCGTGTACGACGAGGACGGCATCGCCCACCCGCTGCCCGAGTCGATGCTGCCGCTGGAGCTGCCCGAGGTCGAGGACTACTCCCCGCGCACCTTCGACCCGGAGGACGCGACCGCCCAGCCCGAGACCCCGCTGTCGCGCAACGCCGACTGGGTCAACGTCACGCTGGACCTGGGCGAAGGCGCCGGCCCCCGGCAGTACCGCCGCGAGACCAACACCATGCCCAACTGGGCCGGTTCCTGCTGGTACGAGCTGCGCTACCTGGACCCGAACAACGACCGTCAGCTGGTCGATCCGGCGATCGAGCAGTACTGGATGGGTCCGCGTGAGGGGCAGCCCACCGGTGGTGTCG
Source organism: Streptomyces sp. NPDC026589 (assembly GCF_040638385.1). NCBI lineage: Bacteria > Bacillati > Actinomycetota > Actinomycetes > Kitasatosporales > Streptomycetaceae > Streptomyces > Streptomyces sp. NPDC026589. Next base: position 375,501 of record NZ_JBEZYG010000003.1, read on the forward strand.
ACCTGTACGTCGGCGGCGCCGAGCACGCCGTGCTGCACCTGCTGTACGCGCGCTTCTGGTCCAAGGTGCTGCACGACCTGGGCCACATCTCCTCCGCCGAGCCGTTCCACAAGCTGTACAACCAGGGCATGATCCAGGCCTTCGTCTACCGCGACAGCCGGGGCATCGCCGTTCCCGCCGCCGAGGTGGAGGAGCGCGACGGCGCGTTCTACCACGAGGGCGAGAAGGTCAGCCGCGTCCTGGGCAAGATGGGCAAGTCCCTGAAGAACGCGGTCACGCCGGACGAGATCTGCGCCGAGTACGGTGCGGACACCCTGCGCCTGTACGAGATGGCGATGGGCCCCCTGGACGTGTCGCGCCCCTGGGACACCCGGGCCGTGGTCGGTCAGTACCGGCTGCTCCAGCGGCTGTGGCGCAATGTGGTCGACGAGGAGACCGGTGAGATCACCGTCGTCGACACGGAGCCCGGCGAGGACACGCTGCGCGCCCTGCACAAGGCCATCGACGGGGTCGGCCAGGACATGGCGGGGATGCGGTTCAACACCGCCATCGCCAAGGTCACCGAGCTGAACAACCACCTGACGAAGGCCGGCGGCCCGCTGTCGCGCTCCGTCGCCGAGCGGCTGGTCCTGCTGATCGCCCCGCTGGCCCCGCACATCGCGGAGGAGCTGTGGCGGCGGCTGGGCCACACCGGGTCGGTCGTGCACCAGGACTTCCCGGTGGCGGACCCGGCGTACGTCGTGGACGAGACCGTCACCTGCGTCGTCCAGATCAAGGGCAAGGTCCGGGCCCGCCTGGAGATCTCGCCCGCCATCACGGACGAGGAGCTGGAGGCGCTGGCCCTGGCCGACGAGGCGGTCGTCGCGGCGCTGGGCGGGGCCGGGATCCGCAAGGTGATCGTGCGCGCGCCGAAGCTGGTGAACATCGTCCCCGCGTGACGATTGCTGCGTGACCGCTGCTGTGTGACGACGGCCGGGCGGTGGCGGCCGGGTGATAGCAGCCGCGTGATGGTCCCTGGGCGTGGTGGGGGCCATCCCCTACGGGCAGGTTGGGGGTTCCGAAGGAACCCTCGGCCTGCCCGTTCCGTTTACGGTGGAGGGGCGACCGGTATCGGCGGCCGCATCGAGATATCGAGGGGCATTCATGGAAGCCGCGATCACGATCCTGGCGTTGCTCTTGGTCGCGTTCGTCGCGCTGGGCGTCTACGCGACCGTGAAGGCCGTCGGCGCGGCCAAGCGAGGTGTGGACCGCACGATCACGCAGGCCCGGCGCACCGTGGAGGACACCACGCTCCGGGCCAAGAGCTTCGGGCAGACGGGTGTCGCCGGCGAGCTGGCGCAGCTCCGGCTCGCCCTGCGCACCTCGATGCGCGCCACGCAGGACGCTCTGCACGCCGGTGCCGCCGAGGACGCGTCCCTGGCCGAGTCGGTGGCACTGTTCCGGAGGCTCAGCGAGCACGGCCTCGAACTGGACGACGAGCTGAAGCGGCTGGAGCGCGAGCCGGACCGGGCGACGGTCGCGGGCCTGCTGCCCAAGCTGAGGGAACGCACGCAGCGGATCACGCACTCGGCGGAGTCGCTGCGCTGGGCGGCGCGGGACCGGGCGCGGCAGTTCGCCGACGACGACCTGGACGCGCTGAACGCGCAGATCGACATCGAGGCCGGCGCGCTGCGGCACTGGACCGTCGAGGAGCCGCCGCAGGCATCCGGCGCGGGGGCACCCGCCTCGACACCGGGCCAGGGCCCCGGGACGGACTGGCCCGAGCCGGCCGCCTCGACGGACCCCTCGGCCGGGAACAGCAGCACGGCCGACCAGGCGTGGTCCGGACCGGCCCGCGAGGAGAGCCCGCAGGCGATCACCGCCCCGGACCCGCGGCTGCGCACGACCTACCCCTGGCAGAAGTCCACCCGGCCGGAAACGACGAACTGAGGCACACGCGACGGCTCGGGCGTATCCACGACCCGGCCGGATACGCTCCGAAGAGGCCATGAACGATCAGAGGGCCGGGGCCGGGCTGCCGCACTTCCACCACGCCAGGTAACCTCCGGCTCATGTCCCGCCATGTCGCTATCGTCACCGATTCCACGGCCTACCTGCCGCGCCCGACGATGGAACGGCACGGCATCACCGCAGTGCCGCTGACCGTCGTCCTGGGCGACCGGGCGCTGGAGGAGGGCACGGAGATCTCGGCCCGTTCGCTCGCCCTGGCTCTGCAGAAACGCCACTCCGTGACCACGTCCCGCCCCAGCCCCGAGGTCTTCGCCGCGGCCTACCGGGCGGCGGCCGAGGGCGGCGCGGACGCGGTGGTGTCGCTGCACCTGTCGTCGGAGTTCTCGGGCACGTACGACGCCGCGCTGCTCGCTGCGGCGGACGCCCCCGTTCCGGTACGTGTGGTGGACACCGGCATGGTCGCCATGGCCCTGGGATTCTGCGCTCTGGCGGCTGCGGAGACCGCAGAGGCGGGCGGTGGCCCGGACGAGGCGGTGTCGGCCGCGGAGAAGCGGGCCGCAGGCACGTCGGCGTATTTCTATGTCGACACGCTCGACTATCTGCGCCGGGGCGGACGCATCGGTACGGCGCAGGCCCTGCTGGGATCCGCGCTGGCGGTGAAACCGATCCTGGAGCTCGACGCGGGACGGATCGAGATGCTGGAGAAGGTGCGGACGGCGTCCAAGGCCATTGCCCGCCTGGAGGAGATCGTCGCCGAGCGGGCGGGGGCGGCCCCGGTGGACATCGCCGTCCACCACCTCGCCGCCCCGGAGCGCGCGGAGCGCCTGGCCGAGCGGCTGCGCGAGCGCGTTCCCGGCCTGGTCGACCTCCACGTCAGCGAGGTCGGCGCGGTGATCGGGGCGCACACGGGGCCGGGGCTGCTCGGCGCGGTGATCTCTCTGCGGTGATCTCACCGCGCGGATCTCACCGCGCTGCTTTCTCTGCGTTGCTTTCGCTGCGCTGATCTCCTCGCGCTGAGCGGGATTTCACCCCGTGGAGTGGTCGAGTTGTCCACAACCGCCGGTCTTTCCACAGGAATCGGTGCTGCTCAGCGGGTTCGGGCGGATGTGCCTAACGTCGTGAGGCATGGCCCTTCGATCTTCTCGAGCGTCGGCTCCCGATGCTCCTTCCGCCTCTGCCCCGTCATCCGACGCATCGTCCACGTTTCCACCTCCGCCCTCGCCTGAGCCGCCCGACCCGTTGTCGGCGAGGACGCCCGCACGGGTGCGACGCGGTTCCGGCACGCGCCCGAGTGGCCGGGCGGGCGTGGGCCCCGGCGCGCGTTCCGATGCACGCCATGGTGGGCGGCTGTCCGCGCGGGGGCGTTCCGCCCGTGCCGCGATGGCCGCGCGTCGTCGGGCGGACGCGCTGATGGCAGGTGTCCCCGGGCCAGGGCGCGGTACAGCGGAGCCCGTGCCCGTATCGGCACGTGAGGCGGAGCCCGTGCCCGTATCGGTATGTGAGGCGGAGCCCGCGCCCGTGCCCGTGTCGGAAGCCCCGGGGGTGGTGTCCGGGGGTACGGCTAGGGCGGGCCGTCTCGTGTCGGCCGTTCGGGAGCGGCTGCCGTTGTGGTTGCGGCTCCGGTGCGGGATGGCGCCGCGCACGCCGGTGGTGCTCGGACTGGTGCTGCTCGCCGCCGTGGGTGTCGCGGCGTTCCACTTCTGGTCCGTACGCCCCCAGGCCGTGCGCCCGCCGGAACCGGTCGCCGACGAAGCGGCGGCGCCCGCGTTGCCTCCGGACCCGTTACGGTCCGGGGGCACCGGACAGGCCCCCCGTCCGACCGCAGGGGCGCCACCGGACGTGGTTGGGGGCGGGGGAGGGCAGATCGTCGTCGATGTGAGCGGCAAGGTGCTTCGGCCGGGGGTCCGCCGGCTTCCGGCGGGCTCGCGGGTGGCGGACGCGCTCGACGCGGCGGGGGGTGTGCGCGCGGGCACGGATGTGACGGGGATCAATCGGGCGCGGGTCCTGCTGGACGGTGAGCAGGTCGTCGTGGGTCTGCCGCCCGGCCCGCCGCCCCCCGGGCCGGGCGGTGGCGGGCACGCCGGGGCCGACGGGCCGGGCGGCGCGCCGGGCGGGCCCGGGCCCTCGGCACCGCTGAGCCTGAACACGGCGACCGCGGAGCAGTTGGAAACGCTGCCAGGGGTCGGGCCCGTGCTGGCCCAGCACATGATCGACTACCGCACGGAGAACAACGGATTCCGGTCCGTCGACGAGCTCAGGCAGGTCAACGGGATCGGCGACCGCCGCTTCGCCGAACTCCAGCCGCTCGTACGGCCATGAGCAGCCGGGAGGCTGCCCGGCCCTACGTCCGGGGGGCGGGCGATGCCGCGGGCAGTTCGGCGTGTGCGCCGAGTGTTCCGGGAACGCCGAGTATTCCGGTTGCGCCGGGTGTTCCGGGTGCGCCGAGTGATTCGGGAACGCCGGGTGGTGCCGGGGCGCGAGCGGAGGGGCCCGCGGACCTGCGGCTCGTTCCGCCCGCCCTGGCGGTCTGGGCGGCTGCGGCGTCGACGCTGGGGCTGCCGGGGCGGTGGGCGGCCGCCGTGGCAGCCGCCTGTCTGGTTCCGGCGGTCGTTCTGCTGGTGGTGGCCTCGCGCACCTCGCGGGAGGGGCGGCCCGCCGGACGGTCCCGGGCCGTCGCCGCCGGGGGAGCCGTCCTGCTGTGCGCGGCGGCGGGCGCGGCCGTGGCCGGACTCCATGGGGCCGATGTCCGGAGCGGCCCGGTCCCCGGGCTGGCGGAGGAGTACGCGCGGATCGACGCCGACGTACGGGTGACCTCGGATCCCCGGACGACCCGCCCGGCGGTCCGGGGCAACCACAGCGCCCCGGCCCTTCTCCTGATCGACGCCGAGGTCGTGGAGGTGCGGACGCCGGACGGCTCGGGCACCCGGGTCCGGACACCGGTGCTGCTCATGGTCGCGGCGGGCGACCACCGGGCGGACTGGCAGAAGCTGCTGCCGTCCACCCGGCTCCGGCTCGGCGGCAGGCTCTCGCCCCCCGCCCATGAGGGCGAACACCTGGCGGCGGTTCTCCGGGTGGACGACGAGGGGGCGCCTCGGATCACCGGTCCGCCGACGCGGGTCCAGCGCATGGCCGGGGAACTGCGCGCCGGGTTGCGGGAGGCGACGGACGATCTGGACGCGGACGCCCGTGCGCTGTTGCCGGGGCTGGTGGTCGGTGACACCTCCAGGATCCCGCCCGAACTCCACGACGCCTTCAAGTCGACCGATCTGACGCACCTCTTGAGCGTTTCCGGGGCCAACCTCTCGATCCTGCTCTTCCTCCTCGTCGGGCCGCCGGGCTCGGCGCTGAGCGCGGAACGGCGCGGCGTGGCACCGATGTTGGGGCTCTCCCTGCGCGGGACCGCGTTGATCGGCGGTGGGCTGACCCTCGCCTTCATTGTCGTGTGCCGTCCGGAACCGAGCGTGCTCCGCGCGGCGGCCTGCGGTCTCATCACGCTCCTCGCGATCGGAACGGGCCGCCGGAGGTCCCTGATTCCCGCCCTGGCGGCGGCTGTCGTCCTCCTGGTCCTCTACGATCCCTGGCTCGCCCGGAGCTACGGCTTCCTGCTGTCGGTGCTCGCCACCGGTGCGCTGCTGACCCTCGCGCCACGGTGGAGCGCCGCGCTGCGGGCGCGGCGGGTGCCGGGGAGGCTCGCCGAGGTGCTGGCCGCGGCGGCGGCCGCGCAGGCCGTGTGCGCACCCGTGGTGGTGGTCCTGGCCTCACGGGTCAGCCTGGTGGCGGTCCCGTGCAACCTGCTGGCGGAGTTCGCCGTGGCGCCGGCGACCGTGCTCGGGTTCGCGGCGCTGGCCGTCGCCCCGGTCTCCCCGCCGGTGGCCGAACTGCTGGCCGGGATCGCCGGCTGGCCGGTCGGGTGGATCGCCACGGTCGCCCGCACCGGGGCGGGGCTCCCCGGAGCGGAGGCCCAGTGGCCCGGAGGGTGGTCCGGCGCGGCGCTGCTGGCCGGCCTCACGGTGCTGGCCGTGTTCCTGGCGCCGAGGCTGGCCCGGCGCCCGTGGATCTGCGCGGCCACCGGGCTGCTCCTCGTGCTGGCGGTGCTGAGGCCGGTTCCGCTGACCCGGATCATGACCGGATGGCCGCCGCCCGACTGGGCGTTCGCCCTCTGCGACGTGGGGCAGGGCGACGCGATGGTGCTCATGGCGGGGGAGGGCACGGGGGTGGTCGTCGACGCCGGACCCGATCCCCGTGCGGTCGACCGGTGTCTGCGCGACCTCGCGGTGACCCGTGTCCCCCTCGTGGTCCTCACCCACTTCCACGCCGACCATGTGCGCGGGCTGCCTGGCGTGCTCCGGGGCAGGGCGGTGGGCGCGATCCAGACGACGAGCCTCGAAGAGCCGCCGGAGCAGGCCGCGTTCGTACGGCGGACAGCGGCCGCGGCGCGGATCCCGACGATGCGGGCCGTGGCGGGTGAGCACCGCCGGGCGGGCCCGGTCGACTGGCGGGTCCTCTGGCCGCGCCAAGGGCCCGGGGGCACGGGGGCGCTGGTGCGGGAGCCGAACGACTCCAGCGTCACGCTGCGCGTACGGGCGGCCGGCGGGCTGACCCTGCTGCTCCTCGGGGACCTCGAACCCCCGGCCCAGCGGGAGTTGCTGCGCGGCCGGGAGGTTTCGGGTCCCGTGGACGTCCTCAAGGTGGCCCACCACGGCTCGGCGTTCCAGGACACCGGGCTGCTCCACGGCGTACGGCCGAGGCTGGCGCTCATCTCCTGCGGCGCGGACAACCCGTACGGACACCCCTCGGCCCGCACGGTGGCCGCCCTCAGGGCGGCCGGGGCCCGGGTCCTGCGCACCGACACCGACGGCCCGATCGCCGTGACGGGCACCGGGAAGGCGCTGCGGGCGGTGGGCCGGTCATGACATGGCGCGGGTCAGACCAGCCACGCTCCGGCGAGCATCAGGTCGCGGTCGGCCAGTTCGTTCACCTCGCGCCAGGCGCGCACGGTGTGGGGGGTGATGTGCAGAAACACCCAGGCGGGGGTGCGCGGGTCCCATCGGAGCTTCGCGGCGAAGGCTTCCCTTGCCGCAGGGGGAAGGTCGGCCCCCTCCAGGATCCTCGCCCCGCCCTCGATCAGCACCACGTCGCGCGTGGGGCCGAGGGTGATGCGGACCGGGCCGTCGGGAGTCACGTTGACGGCGGTGGGATTGGTCCGCCGGGTGGCCATGACCAGGGTGCCGGTGTCGTCGTCCCAGAGGAACGACAGCGGGACCAGAGTGGGCACGCCGTCCGCGGAGGCTGTCGCCACCCACGCGTCCTCGTCCTGTCGCAGACGATCCAGGGTGTCCTGCTTGCGCTGCTCACGGCTGCGCGCGGCATCGTGTTCGGTCATGCCCGTCAGGCTAGACCGCGATCACCGTGCCACGCCTCGGGCAACGGGCCTCGGTCAGGAGTCCTAGGACCGGTGGTCCGTGGGGCGGGAGCGGGCGCAGACTGGGCCCATGACCCCGCAGACACCCATGACGTCCGGCGCCTCCGTCCCGGGACCCGACGACAGCATCACCCCCGCTGCCGTCGACGCCTATCTCACCCGGATCGGCGCGGACCGTCCGGTGCGGGCCGACATCGAAGCGCTGCGCGACCTGCAGCACCGGCATCTGCTCGCCGTGCCCTTCGAGAACCTCTCGGTCCATCTGGGCGAGGACATCGTGCTGGAGGAACGGGCGCTCATGGCCAAGGTGACCGGCGGTCGCGGGGGCTTCTGCTACGAACTGAACGGCGCGTTCGGGGCGTTGCTGCGGGCCCTCGGCTTCCGGGTGACCCTTCTCCAGGCCCGGGGCTTCGGCGACGGCGGCCGGCTGGGCATTCCGTACGACCACATGGCGCTGCGGGTGGAGACCGAGGACGGTACGGGGCCCTGGCTGGCGGATGTCGGGTTCGGCGACAACGCGCTGTGGCCGCTGGCGCTCGACGACCGGGCGGAGCAGGAGGATCCCCGGGGTGTGTTCCGGCTCCGTCAGGCGCCGCAAGGGGATCTGGATCTGCTGCGCGGAGGCTCACGGCAGTTCCGGCTCGACCTGAGGCCGCGGACGCTGCCGGAGTTCCGGGGAGGGGCCTGGTACCACCGCACCTCGCCGGACTCGCACTTCACCCGATCCCTGGTGTGCTCCCGGTACACGGAGACCGGGAGGGTGACGCTGAGCGGGCGGACCCTGGTCACCACGGTCGGCGGGGATCAGCACCGTACGGAACTGGCCACGGACGAGGAGGTGCTCGCCGCCTACCGGGACCACTTCGGGGTGAGGCTCTCCCGGGTCCCCCAGCTCCGGGAGACGGTCGCGGCGCCGGGGCCCGCCGCCGACCGGTGACACGCGAAACGCTACGGACGAACGCCAGGGACGGACACCAGGGACGGATGCCACGGACGGATGCCACGGACGGATGAGGGACGGGTGCCGAGGGCGAATACAGCGGGCGACTGATCCACACCGCGGAACTTGTCATTCGGGCCTTCGGCAACACCTGCGTGGCCGCTCGACGCAGCTCATCGCACCTCGTCATACGTCCGTACACCTCATTACACCTTGTGGCAGCTTCGTACAAGACCCTCCGAGGCCCTCCGTTTGCCTCGAACGCCGCAATAGTGATCGAATGCGTATTCGTCGGCGGGCCACTGATCCGACAAGGACGTCCACATGTCAGGGGCCCGAAGCGTGCAGCGCCCCTGGGGGTACGTAGAGATGTTCGGCCGTTGGCTGGGAAACAGAGGCCAGGCGGGTCGGCGCGGTGGGTCCCTCGCCGGATTCCAGGTGCCCCGTACCGCGGGCGTGCTCAACTGCCGGGTGCTGGACCCGGTCAACGAACCGGTTCAGCAGGCCGAGTTCGTCGTGACCGACAGCGCGGGCCGCAAGGTGATCGGCGGGGAGACGGACCCCTTCGGCAGTGTTCTCGCCACGGTCCCTGCGGGCGACTACCGGCTGGCGATCACGGCCGAGGGCTTCACCCCGTTCCACGGAGCGGTCACGGTGGCCGAGGGCGCGCACGCCACTCTGGGCGATGTGACCCTCCAGGTGGCGCAGCCGCCGCAGCTGCCCGACCCCGGCGACTGGGACATCGAGCCGAACCACTCGCAGATCGCGTTCACCGCCCGGCACATCGGGCTGGCGCGCATCCACGGCAGGTTCAACACCTTCGCCGGGGCGGTCCGGATCGCCGACCGCATGGAGGACTCCGCCATGCACGTGATCATCGACGCGGCGTCGATCGACACCAATGTGCAGATGCGCGACGACCACCTGCGCTCCGGCGACTTCCTCGACGTCGGCCGCTACCCGACGCTGGAGTTCTACAGCGAGCGCTTCGTCCACCGGGGCGGCAGCCGGTGGGGTGTCACCGGGGCGCTGACCCTGCACGGCGTCAGCCGTACCGTGACGCTGGACACCCAGTACCTCGGGATCGGCAGCGGCCTGGAGGGCGAGACGCGCGCCGCCTGCCGGGCCACCACCGAACTGCACCGCGAGGACTTCACCCTCACCTGGCAGACCATGGTGGCGCGCGGGATCGCCGTGGTGGGGCCGAGCATCGTCATTGACCTCGACATCCAGATCGTGCCCAAGGGCTGAGCGGGCCGGACCGTTCCCGAGGGCCGGTCCGGCCGGGCGTCACGGCTTCTCCAGCCAGCCCTCGTACTCCTCCGCGAACGCGTCGAGCGCGGCCGGGTCCAGACGTCCGGCCGCGTCCTCCACGACCACCAGCCACTGGGCGTCCTCGGCGTCGTCCTCGCCGGCCAGCGCGTCCCGTACGAGCTGAGGCTCCTCGGCGACCCCGAAGCGGTCCGCCAGCTCCTCGGCCACCTCCTCCGCGGCGTCGCGGTCGGGGAGTACCAGTACATGTCTCACATCGCTCACCCGGCCATTCTCCGGTACGGGCGTTCGCGCACCGCGCACCGGCCTCGCGCCCCGACAGCCCGGGGCCGTCCGGGCTGTCAGTGGGGCGTGGGATGCTGGATCGCGATGGCCACCAGGAAGAATTCCACCGACGATCCGCTCGCGCCCCTCACCCTCGCCGTGGGCCAGGAGGACCTCCTCCTGGACCGTGCGGTGCAGCAGGTGGTGGTGGCCGCCCGCGCTGCCGACGCCGACACGGACGTACGTGATCTGGCGTCCGACCAGTTGCAGCCCGGCACGCTCGCCGAACTCACCAGCCCCTCGCTCTTCGCCGAGCGCAAGGTCGTGATCGTGCGCAACGCGCAGGACCTCTCGGCCGACACGATCAAGGACGTCAAGGCGTATCTCGGCGCGCCGGTCGAGGAGATCACGCTTGTCCTGCTGCACGCGGGCGGCGCCAAGGGCAAGGGGCTGCTGGACGCGGCGCGCAAGGCCGGGGCGCGGGAGGTCGCCTGCCCGAAGACCACCAAGCCCGCAGAGCGGCTCTCCTTCGTACGGTCGGAGTTCCGGGCGCACGGGCGGTCCGCGACGCCGGAGGCCTGCCAGGCGCTGGTCGACTCCATCGGCAGCGATCTGCGGGAGCTGGCGAGTGCGGTGTCCCAGCTGATCGCGGATGTCGAGGGCACGATCGACGAAGCGGTCGTCGGGCGCTATTACACCGGGCGGGCGGAAGCCTCGTCGTTCACCGTCGCCGACCGGGCGGTCGAGGGGCGCGCGGCGGACGCGCTGGAGGCACTGCGGTGGTCGCTGTCGACCGGGGTCCCGCCCGTCCTGATCACCAGTGCGTTGGCGCAGGGGGTACGGGCGATCGGGAAGCTGTCCTCGGCCCGGGGCGGCCGGCCGGCCGATCTGGCCCGGGAGCTGGGTATGCCGCCGTGGAAGATCGACCGGGTGCGGCAACAGATGCGGGGGTGGACGCCGGACGGGGTCGCTTCGGCCCTTCGGGCCGTGGCTGCGGCGGACGCGGGGGTGAAGGGCGGGGGGGACGACCCCGAGTACGCCCTGGAGAAGGCCGTCGTCGCTGTTGCGCGGGCCGCGCGGGCTGGGCGGTAGGCCTCTCGGGTTGGGGTGGGGGCGGTTCGCCGTGGGGTTCGCCGCGGTGTGCGGGGCCTTTGTAAGTACCGGTTCCGTCCTCAAGCGCCGGACGGGCTGGGTTTGCCTCGGCACCGTGCTGGGAGCGTGCGGGGCCTCGTGCGATCGCCGGTTCCGTCCTCAAGCGCCGGACGGGCTGGATGTGCCCCCGGGCGGGCACTGGATGTCGCCTCACGTGCGGAAGCCCCGGTCCTCGATCTGGGGAGATCGGGGGCCGGGGCTTCCGGGTAACACTCTGGTGTGCGCCGCACCCGCGTGGCGAACGCAGGTTCGGTGTGCGGCGCGGGGTGCCGGTCAGGGGCGGGAGAGAGGGCCCGTCTGGTCCGTCCCGGCGGTCACATCAGTGAGCTTCGGGAAGAAGCTCAGGCCTGCAGGGCGGCAACCTTGGACGCCAGCGCCGACTTCTTGTTGGCGGCGGCGTTCTTGTGGATGACACCCTTCGAGACAGCCTTGTCGAGCTGACGGGAAGCGTCGCGGACGGCCGTGGTGGCCTTCTCGACGTCACCGGCAACGGCGGCCTCGCGGGCCTTGCGGATCGCGGTCTTGAGCGACGACTTGACGGCCTTGTTGCGCAGGCGCGCCTTCTCGTTGGTCTTGTTCCGCTTGATCTGGGACTTGATGTTCGCCACGAATAGAGCCTTTTCAGGTTCGTTGGATCTTCCAGGTGAGCCGCGCCGCTCGTGAGAGCCACGAGGCACAGCTGTCCACGGTAGCAGTCACCCTCCGACCGGCCCAAACCGGTCGCTGTCCCGCAGGCGTGGGACGATGGAGCCTACGTATCGATCCGACCGACCCGACATCGACCCGAGACACGGCGTTCGGCGTCTCAAGAATCAGGACCCTGCGTGCCCGCGACTCCTTCCAACGTGCCCGAGCCGAGCCGTACCGACCCGGCGCTGATCCGCAATTTCTGCATCATCGCGCACATCGACCACGGCAAGTCGACCCTCGCCGACCGGATGCTTCAGCTGACCGGAGTGGTCGACCAGCGGCAGATGCGTGCTCAGTACCTCGACCGGATGGACATCGAGCGCGAGCGCGGCATCACCATCAAGTCCCAGGCGGTCCGGCTGCCCTGGGCCCCCAACACGGGTGAGGACACGGGCACCACCCACGTCCTCAACATGATCGACACCCCGGGCCACGTGGACTTCACCTACGAGGTCTCCCGTTCGCTCGCGGCCTGCGAGGGCACGGTGTTGCTGGTCGACGCCGCGCAGGGCATCGAGGCCCAGACGCTGGCCAACCTCTATCTCGCGATGGAGAACGACCTCACCATCGTCCCGGTGCTCAACAAGATCGACCTCCCGGCCGCCCAGCCGGAGAAGTTCTCCGAGGAGCTGGCCAACCTCATCGGCTGCCAGCCCGAGGACGTGCTCAAGGTCTCCGCGAAGACCGGCGTCGGCGTGGACGCGCTGCTCGACCGGGTCGTGCGCGACGTGCCGGCCCCGGTCGGCGTCGCGGACGCCCCCGCCCGCGCGATGATCTTCGACTCGGTCTACGACGCGTACCGCGGTGTCGTCACCTATGTCCGTGTCATCGACGGGCAGCTCAACAAGCGCGAGCGCATCCGGATGATGTCCACCGGCGCCACCCACGAGCTGCTGGAGATCGGGGTGTCGTCCCCGGAGATGACCCCGGCCGACGGCATTGGCGTGGGCGAGGTCGGCTACATCATCACCGGGGTGAAGGACGTCCGGCAGTCCAAGGTCGGTGACACGATCACCTCGCTGCACAACGGGGCGACCGAGGCGCTGGGCGGCTACAAGGAGCCCAAGCCGATGGTGTTCTCCGGGCTGTATCCGCTGGACGGCTCGGACTACCCGGACCTGCGCGAGGCGCTGGACAAGCTCCAGCTCAACGACGCCGCCCTGGTCTACGAGCCGGAGACCTCCGCCGCGCTCGGCTTCGGCTTCCGCGTCGGCTTCCTCGGCCTGCTCCACCTGGACGTGGTCCGGGAGCGGCTGGAGCGCGAGTTCGGCCTCGACCTGATCGCCACCGCCCCCAACGTGGTCTACCGCGTCGAGATGGAGGACGGCACCGAGCACGTCGTCACCAACCCGAGCGAGTTCCCCGAGGGCAAGATCGACAAGGTGCACGAGCCGGTCGTCCGCGCCACGGTGCTGGCCCCGAGCGAGTTCATCGGCGCGATCATGGAGCTGTGCCAGAACCGGCGCGGCACCCTGCTCGGCATGGACTACCTCTCCGAGGACCGGGTCGAGATCCGCTACACCCTGCCGCTCGCGGAGATCGTCTTCGACTTCTTCGACCAGCTGAAGTCCAAGACCCGGGGTTACGCCTCCCTCGACTACGAGCCCACCGGCGAGCAGTCGGCCCAGCTCGTCAAGGTCGACATCCTGCTGCACGGCGACAAGGTGGACGCGTTCTCCGCGGTCACCCACAAGGACAAGGCGTACGCGTACGGCGTACGGCTCGTCGCCAAGCTGCAGAAGCTCATCCCCCGGCAGAACTTCGAGGTGCCGATCCAGGCGGCCATCGGCGCCCGGGTCATCGCCCGGGAAACCGTCCGCGCCATCCGCAAGGACGTCCTCGCCAAGTGCTACGGCGGTGACATCTCCCGTAAGCGGAAGCTGCTGGAGAAGCAGAAGGAGGGCAAGAAGCGGATGAAGATGGTCGGCAACGTGGAGGTTCCGCAGGACGCCTTCATCTCCGTCCTGTCGACGGACGAGTCCGCGGGTGAGAGCAAGGGCAAGAAGTAGTCCGCTCTCCAAGGGCCCTCATGCCGCAGCAGTACCGGCGTGGGGGCCCTTTCGTTATGAAAGCCGCGGTCCGTTGCCTCTTACGTGGCGGACACGCGCGCTCTACTCTGATCACGACTCGATGGTTACTGGTCAGTTAAACAAGCCCGACCAAGCAGGTTGCGCAGAAGCACGGGAGCAGTAGGCAGTAGGCGGTGGGCAGGAGCACCACGGCAGCCAGCCGCCGTATCAAAGAAGCCGGTCGTAGCAATGCCGCAGGCCCGGAGGACGTCGTGAGCGACACACAGACCTTGATCGATAACCGGCCGCCCTCCGTGGCGGCCCTCTTCATCGACCGCGTGGCGGCGACCCCGGACGGGGAGGCGTACCGCTATCCGGTGCCGTCGGCCTCGGGCGCGGGTCCCGACGACTGGAAGTCGCTGAGCTGGGGCCAGGCCTCGGAGCGGGTCTACGCGATCGCCGCCGGGCTGATCGCCCTCGGCGTGCGGCCGGAGGAGCGGGTCGCCCTCTCCTCGGCCACCCGGGTGGAATGGATCCTCATCGACCTCGGGGTGATGTGCGCGGGCGCCGCGACGACCACCGTCTACCCGTCCACGAACGCCGAGGAGTCCGCCTTCATCCTGGCCGACTCCGAGAGCCGGATCCTCATCGCGGAGAACGCCGAGCAGCTGGCCAAGGCGCGGGAGAGCCGCGCGGACCTGCCGAACCTCGCCCACGTCGTGGTCATCGACCCGGCCGGCGTCGAGCCCGCCGATGACGACCCCGAGGGCTGGATCATCACCCTCGCCGAGCTGGAGGCCCAGGGCGACGAGCTCCTCGCCAAGACCCCGGACGCGGTCACCGAGCGGGTCGCCGCGATCACCGCCGACCAGCTCGCCACCCTCATCTACACCTCGGGCACCACCGGCCGCCCCAAGGGCGTACGGCTGCCGCACGACAACTGGTCGTACATGGCCAAGGCCACCGTCTCGACCGGGCTGATCAACGCCGACGACGTGCAGTACCTCTGGCTGCCGCTGGCTCACGTCTTCGGCAAGGTCCTCACCTCCGGCCAGATCGAGGTCGGCCACGTCACCGCCGTCGACGGCCGTATCGACAAGATCATCGAGAACCTGCCGGTCGTCCAGCCGACCTACATGGCCGCCGTGCCCCGGATCTTCGAGAAGGTCTACAACGGGGTCGCCTCCAAGGCCCGTGCGGGCGGCGGAGCCAAGTACAAGATCTTCCAGTGGGCCGCCGGAGTCGCCCGCGAGTACGCCAAGGTCTCCCAGGACAACTTCCGCCGCACCGGCAAGGCGTCCGTCCCCTTCGCGCTCGGCGCCAAGCACAAGGTCGCCGACGCCCTCGTCTTCTCCAAGATCCGTGAGGCCTTCGGCGGCCGGCTGCGCGCCTGCGTCTCCGGCTCCGCCGCCCTCGCCCCGGACATCGGCTACTTCTTCGCGGGCGCCGGCGTCCACATCCTGGAGGGCTACGGCCTCACCGAGACCAGCGCCGCCTCCTTCGTCAACCCGGGCGAGGCCTACCGCACCGGCACCGTCGGCAAGCCGCTCCCCGGCACCGAGGTGCGCATCGCCGAGGACGGCGAGATCCTGCTGCGCGGCCCCGGTGTCATGGAGGGCTACCACAACCTGCCCGACAAGACCGAAGAGGTCCTGGAGTCGGACGGCTGGATCCACACCGGGGACATCGGCGAGCTGTCGGTCGACGGCTACCTGCGCATCACCGACCGCAAGAAGGACCTGATCAAGACGTCCGGCGGCAAGTACGTCGCCCCGGCGGAGGTCGAGGGCCAGTTCAAGGCGGTCTGCCCCTTCGTCTCCAACATCCTGGTGCACGGCGCGGACCGTAACTTCTGCACCGCGCTCATCGCGCTCGACGGCCCCACCCTCCTGGGCTGGGCCGCCGAGAACGGCCTGGAGGGGAAGTCGTACGCGGAGGTCGTCGCCGCCCCGGGGACCGTCGAGCTGATCGACGGGTACGTCAAGCGCCTCAACGAGGGCCTCCAGCGCTGGCAGACCATCAAGAAGTTCCGCCTCCTGCCGCGCGACCTGGACGTCGAGCACGGCGAGCTGACCCCCAGCCTCAAGCTGAAGCGGCCGGTCGTCGAGCGGGAGTACCGGGGGCTCATCGACGAGATGTACGCGGGCTCGCGCGAGGCCTGAGCCACGCGGCCGGCGCGGGGCCCCGGCCCCGGACGGGCACTGGCGGGGCGGCCGGACACCTGAGGTGTCCGGCTTCCCCGTTCCGGCCGCCCGGCCTGGCAGGAGCGGTGCGTCGCGGACGTCGACGTGGGCGCCGCGCCGGTCGTTCGCCGCGGTGGTCGAGGCCAGCCGGACCTACTTCACTGGCGCCGGCCTCGCAGGTGCTCGTAGGCGCTCGCTGGTCCGCGCCGAGTTCAGCCGCGTCGGCCTCGCAGGACCCTGGCGAGCACCACCACCAGCAGCCCGGCGCAGGGGATCACCAGCAGGCCGGTGCGCAGGCTGGTCGCGTCGGCGACGTACCCGACGACCGGCGGGGACAGCAGGAAGCCCAGGCGCATGAGCCACGAGACGATCGTCAGACCCGATCCCGGTTTGAGGCCGGGCAGGGCGTCGGCTTCGTGCATCGCCGCGGGTACCAGCGTCGCCACCCCGAATCCGGCCAGGGCGAAGCCCAGGATGGTTCCGGGCAGCGTCGGCACCGCCAGGGCGAGTCCCATGCCGACCGTGGTGATCAGGCCGCCGGTCCGGGCCACGGCGCGCTGACCGAAGCGGTCGACGAGACGGTCCCCGATGATGCGCCCGATGAACTGGGCGCCCACCAGGGCGATGAAGCCCCAGGCGGCCAGTGCCGCGGAGGCGTGCAGGGAGTCCGTCAGGTAGAGGGCGGCCCAGGAGTTTCCCGCGTCCTCGACGAGCGCGCCGGCCGTGGCGATCAGAACGAGCGCTGCCAGCACGTACCCGACGCGCGAGGCGCCGGCCGCTCCCCCGGCGCTCCGCCGTTCCGGACCGGTCTCCGTCTCCTCCGGTTCGTTGTCCGGGCCGGGCAGGCAGAAGCGCCGTGCGGTCACGGCGGCGAGAACGAGGACGATCGCCGAGATCGTGAGGTGGACGCCGAGCGACAGGCCCAGCGACATCGCTCCGGCGGCCATCAGCCCTCCGGTGACGGCGCCGATGGACCAGATCGCGTGGAACGAGTTCAGGATGGAGCGCCCGTAGAGCCGCTGCACCCGTAGACCGTGCGCGTTCTGCGCGACATCCGTCAGTGCGTCCATGGCTCCGGCCAGGAACAAGGCGCCCGCGAACAGCGCGGGCGATGGGGCGAGGCCGGCGGCCAGGATCCCCATCGCCGTCAGCAGGGTGCCGACGACCGCGACCCGCGCCGAGCCCGCGCGGCGGATGAGCACCCCTGCCGCGAGGCCGGCCGCGATGGCGCCCGCCGGGAACGCGGCGACCGCCAGTCCGTAGGCGCCGTTGCCGATCGCCAGATCGTCCTTGATCTGCGGATACCTCGGCAGCAGGTTGGCGAACACGGCCCCGTTGGTGAAGAACAGGACGGCCACGGCGGTCCGCGCGTTCCGCCCGGCGCGGAGAGGACGTGCCTCGATGTCGACGGTCATGCGGAGGACCCTAACCTCGGAGCGTACGAACGTACACTCTTGCGGGCGATAAATCCCGACCGAGTGGTAAGTATTTCACCCGGACGACGGCGGCCACCGCCCCGCGTCCGCCGGGTGCGCGTTCGGTTAGGCTGGCCTTCCTTGGTGGGCCCGGGTGGTGACGGAGAACGCGGGCTTCGGGCCCGCGCGCGAGGTGGGGGCAGTGTGGAGAGGATCGCGCTCGCGGCCGGGGCCCTGTACGTCATCGTCCTGCTCCGCGCCGGAGGGACGTTCGCCGTCGGGTGGCTCGCCGGAGCCGGCGCCCGGCGCGGCAGGTTCGCGGGGCTGACCTCTTCGGCGAAGTTCCGGCGCGCCGAGCGCGCGATCCAGCGGTGGGGGGCGCCGGTGGTCGCTGTCTCCTTCCTGACCGTCGGGTTCCAGACCGCCGTCAACTTCCTCGCGGGCAGCATGCGCATGCCGTTGCCGCGCTACCTTCCCGCGCTGTTCGTGGGCGGAGCGGCCTGGGCGCTGATCTACGCGACCGCGGGGCTCGGCGTGCTGGAGGTCCTGGGGAGGCTCTTCGCCGAGCGGACGGTCCTCGGGGTGTCCGCCGTGGCGGCGCTCCTCCTCACGGTGTGCGGGGTGGTGGTGTACCGCAGAAGGAGGGCAGCCCCGTCCTCCGGCGACACCGTTGCCGACGCATCGTGAATCCGGCCGGCGAAGGGCTTCCATGGCCCCGATCCGGCTCTGGCCCTCGGGGTGGCGCGTTTCCGAAGCGTTGCGTTCGAATCCGCTCGATTTTCTGCCCACTTCGGTAACTCGGTGCTTATGGATGCGGCCGGTCTGTCACTCTGTCGGTGTCGTCGGACCGTAGGAGCCGCATCGTGGCGCCCATTCCCTTGCAGCGGGACATCGTGCAGCGTCCCGGCACCACCCGTGCCGGGCTCGCGCACGGCCCGCGCCTGGCCAGCCGCACCAGCCTGCCCGGCATACCGCTCGCCCCGTCCGCCGCCCGCCGGTTCGTGCGGGCCGCGCTCGCGGAGTGGACCGGGATCGGGGTCCCCGCGGCCGTGGGCTTCAGCGACCGGCTGGCCGACGACGCCGTGACCGTCACCAACGAGCTGGTCACCAACGCCGTGGTGCACGCCGGGACCACCGTCGACCTGGTGCTCAGACTGGAGGAGGAGGGCGACGACGAGCCGTCCGCCGCCCTCGTCCTTGAGGTCACCGACCACCACCCGGCCCGCCCGGTGAGCGGCGACGAGCCCGGCGCGGGACCCGGACCGGCCGGGGTGAGCCCCGGGGAGCTGCCCGATCCCGCGGAGTACGGCCGTGGCCTCCAGCTCGTCGCCACCCTCGCCGACTCCTGGGGCATCACCTACCGCACCGGCCTCAAGACCGTCTGGGCCCGCCTCCCGGTCGACGACTGGAGCGCCCCGCCCGCCCCGCCCGACGGGGAGGCCCTCAGGCGCGGTCTGCGCGCCGCCGAGATCCTCGCCCCCGCCGCGAGACGCACCGAGCGCGACGACGCGGTCTGGGACAGCCGAGGCGCTCCGGCCTTCCTCGCCGAGGCCTCCGACCTGCTCGCCGGGCAGCTTGACGAGGACCTGGTGGCCGCCATAGCCGGCCAGCTTCTGGTGCCCCGGCTGGCGGACTGGTGCGCGATCTGGCTGGAGGCCGAGGGCGGAGGACCGGCCGCCGAACCCCGGCTCGCCCGCGTCTGGCACAGCGACGAGACCGGCACCGAGCCCCTGCGCGCCGTCCTGGAGCGGGAGCCCCTGCGCCTCCCGGCAGGCGTCGGCTGCGGTCCCGTCTCCGTCCCCGTGCCCTGGCCCGCCCACCTCGTCGAGAGCGACCGGGAGGAGGTCGGGGAGGGCCGCGAGGACCGGCCGGCCGCTCCAGCGCCGCCCCCGCACCCCGGCGGCCGGGACGGGGCCGCGCTCGCCTTCCGCATCACCGCCGGTGGCCGGGCGCTCGGCACCGTCCTCGTCGGCCGCGAGGGCGTCGCCCAGGTGCCGGAGGCCGTCGGCTCGCTGATCGAGGACTTCGTCCGCCGCCTCGGCCTCGCCGTAGGCGCGGCCCGGGCCTACACCCGCCAGGCCACCATCAGCCGGATCCTCCAGCGCGGCCTGCTCCCCAGCAAGGTCGCCGAGATCCCCGGCGTCACCAGCGCCCTCGTCTACGAACCGAGCGACGACGGGGTGGTCGGCGGTGACTTCTACGACATCTTCGCGTGCCCCGGCGACCGCTGGTGCTTCGTCCTCGGCGACGTCCAGGGCAGCGGCCCCGAGGCCGCCGTCGTCACCGGCCTCGCCCGCCCCTGGCTGCGGCTGCTCTCCCGGGAGGGCTTCGGCGTCGGGGAGGTCCTGGACCGGCTGAACCGGCTGCTCCTCGACGACGCCATGGAGGCCGCCGAGGCCGCCGCCCTCATGGTCGCCGCCGCCGGGGGCCAGCAGCTCCACGACGGCACCCAGTCCCGGTTCCTCTCCCTGCTGTACGGGGAGGTCGTGCCGCTCCCCGACGGCGGGGTCCGCTGCACGGTTGCCAGCGCCGGGCACCCCCTGCCGCTGCTGCTGCGCCCCGACGGCTCCGTACGCCCGGCCGCCGAGCCCCAGGTGCTGCTCGGGGTCGTCGAGGACGTGGCGTACGAGAGCCAGGGCTTCGACCTCGCGCCCGGGGACACCCTGCTCTGCGTCACGGACGGGGTGACCGAGCGCCGGTCGGGCCCGCTGATGTTCGACGACGGGGACGGGCTGGCCCGGGTGCTGGCCGGGTGCGCCGGGCTGCCCGCCGAGGCGACGGCCGAGCGCATCCGGCGGGCCGTCCACGAGTTCGCCGAGCAGCCCCCGGACGACGACGTGGCCCTGCTGGTCCTGCACGCGCACTGACCCGCCCGCGGACTGGACGGGTCGGCACGCGCACTGACCTGCCCGCGGACTGACCGGGCCGGTGCGCGAGAAGCCACCCGGCCCGGGAAGCCACCCGGTCCGGGAAGCCACCCGGTCCGGGGAACCCCCGCGGCGAGCGACAATGGTCGGTATGCCTTCCGTACTGCCCGATGGTGAGCCCGTGCCCGACGACGGGGCGCTGCCCCGCCACGCCCTGGAAGGCGCAGCCGACCGCCCGCTCGGCTTCTACCTGCACGTCCCCTACTGCGCCACCCGCTGCGGCTACTGCGACTTCAACACCTACACCGCCACCGAGCTGCGCGGCTCCGGCGGGGCCCTGGCCTCCCGCGACAACTACGCCGCCCACCTGATCGAGGAGGTCCGCCAGGCCCGCAAGGTCCTCGGCGACGACCCCCGCCCCGTGCGCACGGTCTTCGTCGGCGGCGGCACGCCCACCCTGCTGCCCGCGGCGGACCTCGTGCGCATGCTGGCGGCGATCAGGGAGGAGTTCGGGCTCGCGGACGACGCGGAGATCACCACCGAGGCCAATCCGGAGTCCGTCGACCCGGCCTACCTCGCCGCGCTCCGCGAGGGCGGCTTCAACCGGGTCTCCTTCGGCATGCAGAGCGCCAAGCAGCACGTCCTGAAGATCCTGGACCGCACGCACACCCCCGGCCGCCCCGAGGCCTGTGTCGCCGAGGCCCGGGCGGCCGGCTTCGACCACGTCAACCTCGACCTGATCTACGGCACCCCCGGTGAGTCCGACGACGACTGGCGGGCCACCCTGGACGCCGCGATCGGCGCGGGCCCCGACCACGTCTCCGCGTACGCCCTGATCGTCGAGGAGGGCACCCAGCTCGCCCGCCGCATCCGGCGCGGCGAGATCCCGATGACCGACGACGACGCGCACGCCGACCGCTACCTCATCGCGGACGAGGCCTTCGCCGCCGCCGGCTTCGACTGGTACGAGGTCTCCAACTGGGCCACCACCGAGGCGGGCCGCTGCCTGCACAACGAGCTGTACTGGCGCGGCGCCGACTGGTGGGGCGCGGGCCCCGGCGCCCACAGCCACGTCGGCGGGGTCCGCTGGTGGAACGTGAAGCACCCCGGCGCGTACGCCCAGGCGCTCTCCGAGGGCCGCTCACCCGGCGCGGGCCGCGAGGTCCTCGGCCAGGAGGACCGCCGGGTCGAGCGCATCCTGCTGGAGCTCCGGCTGCGCGAGGGCTGCCCGCTCTCCCTCCTGAAACCCGACGGCCTCGCCGCCTCCCGCCGCGCCCTGACCGACGGGCTGCTGGACCCGGAGCCGTACGGGCAGGGCCGCGCGGTCCTCACCCTGCGCGGGCGGCTCCTGGCCGACGCCGTCGTCCGCGACCTCGTCGACTGAACCGGCCGGGCCGCCTCACGGCCGGCAGTCCTTGACCGTCAGCGGGGGCGCGACCCCGGCAGGCTTGCCGCAGACCACGGTCCGATCGGCGTTCGGCTTGGGACGGACCACCTTGACGATGTTGAGGCCGTGCACGTTGTCGGAGACCGAGGACCGCGTCCGGCTGAACGAGATCGTCCCCGTCGGCATGTTGTTGAGGTCCACCGTGTGCAGGGTCGCCCAGGTCTCCGCCGCGCTCCGGCGCTTGTCGCCGCGGGCCGCCGCGTCGTACAGGGCGGCCGTCGCGCTGTAGGAGATGACGGTCTGCCCGCTGGCGAACAGGCCGTCCTCGTACGCCGCACCCCCCGACGCCAGCGCGGTGACCTCCCCCTCGGGGTGCAGCGCCCGCAGCGTGCGGTACGCGTCCCCGTAGAAACCGAGGTTCTTTCCCCGGTCCAGCGGAGCGAGCGAGCTGTGGTAGAGCGTGACGTTGGCCGCGATGGACGTGCTGGCGTCGAACGTCCCCTTCGTCAGATCGTCCCCGGTGAACACCGTCATCCGACGGTCCGAGCACCCGGTGGTCACCGACAGGCCCCGCATCAGCGTCGGTACGTCCTCGACCCGCCCCGCGAAGTACAGCGCGTCGGGGACCCGCTCGGCCCGGCAGATGGTCGTCAGCGGGGCGTTCAGGCTCGCCCCGCCCGGCAGGTCGTACGGCACGTCCTTGCCCAGATCGAAGCCCGCGTCGTGCAGCATCTGCCGGCCCGCGTCCCGCTGCTCGGCGGTGTACCGGTCCAGGTCCCCGTTGCGGTCCTCGCGCGACAGCACGAGCGCGTGCGGACGGTCGAGGTCCTTCGCGATCTGCCGGGCGACCAGCCCCAGCGTGTGCGTCTGCTCCTCGTCCGTCGCCGCGAGGCCGAAGTAGTTGGGGAACTCCCGGGGCAGGTCGCTGCTGGAGTTCGTCGTGTTCACCACCGGCAGCCCGGCCTCGCGCAGCAGCTTCACCGCGTCGTCGCTCTCGTCGGTGTTGCGGCCGAGACCGACCACCCCGACCACCGTCGGATCCCGCCGGGCCACCTCGATGATCTTCCGCACGGCGGTGAGCTGCCGCAGCATGTCCTCGCCGCCGTTCGCGGTCAGCACCCGCAGCTTCACCGACCGGCGCACGGTCTTGTTCACCTCCCGCTGGTGGAGATAGACGCCGGTCAGCTCCTCCAGGCCCTTGCGGGTCTCCTCCCGCTCCTTCCCCGTGGCGGTGAGCGGACCGGCGTACACGACCGTCACGTACGTGTCGCCCGGTTCGATGTCGTCGTTCTCGTCCCGGATCGCCTGCTCGATCCGCTCGAAGGTGATGCCCTCCCCGGCCCCGTTCAGATCCAGGTCGTTGCCCCGCGCGAAGCGCACCTCGGGGGCGGTCGCCACCCCCACGCACTCCCGGTCGTCCCCCTTCCCGGCCCAGATCGCGTCCGTGTTCCGGTCGGTCAGCGGCCCGTGGCAGTACGTGTCGCGCCAGTGCCCGGCCCACAGGAACGCCCCCAGCAGACTGCCCACGACGAGCACGGCGATGCTCGCCCGCGACATCACCCACCACGCCCAGGTCCGCCGCACCCGGTGGGTGACGAGCTGCGCGTGCGCGTGCTCGTGGGTCAGCTTCTCGGTGGACAGCGGCAGCAGCAGCACCCACGCCAGGGTCGCCGCCGCCCCCGGCGACTGGCCCAGACTCAGATCGTCGACCCAGCGCTCGTAGCGGGCCCGCGCCCCGGACGAACCGGACGGCGCACCGGACCCCGGCCGCTCCGGGGGCAGCGGCGGCGTGTGCCGCATGATCTCGGGGGCCTGGAGCGAGGCGAGCAGCAGCAGCGGATCCACCTCGCTGCGCCGCGACCGTACGCTGTTGATCGCGTTGATCAGCAGGATGCCGCCGTTGTCCTGGGTCGCCCGGGGCAAGAACACCACCGGCGGGACCGTGCGCTTGCTGCGCCGCCAGTCCAGGGAGTGCGGGCGGTAGTTGTGCCGCAGATCCTCCAGCAGCGCCTGCACCCGCAGCTCCAGATGGAACTGGCGCGCGTACTCGTCGCCCGCCCCCGCGTCCGCCACCCGCTCCGCGACCGCCGCCGCCCGCGCCCGGATCACCCGCCACGAACCGCTCGGCGACAGCCACGACCAGCCGTCCGACGGATAGCCGGTGCTGGAGGCGGCCAGGGACGAGGTGGTGGCGAACCACCGGCTGGCCCGGCGCACCCACAGCAGCGGCGGCGCGGCCCGGCTCGCCAGGCCCACCACGGCGAGCCCGATCAGCGCGACGGCCGCCACCAGGGCCGTCAGCAGCCAGCCGATCTCCCCGAGCAACACGCTGAGCAGGGCGATGAAGAGCGCGCCGACGAACGTCTCGGGCCGCACCGACTGCCGCAGCGAGGCCCACCGGGTGCCCCCGCGCGGCCGGCCGGACCGCCAGCGCAGCCGGCTCAGCTGCTCCAGGATCCGTTCCTCGCGCACCTCGGAGGTGTTCCCGTCGGACTGCTCGACCACCGTCGCGGTGGCCTGCTCGATCGCCCCGAGCAGCCGGGAGCGGGGAAAGGAGAAGGTCTTGTACTGGGTGTTCTCGCGGGTCTCCCACGGCTTCTCGGAGAGCGTGCGCACCATGGCGAGCGCCGCCTCGTACGGGGTCGCCCCCTCGCCGTCCAGCAGCCGCACCGGCACCCGGCGCAACTCGTTGGCCCGGTGCACCTGATGCACGAGCTGCTCCACCCGCGCGTCGATCTCCGGCCCGGCCCCGGCGTCCGCCGCCTGGACCACCACGAGCGGCATCACCGGCCGGTTGACCCGGTACCGGTCGATCAGCTGCTGTATCAGATGGAAGACGGCCGAGGCCGCCTCGTTGTCCGCACTGTCCCGCCAGACCTCGCGCGCCATCGGTACCCGCCCTTCCCCCGTGAGCCCTTCGGCCCGTGAACCGCCTGCCCGTTCCTCCACCTCAATAACCGATGGTGCGTGTGGGACGCAGGCATTCATAGGGATCGGCACGAGATCCTCTGCGACAGTCCTGCAACAGGTCGGAATCAGGCTCCGGACATCAGTCCGGAAGGGTGACGAAGTCGATCAATTCCTCTACCCGGCCCAGCAGTTGGGGTTCAAGATCCTTGTAGCTGCGGACCTTGGACAGGATGTGCTGCCAGGCCGCCCCGGTGTTCTGGGGCCATCCCAGCGCCCGGCACACGCCCGTCTTCCAGTCCTGCCCCCTCGGCACCACCGGCCACGCGTCGATCCCCACGGAGGACGGCTTCACCGCCTCCCACACGTCGATGTACGGGTGCCCCACCACCAGCACATGGTCCCCGGTCACCCGCTCGGCGATCCGGGACTCCTTGGAGCCGGGCACCAGGTGATCCACCAGCACCCCCAGCCGGGCGTCCGGCCCCGGAGCGAACTCCCCGACGATCGCCGGCAGGTCGTCCACCCCCTCCAGGTACTCCACGACCACGCCCTCGATGCGCAGGTCGTCACCCCACACCCGCTCCACCAGCTCCGCGTCGTGCCGGCCCTCCACATAGATCCGCCCGGCCCGCGCCACCCGGGCCCGCGCCCCGGGCACCGCCACCGAACCGGAGGCCGTACGGGTGGGACGCACCGGGCCGCCCGGGCCCGGGCGCACCAGCGTGACGACCCTGCCCTCCAGCAGGAAGCCGCGCGGCTCCATCGGGAACACCCGGTGCTTGCCGAAGCGGTCCTCCAGGGTCACCGTCGGCCCCTGGGCCGTCTTCTCGCAGCGGATCACCGCCCCGCAGAAGCCGGTGGAGACCTCCTCCACGACCAGATCGGGCTCGGCGGGCACCTCGGGCACGGGGGCGGACCTCTTCCACGGCGGGGTCAGGTCCGGCTGGTAGCTGCGCATGGCACGACGATATTCGCCGTACCCGCGTCAGGGCTCATCCCACGTCGAGTCCGGCGTTGACGTCCACGCCGGGTCCCGCGTCGAGGTCCACGTCGAAGCGCTCCGCCAGCGACGCCCGCTGCGCCCGCACGAACGCCGCGTCCACCACCGCCCCGTGCCCCGGCACGTACAGCGCACCCTCGCCGCCCAGCGCCAGCAGCCGCTCCAGCGCGGCCGGCCAGAGCGAGGTGATCGCGTCCCGGCCCGCCTGCGGCTCGCCCGATTCCTCGACCAGATCACCGCAGAACACCACCGGAGGCTCACCGCCCGTGCCCGGCACCAGCGCCGCGAGGTCATGGCCGCTGTGCCCGGGGCCCACGTTCGCCAGCAGCACCTGACGGCCGCCGCCCAGGTCCAGCGTCCAGTCGCCGCACACCTCGTGGTGCGGGACCACCAGCGTGTCCGCCGACCGGGCCGCCTCGCCCTCCGGCACCCCGTGGCGCACAGCCGAGGCGCACAGGCTCTCCGCCCCGCCGCGCAGCAGCGCCGCGACGCCCACCGCCCCGTACACCTGGGCACCGGCGAACGCGGCGGTGCCCAGCACATGATCGAAGTGCGGGTGGCTCAGTGCGATATGCGTCACCCTCCGCCCGAGCAGCGCCTCGGCCTGCCGCCGCAGCTCGACCCCCTCGCGCAGCGTGGCGCCGGTGTCGTACAGCAACGCGCCGTCCTCCCCGGCGACCAGCGCGGCGGTGGCGTCCCAGCCGGGGAGGCGCCGCCTGCCGATACCGTTGCCCAACCGCTCCCAGCCGAAGTCTTCCCAAGCGACGTCCATACCAGGACGCTATCGGCAACGACCTGCGCGGTCTCGTGGAGGCGTGGCCGGTCGCCCTTGCCCCCGCCCCACCCCACCCCCGTACACTGACCACGGGGATTGCTGGCACTCGAACGCACCGAGTGCCAGACAGACACCGAGAGACACAGCTGGAGGTGTGCGCGATGCTCAGCGAACGCAGACTCGAAGTGCTGCGCGCCATCGTCCAGGACTACGTCGGCACCGAGGAGCCCGTCGGCTCCAAGGCGCTGACCGAGCGGCACCGGCTGGGGGTCTCCCCGGCCACCGTCCGCAACGACATGGCGGTGCTGGAGGACGAGGGCTTCATCGCCCAGCCGCACACGAGCGCGGGACGCATCCCGACCGACAAGGGGTACCGCCTCTTCGTCGACCGGCTCGCGGGCGTCAAGCCGCTCTCCTCGCCCGAGCGCCGGGCCATCCAGAACTTCCTCGACGGCGCGGTCGACCTCGACGACGTGGTCGGCCGGACGGTGCGGCTGCTCGCGCAGCTGACCCGGCAGGTCGCCGTCGTGCAGTACCCCTCGCTGACCCGCTCGACGGTGCGGCACGTGGAACTGCTGGCGCTCGCCCCCGCCCGGCTGATGCTCGTCCTGATCACGGACACGGGCCGGGTCGAACAGCGTATGATCGACTGCCCTGCGCCCTTCGGCGAGGCATCGCTCGCGGATCTGCGGGCCCGGCTCAACAGCCGGGTCGTCGGACGCCGCTTCGCGGATGTCCCGCAACTGGTGCAGGAGCTGCCGGAATCCTTCGACAGCGAGGACCGCGGGACGGTTTCCACGGTCCTTTCCACCCTCCTCGAAACACTGGTCGAGGAGACGGAGGAGCGGCTGATGATCGGCGGCACCTCCAACCTCACCCGCTTCGGACACGACTTCCCGGTGATGATCCGGCCGGTGCTGGAAGCACTGGAGGAACAGGTCGTCCTGCTGAAGCTGCTCGGTGAGGCCACGGACTCCGGCATGACCGTACGGATCGGGCACGAGAACGCCCACGAGGGGCTCAACTCCACGTCCGTCGTCGCGGTCGGCTACGGTTCGGGCGACGAGGCAGTCGCCAAACTCGGCGTGGTCGGACCGACCCGCATGGACTACCCCGGAACGATGGGAGCGGTACGCGCAGTGGCACGTTACGTCGGACAGATCCTGGCGGAGTCGTAAGTGGCCACGGACTACTACGCCGTACTCGGCGTGCGCCGCGACGCATCTCAGGACGAGATCAAGAAGGCATTCCGTCGGCTCGCACGCGAGCTGCACCCGGATGTCAACCCGGACCCGAAGACCCAGGAGCGGTTCAAGGAGATCAACGCCGCTTACGAGGTGCTCTCGGACCCGCAGAAGAAGCAGGTCTACGACCTCGGCGGCGACCCCCTCTCCGCCAGTGGCGGCGGCGGTGGCGCGGGCGGTTTCGGAGCCGGCGGCTTCGGTAACTTCTCCGACATCATGGACGCGTTCTTCGGCAACGCCGCGCAGCGCGGGCCCCGTTCGCGGACCCGGCGGGGCCAGGACGCCATGATCCGGCTGGAGATCGACCTCAACGAGGCGGCCTTCGGCACCACCAAGGACATCCAGGTCGACACGGCCGTCGTCTGCAACACCTGCAGCGGCGAGGGCGCGGCCCCCGGCACTTCCGCCCAGACCTGTGACATGTGTCGCGGCCGCGGCGAGGTCTCGCAGGTCACCCGGTCCTTCCTGGGCCAGGTCATGACCTCGCGGCCCTGCCCGCAGTGCCAGGGTTTCGGCACCGTCGTGCCCACCCCGTGCCCGGAGTGCGCCGGCGACGGCCGCATCCGCTCGCGGCGCACCCTGACCGTGAAGATCCCCGCGGGCGTCGACAACGGCACCCGTATCCAGCTCGCCGGCGAGGGCGAGGTCGGCCCCGGCGGCGGCCCGCCCGGCGATCTGTACGTGGAGATCCATGAGCTGCCGCACGCCGTGTTCCAGCGGCGCGGCGACGATCTGCACTGCACGGTCACCGTCCCCATGACGGCCGCGGCCCTCGGCACCAAGTGTCCGCTGGAGACCCTGGACGGCCTGGAGGACATCGACATCAGGCCCGGCACCCAGTCCGGCCAGTCCGTGCCCCTGCACGGGCGCGGCATCACGCATCTGCGCGGCGGCGGCCGGGGCGACCTGATCGTGCACGTCGAGGTGATGACCCCGTCCAAGCTCGACGCGGAACAGGAGCGGCTGCTGCGGGAGCTGTCCAAGCTGCGCGGCGAGGAACGGCCCCTCGGCCAGTTTCAGCCAGGTCAGCAAGGGCTCTTCTCCCGGCTGAAGGACGCGTTCAACGGCCGCTGAACCGCTTTCCGCCTTTCACCGCACCGCCCGCCGGTCCCGAACCGGCGGGCGGTGCGGCGTACGGCGGCAGAACCGGTCACGCCGTCGCTGGCTGATTCGGCCCCGTTGCACAGGACATGGCACGATGCGGTCATGTCCTCCGAGTTGACCGATCTCTGCCGGTATCCGATCGTGCAGGCCCCCATGGCGGGCGGCACGTCCGGACCCCAGCTCGCCGGGGCCGTCGCCGAAGCCGGCGGGCTCGGATTCCTGGCCGCCGGGTACAAAACGGCGGACGGCATGTACAACGAGATCAAACAGCTGCGCCGGCTCACCGGCGGGCCGTTCGGCGTCAACCTCTTCATGCCGCAGCCCGCGCTCGCCGACCCCAGCGCCGTCGAGGTCTACCGCCACCAGCTCGCCGGTGAGGCCGCCTGGTACGAGACCCCGCTCGGCGACCCGGACAGCAGCGGCGACGACGGCTACGAGGCGAAGGTCGCGATCCTGCTGGAGGACCCCGTTCCGGTGGTCTCCTTCACCTTCGGCTGCCCCACCCGCGACACCCTGGACGCCTTCGCCAGGGCCGGGACGCACACCATCGTCACGGTCACCTCCGCCGAGGAGGCCCAGAGTGCCCAGTGGGCGGGCGCCGACACCGTCTGCGTCCAGGGCGTCGAGGCGGGCGGCCACCAGTCCACCCACCGCGACGACCCGCAGCTCGACCAGACCGGCACCGGTCTGCTCTCCCTCATCACCCAGGTCCGCGAGACCGTGCAGATCCCGATCATCGCCACCGGCGGCCTGATGCGCGGCGCGCAGATCGCCGCCGTCCTCGCGGCGGGCGCGGACGCCGCCCAGCTCGGCACCGCCTTCCTGGTCTGCCCCGAGTCCGGGGCGCACCCGCTGCACAAGCAGGCCCTGACCAACCCGCTGTTCGTCCGCACCGAGCTGACCCGTGCCTTCTCCGGGCGGCCCGCCCGCGGCCTGGTCAACCGCTTCGTCCGCGAACACGGCCCCTACGCCCCCGCCGCCTACCCCCAGGTCCACTACGTCACCAGCGGGCTGCGCCTGGCCGCCGCCAAGTCCGGCGACGCCCAGGGCATGGCCCTGTGGGCCGGACAGGGCCACCGGATGGCCCGGGAACTGCCCGTCGGCGAGCTCATCGAGCTGCTCGCCGCCGAACTGGAGGCCGCCCGGTCGGCCCTGAGCATGAGGAGCCCCCGGTGACCGCACCGGTCTTCGTCGTCGAACGGATGCCCACCGGGCCGGAGTTCGTCCTGGACGGACCCGAAGGACGGCACGCCGTCTCCGTGAAGCGGCTCCACCCCGGCGAGGACGTCGTCCTCACCGACGGGCTCGGCCACTGGGCGGAGGGCGTCGTCCACGCCGCCGAGGGCAAGGACCGGCTCACGGTCAACGGCCTCGACACGATCCACGAGGAGCCCGCGCCCGCCCCGCGCATCACCGTCGTCCAGGCGCTCCCCAAGGGCGACCGGGGCGAGCTGGCGGTCGAGACGATGACCGAGACCGGCGTCGACGCGATCGTGCCCTGGCAGGCGGCCCGCTGCATCACCCAGTGGAAGGGCGACCGGGGAGCCAAGGCCCTGACGAAGTGGCGCGGCACCGCACGGGAAGCGGGCAAGCAGTCCCGCCGGGTGCGCTTCCCCGAGGTGGCCGAGGCCATGACGACCAAGCAGGTCGCCGCCCTCCTCGCCGCCGCCGACTTCGCCGGGGTCCTCCACGAGGACCGCGACCACGACAGCACCCCCCTCGCCACCGCCGGACTCCCCGCCGCCGGCAGCATCGTGCTCGTCGTCGGACCGGAGGGCGGCGTCTCCCCGCAGGAGCTGACCGCCTTCGCCGAGGCGGGCGCCCGCCCCTACCGGCTCGGCCGCAGCGTCCTGCGCACCTCCACCGCCGGGACCGCCGCGACCGCGCTGCTGCTGGGGCGTACGGGGCGCTGGGGCTGAACACGGTCCCGAGGGCCGGGGATAGCATGCCCCTGTACTGATCACCTGATCACTTGTACCGACTCACCAGTGATCACCTGTACCGACTCACCAGCGAACGAGGAGGCCCGGCGCCATGGCGGGAGAGCCGCAGTCCGACTGCCTGTTCTGCAAGATCGTCTCGGGAGACATCCCGGCGACCATCGTCCGCGAGAGCGAGACCACCGTCGCCTTCCGCGACATCAACCCGCAGGCCCCGACCCACGTCCTGGTCATCCCGAAGGCCCACTACCCGGACGCCGCCTCCCTCGCCGCCGCGGAACCGCTCATCGCCGCGGACGTCCTGCGCGAGGCCGGGGAGGTCGCCGCCGAGGAGAAGGTCGACGGCAGCGGCTACCGGATCATTTTCAACACGGGCTCCGGCGCCGGCCAGACCGTCTTCCACGCCCACGCGCATGTCCTGGGCGGCCGCGGCCTCCAGTGGCCCCCCGGATAACGGAGCCCCCCGACCATGTCCGTACGCGAGCTGGTGGTGCTCGGCACCGCCAGCCAGGTCCCGACCCGGCACCGCAACCACAACGGCTATCTGCTGCGCTGGGACGGCGAGGGCATCCTCTTCGACCCGGGCGAGGGCACCCAGCGGCAGATGCTGCGGGCCGGGGTCGCCGCGCACGACATCGACCGGATCTGCGTCACCCACTTCCACGGCGACCACTCCCTCGGGCTCGCCGGGGTGATCCAGCGGATCAACCTCGACCAGGTGCCGCACCCGGTGACCGCGCACTACCCGGCGAGCGGGCAGCACTTCTTCGACCGGCTGCGGTACGCCACCGCCTACCGCGAGACCGTCGAGCTGAACCAGGCCCCGGTCGTCGGGACCGGCGGAGTCCTCGCCACCACCCCCGCGTACACCCTGGACAGCGCGAAGCTCTCGCACCCCGTCGAGTCGTACGGCTACCGCCTCACCGAGCCCGACACCCGGCGCATGCTGCCCGCCCTGCTGAAGGAACACTCCATCGCCGGACCGGACGTGGGCCGCCTCCAGCGCGACGGCGTCCTCGGCGGCGTCACGCTGGAGCAGGTCTCCGAGGAGCGGCGCGGGCAGCGGTTCGCGTTCGTTATGGACACCCGGCTCTGCGACGGGGTGTACGCGCTCGCCGAGGGCTGCGACCTGCTCGTCATCGAGTCGACCTTCCTCGACGAGGACGAGAAGCTGGCCGTCGACCACGGGCACCTGACCGCCGGACAGGCCGCCCGGGTGGCGAAGGAGTCGGGCGTCCGCCACCTCGTGCTCACCCACTTCTCCCAGCGCTACGGCGACCCGCGGCTCTTCGAGACCCAGGCCCGCGCCGCCGGGTTCGACGGCGAACTCACCGTCGCCCAGGACCTGACCCGGGTCCCGGTCCCCACCCGCCATCACTCCTGATCCGCCACCACCTCTGATCCGCCACCGCCTCTGATCCGACCCCACCCCTGTTTGCGAGACACCGTGCACCTCCCCAAGGCAGAACTCCACCTCCACATCGAAGGAACCCTCGAACCCGAGCTGGCCTTCGCCCTCGCGGAGCGCAACGAGGTGGCCCTGCCCTACGCCTCCACCGACGAACTGCGCGCCGCCTACCGGTTCGAGGACCTCCAGTCCTTCCTCGACCTGTACTACGCGCTGATGGCCGTCCTGCGCACCGAGGACGACTTCGCCGAACTCGTCGACGCCTACCTCGCCCGCGCCGCCGCCCAGGGCGTCCGGCACGCCGAGATCTTCTTCGACCCGCAGGCCCACACCGCCCGGGGCGTCCCGATCGGCACCGTCATCGAGGGGATCGGCCGGGCGCTGGAGCGCAGCGAGGAGACCCACGGGGTCTCCACCCAGCTGATCATGTGCTTCCTGCGCGACCTGTCCGCCGAATCGGCCCTCGGCACCCTGGACGCGGCCAAGCCGTACCTGCACCGGATCAGCGCGATCGGCCTGGACTCCGCCGAGGTCGGCCACCCGCCCGCCAAGTTCCGCGAGGTCTACGAGGCGGCAACCGCCCTCGGCCTGCGCAAGGTGGCCCACGCGGGCGAGGAGGGCCCGCCGGAGTACATCAGGGAGGCCCTGGACGTCCTCGGTGTCGAGCGCATCGACCACGGACTGCGCTGCCTGGAGGACCCGGAGCTGGTGGAGCGGCTGGTCGCCGACCGGGTGCCGCTCACGCTCTGCCCGCTGTCCAACGTTCGGCTGCGCACGGTCGACACGCTCGCCGACCACCCCCTGCCGGCGATGCTGGCCGCCGGACTCCACTGCACGGTGAACTCCGACGACCCCGCCTACTTCGGCGGGTACGCCGGGGACAACTTCGACGCCGTCCGCGACGCGCTCGCCCTGGAGCCGGAGCAGCTGCGCACCCTGGCACGCAACTCCTTCGAGGCGGCCTTCCTCGACCACGACGAGGAGCGCAGGGCGCGCTACCTGTCCGAGGTCGAGGCGTACGCGTTCGACTGACCGGAACCGCCGTCCGGACCGGCCGTCCGGATCGCGCTGCGCACCAGCCGCCTGCGCCGCAGGGCCGGCACCCGCAGCTCCGTGACGGCCTGCTCGGGTGAGCCGAGCTTCGGCACCGCGCCGGACAGGCTTCCGGTGGTGGCGGCGAGCAGGGCGGCCGGGGCGCCACCGCGACGACGCACCGAGCCGGGCACCAGCGGACGGCCGCCGGTGTGCAGCGCCACGGCGGTCACCGGGGCGGCGACCAGCAGGGTGGCCGCCCCCAGGATCAGCCCCATCGTCGGATAGCCGGCCTCCGCGGAGAGCACGCTGCCCAGCAGCGGACCGCAGGCCACCCCCACGGAGGAGGCGGAGCCCGCCAGCACCGCCCAGCGGCCACGCACGTCCAGGGAGGCGGCAAGACCGATGAGGTAGGAGAGGACCACCGGGTAGAAGGTGTTCCACACGATCTCCCCGGTCGCGAACGATCCGAGATCCCGGGCCGAAGAACTGAGCACGATGCTCGCCGCGATGACCAGGGTCCCCAGCCCGATCGGCACCGCCCGGCCGAGCCGCGCGCCGAGGATCCCCGCGCCCGTCACACCGAGCAGCCCCGCGCCGAGCGCGGCGGCGAACACCGCGCCGACGGTGACCTCGGACAGCCCCACCTGGACCGCGCCGATGCGGCCGCTCACACCCCAGAGCGCGTTCTGCGCCATCGACCAGACGAGCATGCCGCCCGCCAGGACGAGACCGGAGCGGCGGTGCGGGAGCCGGCCGGTGACCGGGGAGGCCGACTCCTCCGCCGTCGTCGCCCCGCCGAGCCGGGCGGTCGCGGGCCAGACGAGCAGGGCGACCAGGGCGATCGCGGCGAACGGAAGCCGGTGGCCGCCGCCCAGGTGGGGGATGGTCAGATAGAGGACGCCCGCGGTGGCGGACACGGTGAGCAGCCCCAGCGAGGACGTCCGGTGCGGGTCGCGCCGGGCGGCGATCCCGGCCGCGGCGACCGCCGTCGCCGTGCCGGAGCCGAAGCCGCCGACGACCACGCCGAGCACCACCAGCGGCACGGACGTGGCGAGTGCGGCGCCCCCGTAACCGACGGCGGCCAGCACCAGGCCGAGGCGGGCGGGGGTGCGTGCCCCGTACCGCTCGACCCGGCCCGCCAGGGAGAAGCCGGCGCTGGCCGAGCTGAGCAGCAGGGCGCTGCCGACCAGGCCGGCCTGGGCGGGGCTCAGCCCCAGCTGGGCGCTGAGCCGGCCGACGATCGTGGGGAGCAGGTAGGAGGCGAGGTAACCGGCGGTGAACACGGCCACCAGGGGCCACGCGGCACCAGGGCGCGAGGACATGGGCGTTCCTGAAGACATGCCTGAGCAGGCAGGGGGGAGGGGGAGGGGTGGAGCGGGGCACGGCGGAGCGAGCGGCGCCTGCGAAGGCAGGCGACGGCACACGGGTACGACAGGGTTTTACAGCGGAATGCTGAGATATGCGGCTCTCGTCGGAGAAGGTCCCCGAAGGTGCTCGCGGGGCAATTTGTATCAAGCGCTTCCGGTTCCCCGGAAGCCGCCTCGCTGTGATCTGGGCCACTTATGTGTTTATGTGGGCGAACCTCGGGTATTAGCGCACGTTTATGCAGGTCAGGCGTGCTGCGAACACATGGGCGTGGACACTGTGTTCGCCCGGGCGCATCGTGCAGACTGGCCGCACCGCACACGGTCCGGATCCGGCCGAGATCCGCCGCACGACACCGGGAGCGCACGGTGAGCACAGACACTCCGGGCATCGACCCGCTGCGGGCGCTGCGCGCCCCCCGGGACCCCGCCTGCGACGTCTTCCTGACGGGCCCGGTCTTCCTCGACATCATCTTCACGGGCCTGGACAGTGCCCCCGTGCGCGGCACCGAGTCCTGGGCCCGGGGGATGGGCTCCAGCCCCGGCGGCGTCGCCAACATGGCCACCGCCCTCGCCCGCCTCGGCCTGCACACCTCCCTCGCCGCCGCTTTCGGCGACGACCACTACGGGGAGTACTGCTGGGACGCCCTCGAACAGGGCGAGGGGATCGACCTGTCGATGTCGCACACCGTCCCCGGCTGGCACTCCCCGGTCACCGTCTCGATGGCGTACGAGGGCGAGCGCACGATGGTCTCGCACGGCCACGAGGCACCGACTCCGACCGGAACGTCCACCGGCGCCTCCGCGTTCACCGGAACCGGCCTTCCCGCCGGAACCGGCCTTCCCGCCGGAACCGGCCTTCCCACCGGAACCTCCGCCCCCACCGGAACCTCCGTGTCCACGGGAGCCGGCGCCCCCACCGGACCTGGCGCCCCCACCGGAACTCCCGCCCCCGCCCCGGCCTTCCCGCACTGCCCGCCGCGTGCCCGTGCCGCCATCGCCTCGCTCACGCCGGGCCGGGGCGAGCCCTGGGTGGCCACCGCCGCCCGCGACGGCGCGCTGATCTTCGCCGACGTCGGCTGGGACGAGACCGGCCGCTGGGACCTGGACGCCCTGCCCGACCTGACGCACTGCGAGGCGTTCCTGCCCAACGCCGAGGAGGCGATGCGCTACACCCGCACCGACTGCCCGCGCGCCGCCGCCCACGCGCTCGCCGAACGCGTGCCGCTCGCCGTGGTCACCCTGGGCGCCGAGGGCGCGTACGCGGTGGACGGCCGCACCGGCGTCGCCGCGGCCGTGCCCGCCATCGAGGTGGAGGCGCTCGACCCCACCGGCGCCGGGGACGTCTTCGTCGCCGGCTTCGTGACCGGCACCCTCGCCGACTGGCCGCTCGCCGACCGGCTCGCCTTCGCCGGGCTCACCGCCGCCCTCTCGGTCCAGGAGTTCGGCGGCTCGCTCTCCGCCCCCGGCTGGGCCGAGGTCGCCGCCTGGTGGCAGCTGATCCGCACCTGCGCGCGCCAGGACCCCGCCGCCTTGGAGCGCTACGCCTTCCTGGACGACCTCCTGCCCGCCACGGCCCGTGCCTGGCCGCTGCGGCGCGCGGTGCCCACGATCGGCTTCCGCCAGTGACCGGCCTCCGGCCCGAGTCGCACACACGGGCGGTAAAAGCACTCTGCGCTGTCACCGCCAGGTCGTAGGCTTGGTGGTCCAGAGGTTGTCGAGCAGCGAGAACCCTGCAACGGGAGGTATGCGCAGGCCCGAGGGCCGGCCCATGACTCAGACACCCACACAGCCGCAGGCGCGTGCCCAGATCAGGATCCCGGCCGCACACCCCATGGTGATGCTCCTGGGATCGGGTGACTCGCTGTTGCGCGTGATCGAAGAGGCTTTCCCGGCGGCCGACATCCATGTCCGGGGCAACGAGATCAGTGCCACGGGCGAGGCCGCCGACGTCGCTCTCATCCAACGCCTGTTCGACGAGATGATGCTCGTGCTCCGCACCGGAGCGCCGATGACGGAGGACGCAGTGGAACGGTCGATCGCCATGCTCAGGGCGGCCGGCGGGGGAGAGTCCGGGGGCGAGACGCCCGCCGAGGTGCTCACGCAGAACATCCTCTCCAACCGCGGTCGCACCATCCGCCCCAAGACGCTCAACCAGAAGCGGTACGTCGACGCGATCGACGAGCACACGATCGTGTTCGGCATCGGCCCCGCCGGCACGGGCAAGACCTACCTCGCCATGGCCAAGGCCGTCCAGGCACTCCAGTCCAAGCAGGTCAGCCGGATCATCCTGACCCGGCCCGCAGTCGAGGCGGGGGAGCGGCTCGGCTTCCTGCCGGGCACCCTGTTCGACAAGATCGACCCGTATCTGCGCCCGCTCTACGACGCCCTGCACGACATGCTCGACCCCGACTCGATCCCGCGGCTGATGGCGGCGGGCACGATCGAGGTCGCGCCGCTGGCGTATATGCGGGGCAGGAGCCAACCTGTCTTCACCAACGTCCTGACGCCGGATGGGTGGCGGCCCATTGGAGACCTTCAGGTCGGCGACTTGGTCATTGGCTCGAATGGTGAACCGACTCCTGTCCTCGGCGTCTACCCGCAGGGGGAGAGGGACATCTACCGCGTCAGCGCTCAGGACGGTTCCTGGACTCTGTGCTGTGGTGAGCACCTGTGGACGGTCCGTACGGCGTCGGACAAGCGCCGGGACAAGCCGTGGCGGGTCCTGGAGACCAAGGAGATGATCGGCAACCTCCGTGCGGCGCACGCCCGCCGCTACGAGCTGCCGATGCTGACCGCACCCGTCAGCTTCCCGGAGCGCGAGGTCCCGATGGACCCGTACGCACTGGGCCTGCTGCTCGGCGACGGCTGCCTCACCGGCTCCACCACACCGTCGTTCGCCACCGCCGACCAGGAGCTTGCCGAAGCCCTGCAAGGAGCGCTCACAGGCGTCACCCTGCGGCACAAGGGCGGGCCGGACTACGTGCTGAACCGCACCAAGGCGCCGGGCGATGTGGTGACCCTGGAGAACCCGGTCACCGCCATCCTGCGCCAGTTGGACCTTCTCGGGACCCGGTCCCACTCGAAGTTCGTTCCGGACGACTATCTGCGTAATTCCGCCGAAGTCCGCCTCGGGGTGCTCCAGGGTCTTCTGGATGCCGACGGCGGTCCGGTCCCCCAGTCGGACCGCACCTGCCGCGTCCAGTACTCGACCGCTTCGATCGTCCTGCGCGACGATGTGATCGCGCTGGTGCAGTCGCTCGGAGGAGTGGCGTACACCCGCCGTCGGGCGGCGGAAGGGCGGGCACCGGGCCTGGCCAAGGGGAGGCCGGTCCACCACCGCTACGACGCCCACGTCGTCGACATCCGGCTTCCCGAGGGCATCGAGCCCTTCCGTCTCGCCCGCAAGGCCGAGAAGTACCACGCGGCCGGCGGCGGCGGACGCCCGATGCGGTTCATCGACAGCATCGAGCCGGCGGGCCGGGAAGAGGCGGTCTGCATCCAGGTGGCGGCCGAGGACTCGCTCTACGTCACGCAGGACTACCTGCTGACGCACAACACGCTCAATGACGCGTTCATCATCCTCGACGAGGCGCAGAACACCAGCGCCGAGCAGATGAAAATGTTCCTCACCCGCCTCGGCTTCGACTCCAAGATCGTCATCACGGGTGACGTCACCCAGGTCGACCTGCCGAGCGGTACCAAGAGCGGGCTTCGGCAGGTCCAGGACATCCTGGAGGGCCTGGACGACGTGCACTTCTCCCGGCTCACCTCCCAGGATGTCGTCCGGCACAAGCTCGTCGGCCGTATCGTCGACGCGTACGAGAAGTACGACAGCCGAAACGGTCAGCAGGACGGTCAGGCGGAAGGCCGCGAAGACGGCCGACGCGACCGCCGTAAAGGGAAGTAGTCGCAGCGCACCATGTCGATCGACGTCAACAACGAGTCCGGAACCGAGGTCGACGAGCAGGCGATCCTCGACATCGCCCGCTACGCACTGGCCCGGATGCGGATCCACCCGCTGTCCGAGCTCTCGGTGATCGTGGTGGACACCGACGCCATGGAGCAGCTGCACATCCAGTGGATGGACCTCCCCGGTCCGACCGATGTCATGTCCTTCCCGATGGACGAGCTCCGTCCGCCGGCCAAGGACGACGAGGAGCCCCCGCAGGGGCTCCTCGGTGACATCGTGCTCTGCCCGGAGGTGGCGAAGAAACAGGGCGAAGAGGCCCCGACGCAGCACTCCATGGACGAGGAGCTCCAGCTCCTGACCGTCCACGGAGTGCTGCACCTGCTGGGGTACGACCACGAGGAGCCGGACGAGAAGGCCGAGATGTTCGGCCTCCAGGCCGCCATCGTGGACGGCTGGCGCGGGGAGCACGGGCTCACCGGCGCGTCCCCCGCCCCCACCGTCTCGTGAGCGCGCCCCTGATCATCGGGGCCGTGCTGCTGGTCGTCGGCGGCTGGCTGGCCGCCTGCGCGGAGGCCGGTATCGCCCGCACCTCCAGCT
Source organism: Streptomyces sp. NPDC026589 (assembly GCF_040638385.1). Classification (NCBI taxonomy): domain Bacteria; kingdom Bacillati; phylum Actinomycetota; class Actinomycetes; order Kitasatosporales; family Streptomycetaceae; genus Streptomyces; species Streptomyces sp. NPDC026589. The sequence goes on from NZ_JBEZYG010000003.1 coordinate 414,342, forward strand.
TCCGGGCGGACGAGGCGGTCCGGTCCGGCCGGCGCGGCAGCGCGAAGCTGGCGCAGATCGCGGCCGACCCGACCCGCTATCTCAACGTCGCCCTGCTGGTGCGGGTCGCCTGCGAGATGTCCGCCGGGGTCCTCGTCACCTACGCCTGCCTCCAGGAGCTGCCCGAGACCTGGGAGGCGCTGGCCGTCGCGATGGGCGTGATGGTGCTCGTCAGCTACGTCGCCATCGGCGTCTCGCCGCGCACCATCGGCCGCCAGCACCCGCTGAACACGGCCACGGCATCCGCGTACGTCCTGGTGCCGCTGGCCAGGATCATGGGGCCGGTCCCGCAGCTGCTGATCCTCGTCGGCAACGCGCTGACCCCCGGCAAGGGGTTCCGCAAGGGGCCGTTCGCCAGCGAGGCCGAGCTGCGCGCCATGGTCGACCTCGCCGAGGCGGAGTCGCTCATCGAGGACGACGAGCGTCGCATGGTGCACTCGGTCTTCGAGCTGGGCGACACCCTGGTCCGCGAGGTCATGGTGCCGCGCACCGACCTCGTCTCCATCGAGCGCTACAAGACGATCCGGCAGGCCCTCACCCTCGCCCTGCGCTCCGGCTTCTCCCGGATCCCGGTCACCGGCGAGAACGAGGACGACGTCGTCGGGATCGTCTACCTCAAGGACCTGGTGCGCAAGACGCACATCAACCGAGAGTCCGAGGCCGACCCGGTCTCCACCGCGATGCGCCCCGCCGCCTTCGTCCCCGACACCAAGAACGCCGGGGACCTGCTGCGCGAGATGCAGCAGGACCGCAGCCACGTCGCGGTCGTCATCGACGAGTACGGCGGCACCGCGGGCATCGTCACCATCGAGGACATCCTGGAGGAGATCGTCGGCGAGATCACCGACGAGTACGACCGGGAGCTGCCGCCCGTCCAGGAGCTGGGCGACGGCTGCTACCGGGTCACCGCCCGGCTCGACATCGGGGACCTCGGCGACCTCTTCGACCTCGACGAGTACGACGACGAGGACGTGGAGACCGTCGGCGGCCTGCTCGCCAAGGCGCTCGGCCGGGTCCCGATCGCCGGCGCGTCCGCGGCCGTCGAGCTGCCCGACGGCCGCAGGCTCCGGCTCACCGCGGAATCCCCCGCGGGCCGCCGGAACAAGATCGTCACGGTGCTCGTGGAGCCGGAGCACCAGGAGACCGAGGAGAAGGAAGCCGAATGACACCGGAGCGGCTGCGGGCCTTCTGCCTGGAGTTCAACGCGAGCGTGGAGGAGTTCCCGTTCGGCCCGGAGAGCTCCGTCTTCAAGGTGCTCGGCAAGATGTTCGCCCTCACCGCGCTGGACGGGCGGCCGCTCACCATCAACCTCAAGTGCGATCCCGACGAGGCGATCCGGCTGCGCGAGACGCACCCCGCGATCGTGCCCGGCTGGCACATGAACAAGCGCCACTGGAACACGGTCACCGTCTCCGGCGTCCCGGACCGGCTGCTGCGCGAGCTGGTCGAGGACTCCTACGACCTGGTGGTCGCCGGACTCCCGAAGGCGGAGCGGCTGCGGCTGGACCGGCCGTAGGGAACGCGTGTACGCGTACGGTGCCGGGGCGACCGACCGGTCCGGGCCGGCCGGACGCTCCCGGTGACCGGGGCGAGCTGCGCGGGCCCGCCGGGCCCTCCGTGACCCCGCCGGGGGTGACCCGCGTGGGGCTCCGCCCGCTTCGTATGCTCGTGCCATGACCGACACCACGGAGCTCGACGCCGAGGACCGCAAGATCGTCACCCTGGCGCGCAGCGCCCGTGCCCGCAACGGGGTGCCCGAGGGCGCGGCCGTACGCGACGAGACGGGACGTACGTATGTCGCGGGCACGGTGGCGCTGGATTCGCTGAAGCTCAGCGCCCTGCAGACCGCCGTCGCCATGGCGGTGGCCAGCGGCGCCACCTCGCTGGAGGCGGCCGCTGTCGTCTCCGCCGCCGAGACGCCCTCGGACGACGACCGGGCCGCGGTGCGGGACCTCGGCGGACCGGACACCCCGGTGCTGCTCGCGGGCCCGGACGGCACGCTGCGGATCCGGGTCACGGCGGGCTGACCCGGCCGTCCGACGGCAGCCGGCCCGGTGGGTGACGGCGGCCGGTCCGTGTGCGGCGGCGGCCGGTCCGGTGTGCGGCGGCGGCCGGTCCGGTGTGCGGCGGCGGGTCGAGCGGGCCCGTTCGGCCCGCGGGCCGAAGAGGGGCGCCCGCCCGGCAGCCGATCATGCCATCATCTGATGGGCCATCAGTCGCCGCGTTTCGTCTGCATTGACTTCTTTTTCGCCCGGGTCATCAATGGCCCCCTGCCGGTACGGAAGAGCCGCCGTACCGCTTTCCGCAGGAGGGCACCGAATTCATGCGACCGACCATGCGAAGATCCACCGAACCGCGGCGCCGCTGGGCCGCCGCCCTGGGCATCACCGCACTCGTCGTCACCGGGGGAGGGCTGCTCGGGGGCCCGGCGCAGGCCGCCGCGACGGCCTCCGTCGCGGTGGACTTCCCCACCCACTGCATCCCGCCGCCCATCGCGGGCATCCCGCCCATCGACGGCACCACGACCGCGCGGATCACCGTCGACAACGCGACCCCGCAGGTCGGCGACACCGTCGCCGTGACCTACACCGTGGTCGTGCCCGCCGCCAGCAACCCGGTCGACCTGGCCCTGCCCGCCGACATCATGACGCCGACCGGGAAGGTCACCCTCGGCGGTGCGCAGAGCGGCGGCGTCACCGTCGCGGGGCCCAAGAAGAACCCCCCGGTCCCCGGTAAGGGCGCCTTCCCGTCGTTCTCCATGACGGGCACGTTCACCGTCACCGCACCCGGCGCGATCACCCTGTCGCCCGGCGACTACAACATCCACACCAGCTACATCATGGAGCTGGACACCCCCTGCACGGTGACGGGCCCGCCCGCTCCCGTGTCGGAGACCGTCGTCGCCACCGGCGGCGGCCAGGCCAACGAACGTACCGTCCAGCTCTCGGCCGCCTCCGGGGCGGCGGGCGACGAGGTCACCGTCACCGGAACGGAGTTCACCCCGGGCGCGGGCATCACCGTGGCGGGCCGCGACGGCGACGCGCAGACCGGGGACACCGCCACGGCCACCGCCGACGGATCCGGGGCCTTCACCGCCCGGCTCGCCGTCAGCGACCCGGCCACCACCGGCGTCGTCGCCTACGAGGGCGGTGCCTGGGACGCGGCGAAGGGCGCCGGCCCGCTGGCGTACACCGTCACCGGGGGCGGCGAGATCCCCGACGGCAGCCAGCAGCTCACCACGACCGTCCGGGCGGGCACCCTCTCCATGACCCAGGCCGGCGACAGCGTCCAGCTGTCCGGGGTCGACTTCGGCCGGGGCGGCGCCTCCACCGGCGCCCTGCGCACGGTGACCGTCGAGGACTTCCGCGGCGGCCCCGCCGGCTGGTCCCTCACCGGTAAGGTCACCGACTTCAAGGGTCCGGGCGGGGCGCGGATCAGCGCCGACGCCCTCGACTGGACCCCGTCCTGCGCCACGAAGCCCGGCAGCCCGAGCACCTGCGCGGCCGGCAGCGCCGGATCGGTCGGCAGCGCCGGGGCCACCCTGGCGTCCACGCCCGACGGGGCGGCCACCGGAGGGGAGTTCGCCGTCGACGCGGGGCTCTCCCTGGACGTGCCCGCCTTCACCGGGGCCGGTTCCTACGCGGGAGTGCTGACCCTCACGCTCACCTGAGGTCCCGCTGCTCCACGCAGTGCCGTCCTCGCCCCCGGACGAGGTCCCGCTCCCGCCCGGGAGTGCCGGTCCTCGCCCGACGTGAGGTCCGCTCCTGATCCACCGTGGGCCGGGCGCGCACCCGGCCGGCCCACTCCACCCGGACGCGACCTTGGGGGTCCCGTACCGTGCGCAAGCTCCCCGTGCTCCTCCTGACGGCCGCCCTGCTGCTCCTCGGCACGCCCGCCGCCCACCCGGCGGACAACGGCAGCTGGTCCGTCCGGCCGGCCTCCGGCCCGTCCGGCGAACGGCCCTCCCTCTACCTCTTCGCCGCCCCGGGCACGACGCTCACCGACCGGGTCACCGTCACCAACAAGACCGCGAAGCCGCTGACCCTGCGGCTGTACGCGGCCGACGCCTACAACACCCCGCGCGACGGCGGCTTCGCGGTCCGCGACCGGAGCGAGAAGCAGCGCTCCGTCGGCGCCTGGGCCCGTACCGACCGGGACACCGTCACCGTGGGCCCCAAGGCCTCGGTCACCGTGCCCCTGACCATCACCGTTCCGGAGAACGCCGAGCCGGGCGACCACCCCGGCGCCCTGATCGCCCTGGACGAACGTGTCGAGGCCACCCGCCGCGGCGCCCTGGCCGTCGGGGTCCGCAGAGCCGTCGGCGCCCGGATCCACCTGCGGGTGAACGGGCCCACCGTCCCCGCGCTCTCCGTCGAGGACATCCGGATCGAGCAGGACCGCCCCCTGGTCCCGGGCACCGGCACGAGCCGCGCCGTCATCTCGTACACCCTGCACAACCGGGGCAACGTCACCCTCGCCCCCGCCGTCGCCCTGCGCGCCGAGGGTCTCTTCGGCCGGACCCTGCTGCAACGCGGCCTGACGAAGCTGCCCGCCGAGCTGCTGCCCCGCCAGCGGGTCCGGCTGACCGAGACCTGGGACGGGGCGCCGCAGCTGGACCGTGCCGAGGTCGTACTCACCGCCACCGCGAAGGGCACCCGGGAGTCGGCGGCCGTCACGTTCGTGGCCGTGCCGTGGCTCGTCGCCGGGGTGCTCGCCGTGCTCGTCGCCGCCGGAGGGGCCCTGTGGGAACGGGCCCGCCGACGCCGTACCCGTACGGACTGAGGCGGCCGTGACCGGTCTCGCGCGGCCCACTGTGCTCCGGCGCCGCCGGGATCGGGGAGAATGGTCGCCATGAGCGCTCGACCGAACCAAGAATCCGCTGCCGCGCAAGCGGAGACCACCTCCCCCCACCGGGCCGGCTTCGCCTGCTTCGTGGGCCGCCCCAACGCGGGCAAGTCCACCCTCACGAACGCTCTCGTCGGTCAGAAGGTGGCGATCACCTCCAACCGCCCCCAGACCACGCGGCACACGGTGCGCGGCATCGTTCACCGTGACGACGCGCAGCTGATCCTGGTCGACACCCCCGGCCTCCACAAGCCGCGCACCCTCCTGGGCGAGCGGCTCAACGACGTCGTGCGGACCACCTGGGCCGAGGTCGACGTCATCGGCTTCTGCCTGCCCGCCGACCAGAAGCTCGGCCCCGGCGACAAGTACATCGTCAAGGAGCTCGCGGGGATCAAGAAGACCCCCAAGATCGCCATCATCACCAAGACCGACCTGGTCGAGTCGAAGGCGCTGGCCGAACAGCTCCTCGCGATCTCCGCGCTCGCCGACGAGCTGGGCTTCGAGTGGGCCGAGATCATCCCGGTCTCGGCGGTCAAGGACCAGCAGGTGAGCCTGCTCGCCGACCTCATCGCCCCGCTGCTCCCCGTGAGCCCGCCGCTCTACCCGGAGGGCGACCTCACCGACGAGCCGGAGATGGTCATGGTCGCGGAGCTGATCCGCGAGGCGGCGCTGGAGGGCGTACGCGACGAGCTGCCGCACTCCATCGCGGTCGTCGTCGAGGAGATGCTGCCGCGCACGGACCGTCCGGCGGACAAGCCGCTGCTGGACATCCACGCCAACGTCTACATCGAGCGCCCCAGCCAGAAGGGCATCATCATCGGCCCGAAGGGCCAGCGGCTGAAGGACGTCGGCACCAAGTCCCGCAAGCACATCGAGGCACTGCTCGGCACGCCGGTCTTCCTGGACCTGCACGTGAAGGTCGCCAAGGACTGGCAGCGCGATCCCAAGCAGCTGCGGAAGCTGGGGTTCTAGGCCCTGATCCGCCCGACATGTCCTGGGCGGGTCCGGCAGAAGGTGCCGATCTCACGCGCCCTCCTTGAGGACGCGTGAGATCAGCGTGCGCTGTGCCCCGGTCAGATCGGGGTCAGCGCAGTACATGGTGCGGTCGCCGACGGTGATCTCGTACCGGAAGCCGTCCGGTACGCCGGTCGGCGGGGTGTCCCGCGCGGAGTCGAGCGCCTCCTCGGCGAGCGCGTGCCACTCCGCGGCGTCCGCCCGGCCCTCGGTGTCGACCTCATGGCGGCGGGCGATGCCGGCGAAGCCGCCGGTCCGGCTGACCTGAATACGCATGGGGTCCTGTCTATCGGGGGCCGCGCGGGCGCTCAACCCCGCCTGCCGGAGCGGCGGCTGTCCGCCGCCTCGTGGCCGTCTCCTCGGCGGCCGGGTCAGGCCCGGGTCGGAACGCCCACCTCCGACCAGGCCTTCAGGACCGCCTCCCGCTCCTCCGCCGCGCCGAAGCGGTCGCCCGCCGCCGCGACCGTCAGCCGGGCGAACTCCGCGAAGTCCGCGTTCGCCGTCAGCTCGCCGCCGGTCAGTACGTCGAACCAGATCTGCCCGGCACGCTCCCAGGAGTTGCCGCCGAGCGCGGTGGCCAGGAGGTGGAACGCCCGGTTGGGGATGCCGGAGTTGAGGTGGACCCCGCCGTTGTCCTCCTCCGTCTCGATGTAGTCCGCCATGGAGCCCGGCTGCGGGTCCTTGCCGAGGACGTCGTCGTCGTACGCCGTGCCCGGGGCCTTCATCGAGCGCAGCGCGTCCCCGCTGACCCGGGGCGCCAACAGGCCGGCCCCGATCAGCCAGTCGGCCTGCTCCGCGCTCTGGCCCAGCGAGTACTGCTTCACCAGCGAGCCGAAGACGTCGGACACCGACTCGTTGAGCGCGCCCGACTGGCCCTCGTAGCGAAGATTGGCGGTGTGCTGGGTCAGGCCGTGGGCCAGCTCGTGGGCGATCACGTCGACCGCGACGGTGAAGTCGAGGAAGATCTCGCCGTCGCCGTCCCCGAAGACCATCTGCTCGCCGTCGAAGAACGCGTTGTTGTACTCCTCGCCGTAGTGCACGGAGCCGATCAGCGGCAGTCCCTTGCCGTCGATCGAGCTGCGCCCGTACGCCGAGAGCAGCAGCTCGAAGGTGGCGCCGAGGCCGGCGTACGCGCGGTTGACGCTGGCGTCCGAGGTGGGCTTGTCGCCCTCGTCGCGGACCAGGCGGCCGGGCAGGGTGGTGCCGTTCCGGCAGTCGTACAGGGTGCGGTGGGGCTTGGTGGGGACCGCGCTCACGCCGGGGGTGCTCGGGACCGAGGCGAGGGCCGTCGTGCGGCGGCGGTCGCGGCGGAGGCCGTCGGCCGCCAGGGTGCGGCGGGCCGGATCGGCGAGCCGGGCGTCGGCGGACCGGGACAGGTGGTCGAGGACGTGGGGCGGAACGATGGTGCAGAAGACGGGGTGGAGATCGCCGTCGGTTCGAAGGTGCATAAAACGACTGTGGCACTCCGTCACGACTCTGTCACCGGTTGCGACGATGATTGACGAAATGGAGTGATGAGTCACTGTTTACCCGTCATCGATGCCCGGTCCCGCATACTGATACGGACCGACACCACGGGCCACACTCGGTTACGCTCGTCGCATCATGCGTTTCGGGCTGCTTCTCCTTAGCTGCCGCGGCGAGGGCCTGTAGTCGTAGGCCGACCCCCTCCCCGCGGAGTCTGGTGCTGCAGCGACACAGTCGGCCGACCCCCGCTGGACCGAGGAGCCCTACGCCATGACCACCGTGATCCCTGCCGGTAATCCCGTGAATCCCGACCGTGATTCCGTCGGCCGCCCCACCCCGATCACCAACGCGACGCAGCTCCAGAAGCCGTCCGGAATGCCGGTCCACAAGTACCGCGGCTACGAGGCCGTGGACATCGCCGACCGCACCTGGCCCGACAACCGGATCACCGTCGCGCCCCGTTGGCTGTCCACCGATCTGCGCGACGGCAACCAGGCGCTGATCGACCCGATGTCCCCGGCGCGCAAGCGCGAGATGTTCGACCTGCTGGTCGCGATGGGCTACAAGGAGATCGAGGTCGGCTTCCCGTCCTCCGGCGAGACCGACTTCAACTTCGTACGCTCCATCATCGAAGAGGGCGCGATCCCCGAGGACGTGACGATCTCCGTCCTGACGCAGGCCCGCGAGGAGCTGATCGAGCGCACCGTGGAGTCGCTGGTCGGCGCCCACCGGGCCACCGTCCACCTGTACAACGCCACCGCCCCCACCTTCCGCCGCGTCGTCTTCCGCGGCTCGCGCGACGAGGTCAAGCAGATCGCGGTGGACGGCACCCGGCTGGTCATGGAGTACGCCGAGAAGATCCTGGGCCCGGAGACGACCTTCGGCTACCAGTACAGCCCGGAGATCTTCACCGACACCGAGCTGGACTTCGCCCTGGAGGTCTGCGAGGCCGTCTGTGACGTCTGGCAGCCGGATGAGGGCCGCGAGATCATCCTCAACCTGCCCGCCACCGTGGAGCGTTCGACGCCCTCGACCCACGCGGACCGCTTCGAGTGGATGTCCCGCAACCTGACCCGCCGCGAGTTCGTCTGCCTGTCGGTCCACCCGCACAACGACCGGGGCACCGCCGTCGCCGCCGCCGAGCTGGCCATCATGGCCGGCGCCGACCGCATCGAGGGCTGCCTGTTCGGCCAGGGCGAGCGCACCGGCAACGTCGACCTGGTCACCCTGGGCATGAACCTCTTCTCCCAGGGTGTCGACCCGCAGATCGACTTCTCGCAGATCGACGAGATCCGCCGCACCAGCGAGTACTGCAACCAGATGGAGATCCACCCGCGCCACCCCTACGCGGGCGATCTGGTCTACACCGCCTTCTCCGGCTCCCACCAGGACGCCATCAAGAAGGGCTTCGACGCCATGGAGCGGGACGCCGCCGCCCAGGGGAAGACCGTCGACGACATCGAGTGGGCCGTGCCGTACCTGCCGATCGACCCGAAGGACGTCGGCCGTTCCTACGAGGCCGTCATCCGGGTCAACTCGCAGTCCGGCAAGGGCGGTATCGCCTACGTCCTGAAGAACGACCACAAGCTGGACCTGCCGCGCCGGATGCAGATCGAGTTCTCCCGGATCATTCAGGCCAAGACCGACGCCGAGGGCGGCGAGGTCACCCCGGGGCAGATCTGGACCACCTTCCAGGACGAGTACCTGCCGAACGCGGAGAACGCCTGGGGGCGCGTCCAGCTCCGCTCCGGCCAGACGACCACCGACACCGACGGCCGGGACACCCTGACCGTCGAGGCCACCGTCGACGGCACGGACACCGTGCTGAGCGGTACGGGCAACGGCCCGATCTCCGCGTTCTTCGAAGCGCTGCAGGCCATCGGCATCGACGCCCGGCTGCTGGACTACACCGAGCACACGATGAGCGAGGGCGCCAGCGCCCAGGCCGCCTCGTACATCGAGTGCGCGATCGACGGCAAGGTCCTGTGGGGCATCGGCATCGACGCCAACACCACCCGTGCCTCGCTCAAGGCGGTCGTCTCGGCGGTCAACCGCGCGGCCCGCTGACCCGACCGGCCCCTTCGCCCACCCCACGTCGTACCGACGTCCGGTTCGACCCCGTACGACGGCATTGACGGACCCCGACCGCCCGCTCCGGGTGGTCGGGGTTCGGCCATATCCGGGGGTTGTGACGTCCCAGAGGCTGACGCCGCCTCGCGTGTGTGGCTAACATCACGTCCAACACACGGCAATGTTGCCGGAGCGTTACGGAGGTGTGCGACGTGCGGTCAGCCAAAGGACAACGCGCTCTGAGGCCGGTCCTCTGCGGCGTTCGCACCATCTGGGACGCCGTCGGCGACGGCGCCTTCTTCTGCCCCGGCTGCGGGGGAGACCGCAACTACCGCCGGCTCACCGGCCGCCGCCGCCTCACCGTCCTCGGCGTCCCGCTGGTCGGCAGGGGCGAGACCGAGCCCGTCGTCGAGTGCGCCGCCTGCCTCGCCCACTACGCCCCCGAGGCGCTGGACCACCCCACCACGACCCGGTTCTCGGCGATGCTCCGCGAGGCCGTCCACACCGTCACCCTGGCCGTCCTCGCCGCCGGGGGCACCACCTCCCGCACGGTTCTGGAGGCCGCCGTCGCCACCGTGCGCGACGCCGGGCTCGACGACTGCACCCAGGAGCAGCTGTTCACCGTCGTCGAGGTGCTGGCCGCCGACACCGGGCAGGGCTCCGGTTCCGACCCGGCCGCCGAGGCCTGCGGCCCGACCCTCGCCATCGAGCTGCACGAGGTACTGGCCCCGCTCGCCCCGCACCTGGTCACCGCCGGCCGCGAGTCCGTCCTCCTCCAGGGCGCCAGGATCGCGCTGGCCGACGGGCCTTACCGCGCCGCCGAGCGCCAGGTCCTGACCACGGTAGGCAGCGCTCTCCAGCTCCCCGCCGACGACACCGCCCGCCTGCTCGCGGCGGCCGCCCGCACGCCGTCGTAGAGCCTCCCGGCCTCCCTCTGCCGCCGGCCCGCCACGGGCCCGCCCCCGGGTGGGCGACAATGGGCCCATGAGCTTGTTCCGGGACGACGGCGTCGTGCTGCGTACGCAGAAACTGGGCGAGGCCGACCGGATCATCACGATCCTGACCCGCGGCCACGGCCGGGTGCGGGCCGTAGCCCGAGGGGTGCGCCGCACCAAATCCAAGTTCGGCGCCCGCCTGGAGCCCTTCTCCCACGTCGACGTGCAGTTCTTCGCGCGCGGCAGCGAGCTGGTCGGCCGCGGACTGCCGCTCTGCACCCAGAGCGAGACGATCGCCCCCTACGGCGGCGGGATCGTCGCCGACTACGCCCGGTACACGGCGGGCACCGCGATGCTGGAGACCGCCGAGCGGTTCACCGACCACGAGGGCGAACCGGCCGTCCAGCAGTACCTGCTGCTCGTCGGCGGCCTGCGCACCCTCGCCCGGGGCGAGCACGCCCCCCACCTGATCCTGGACGCGTTCCTGCTGCGCTCGCTCGCGGTCAACGGGTACGCGCCCAGCTTCGAGGACTGCGCCAAGTGCGGAATGCCCGGTCCGAACCGGTTCTTCTCCGTCGCGGCGGGGGGCGTCATCTGCGGTGACTGCCGGGTCCCCGGCAGCGTCGTACCCTCGGCACAGGCCCTGGCCCTGCTGAGCGCGCTGCTCAGCGGCGACTGGGCGACGGCGGACGCGTGCGAGGCGCGTCATGTCAGGGAGGGGAGCGGGCTGGTGTCCGCCTACCTGCACTGGCATCTGGAGCGCGGCCTGCGCTCGCTGCGGTACGTGGAGAAGTGACGCGGTGCGTCGGGCAGACGGCGCGGTGCGTCGAGAAGTGAAGCGGTACGTGGAGAAGTGACGCGGTGCGTCGGGCAGACGGCGCGGTGCGTGGAGAAGTGACACAGGGAGACTGAGAAGCTCATGGCAGTACGCGGGATCCTCGGCGGCCGTAACCGGCGCACGTACAAGACCCCCGAGCCGCACCCCACGGGCGCGACGCCTCCGAAGATCCCCGGCGAGCTGGTGCCCCAGCACGTCGCCGTCGTGATGGACGGCAACGGCCGCTGGGCGAAGGAGCGGGGTCTCCCGCGCACCGAGGGCCACAAGGTCGGTGAGGGCGTCGTCATGGACGTTCTCAAGGGCTGTATCGAGATGGGCGTGAAGAACCTCTCGCTGTACGCCTTCTCCACGGAGAACTGGAAGCGCTCGCCGGACGAGGTGAAGTTCCTGATGAACTTCAACCGCGACGTGATCCGCCGCCGCCGCGACGAGATGGACGAGCTCGGCATCCGCATCCGCTGGGTGGGCCGCATGCCCAAGCTGTGGAAGTCCGTCGTCCAGGAGCTCCAGGTCGCCCAGGAGCAGACCAAGGACAACGACAAGATGACGTTGTACTTCTGCGTCAACTACGGTGGCCGCGCCGAGATCGCGGACGCCGCGCAGCGCATCGCCCAGGACGTCGCGGCCGGGAAGCTCGACCCGTCCAAGGTCAACGAGAAGACGTTCGCGAAGTACACGTACTACCCGGACATGCCGGACGTGGACCTCTTCGTGCGCCCCAGCGGCGAGCAGCGCACCTCGAACTACCTGATCTGGCAGAGCGCGTACGCCGAGATGGTCTTCCAGGACGTTCTCTGGCCGGATTTCGACCGTCGGGACCTGTGGCGGGCCTGCCTGGAGTACGCCCAGCGCGACCGCCGCTTCGGCGGGGCGGAGGCGGTGGAGGCGGCGAAGGCGGCGAAGGCCGCTGAGGCCGCCAAGAAGTGACACCGTCCCGAAGCGGAAATCGGCGCGAAAAGTGACGTGAAAGAGGCGGGCCCCGGACGTGTACAACGTCCGGGGCCCGCCTCTTCTCGTTCGTTTCGCCCGTTACGCCTTGCTCGCGGCGCACTCCGCGCACGTGCCGAACACCTCGACGGTGTGGGCGACGTTCACATAGCCGTGCTGGGCGGCGATCATCTCGGCCCACTGCTCGACGGCCGGGCCCTCGACCTCCACCGCCTTGCCGCAGAGCCGGCAGACCAGGTGGTGGTGATGGTCGCCGGTCGAGCACCGCCGGTAGACGGACTCGCCCTCGGCGGTGCGCAGGACGTCGACCTCACCCGCGTCGGCGAGGGACTGCAAGGTCCGGTAGACCGTCGTCAGGCCCACGGAGTCGCCGCGGTGCTTGAGGACGTCGTGCAGCTCCTGGGCGCTGCGGAACTCGTCGACCTCGTCGAGCGCCGCCGCCACCGCCGCCCGCTGCCGGGTGGACCGGCCGCGTACCGGCGCTGCGTTCGTGCCACTGATCGGCGCCGTGGCCACAGCTGCCTCCTCGTGTCGCCCGTACATGTGTCGGGCCATTGTGCCAGCCCGGCCGGGCGCCGCCGGCGAACACGTACGGTGCGACTCGGTCACACGCGCCGCTGTCACACGCACCGCTGTCACACCCGTACGTCGTCCCTGTCCCGGCGGGCCCCCGGTACCTCAAGGGTGCACTCGGCGCCCTTCGCCTCGCTCGCCCGGGCCCGGCGTCTCGCGAGCGGTGCGGCGAGCGCGGTCAGCGCCACGAACACCGCGATGGCCAGCAGCACGATCGTCGCGCCGGGCGGAACGTCCTGGTAGTACGAGGTCACGGTGCCGGTGAGGGTCACGGCCGTGCCGATCACCACGGCCAGCACGAAGGTGACCTTGAAGGACTTGGTGATCTGCTGCGCCGCCGCCACGGGCACCACCATCAGCGCGCTGACCAGCAGCAGGCCGACGACCCGCATCGCGACGGTCACGGTCACGGCGGCGGTCACCGCGATCAGCAGGTTCAGCACCCGCACCGGCAGCCCGGACACCCGGGCGAACTCCTCGTCCTGGCTGACGGCGAACAACTGCCGCCGCAGCCCCACCGTGACCAGCACCACGAAGGCGGCCAGTACGCAGATCGCGATGACGTCCGACTCGGAGACGGTGGCCAGCGAGCCGAAGAGGTACGAGGTCAGGTTGGCGTTGGAGCCCGTGTCGGACAGGTTGATCAGCATGACGCCGCCCGCCATGCCGCCGTAGAACAGCATCGCCAGGGCGAGGTCGCCGCGCGTGTGTCCGTACCAGCGGATCAGCTCCATCACGACCGCGCCGGCCACGGCGACGGCGGTGGCCATCCAGACGGGGCTGGTGGAGAGCAGGAAGCCGAGGCCGACGCCGGTCATCGCGATGTGCCCGATGCCGTCGCCCATCAGGGCCTGCCGGCGCTGCACCAGGTAGATGCCGATGGCGGGCGCGGTGATGCCGACCAGGACGGCCGCGATGAGCGCCCGCTGCATGAAGGGAGGGTTCAGGAATTCGAAGAGCATCAGGTCAGCAGTCCCGTCCGGACGGGCTCGGCGGCCGCGTGGGGGTGTACGTGGTCGTGGCCGGGCAGCGCGTGCTGGCCGAGCGCCTCGGGCGGCGGCCCGTCGTGGGTCACGCAGCCGTCGCGCAGGACGACGGCCCGGTCGATCAGGGGCTCCAGCGGGCCCAGCTCGTGCAGCACGAGCAGCACGGAGGTGCCCACCGCCACCTGCTCGCGCAGGGTCGAGGCGAGGATCTCCTGGCTGGCCAGGTCCACCCCGGCCATCGGCTCGTCCATGATCAGCAGCTCCGGCTCGGCGGCCAGGGCGCGGGCGATCAGGACCCGCTGGTGCTGGCCCCCGGAGAGCGCGCTCACGGAGTCCTTGGCGCGGTCGGCGAGGCCCACCAGCGCGATGGCCCGGTCCACGGCCGCCCGGTCGGCCTTCCCCGGCCACCGCAGCCCCGTACGGGACAGCCGGCCGGAGGCGACGACCTCGCGGATCGTGGCGGGCACGCCGCCCGCGGCCGTGGTGCGCTGCGGGACGTAGCCGATCCGGCCCCACCGGCGGAAGCGGCGCAGCTCGGTGCCGAACAGCTCGACGGTGCCGCCGGTCAGCGGGACCTGCCCGATGGCGGACCGTACGGCGGTGGACTTGCCGGAGCCGTTGGCGCCCAGCAGCGCGACGACCTCGCCGCGGTGCACGGTCAGGTCCACCCCGCGCAGCACGGGGCGTGCGCCGAGGGTGGCCGTGGCGCCGCGCAGGGCGATCACGGGCTGCGCGTGGCCGGTGGCCACGGGCTCGCGGGTGGTGCTCTCACGCTCCGGCATGAGCGCCTCCGATCCGATGGCTGTACGGGTGGTGCGGGTCACTTCGCGCCGAGTGCCTTCTGCAGCGCGGAGAGGTTGGACTCCATGACCTCGATGTAGTCAGCGCCCTGGGACTTGTCCGTGATTCCCTCCAGCGGGTCCAGGACGCCGGTCCTGAGGCCGGTGTCCTTCGCGAGGGTCTTGGCGGTCCTGTCGCTGGCGAGCGTCTCGAAGAAGACCGTGGTGGCCTTCTCCTTCTCCGCGATGGTGTGGATCTCCTGGATCCGGGCGGGGCTCGGCTCGGCCTCGGGGTCGATGCCCGCGATGCCCTGCTGGGTGAGCCCGTAGCGCTCGGCGAGGTAGCCGAAGGCGGAGTGGGTGGTGATGAACGTCTTGGTGGAGGTGTTCTTCAGCCCGGTCTCGTACGCCGTGTTCAGCTCGCCCAGCTCGGCGACGAGGGCGTCGGTGTTCTTCTTGTAGTCGGCGGCGTGGTCGGGGTCGGCCTTCTCCAGCGACTTGCCGACGCCCTTGGCGACCTCGGCGTACTTCACCGGGTCCAGCCAGATGTGCGGGTCGGCGCCGCCCTCCTCGCCGTGGTTGTGGCCGTCGCCCTCGGAGTGCTCCTCGGGGGCCTCTTCCTCGTGGCCGTGCTCGTCCGCGTGTTCGTCGGCGTGCTCGTCGGCGTGCTTCTCTTCGCCTTCGTGACCGTGGTCGTGGCCGCTGACCTCGGAGCCGTGGTTCTCCAGGGTGGTGAGGGTCGCGGCGTCGACGGTGTTCTTCACACCGGACTGCTTGATCGCGTCGTCCACGGCGGGCTGGATGCCCTTGAGGTACAGCACGTAGTCGGACTCGCTGATGGAGCCGATCTGGCGGGGGTTGAGCTCCAGGTCGTGCGGCTCGACGCCCGGCTTGGTGAGGCTGGTGACCGCGACGTGCTCGCCGCCGATCTTCTCGGCCAGGAACTGCATCGGGTAGAACGACGCCGTCACCTTCAGCTTGTCGCCGTTGCCCCCGTCCGCTGCGTCGGAGGTGGAGCAGGCCGAGAGGGCGGTCAGGCCGAGGGCGACTGCTCCGGCGGCGGCGGTGGTGGGTATGAGGCGGCGTACGTTCATGACAGTCATTTTCAACTAAAGTGGAAACGATTGTCAACAAGGCTGATGAGATGCCCGGAAGGTCACATAGGGGCACCGAGAAGATCACCGGGAAGATCCTTCGCGTCCCACCGATTTGATCCCAGGGGTGCGCCCGCCGGTAATCTGAGGCATTCGCCGTTCGTCACCGTCGTAATGAAGAGAGCACCGTGGCCGCCGACAAGATCGACACCATCGTCAGCCTGAGCAAGCGCCGTGGCTTCGTCTACCCCTGCAGTGAGATCTACGGTGGTCAGCGAGCCGCCTGGGACTACGGGCCGCTGGGCGTCGAGATGAAGGAGAACCTGAAGCGTCAGTGGTGGCGCTACATGGTCACCGCGCGCGAGGATGTGGTCGGTCTCGACTCGTCGGTCATCCTGGCCCCGGACGTCTGGGTCGCCTCGGGCCACGTCGCCACCTTCTCGGACCCGCTCACCGAGTGCACCTCCTGTCACAAGCGCTACCGCGCCGACCACCTGGAGGAGGCGTACGAGGAGAAGCACGGCAAGCCGCCGGTCAACGGCCTCGCCGACCTCAACTGCCCCAACTGCGGCAACAAGGGCACCTTCACCGAGCCCAAGCAGTTCTCGGGCCTGCTCTCCACCCACCTCGGCCCGACCCAGGACTCCGGCTCGGTCGCCTACCTGCGCCCCGAGACCGCCCAGGGCATCTTCACCAACTTCGGCCAGGTGCAGCAGACCTCGCGCAAGAAGCCGCCGTTCGGCATCGCGCAGATGGGCAAGTCCTTCCGGAACGAGATCACTCCGGGCAACTTCATCTTCCGGACCCGCGAGTTCGAGCAGATGGAGATGGAGTTCTTCGTCAAGCCGGGCGAGGACGAGGAGTGGCAGCAGTACTGGATGGACCAGCGCTGGAACTGGTACACGGACCTCGGCATGCGCGAGGAGAACATGCGCTGGTTCGAGCACCCGAAGGAGAAGCTCTCCCACTACTCGAAGCGCACCGCCGACATCGAGTACCGCTTCCGCTTCGGCGGCAGCGAATGGGGCGAGCTGGAGGGTGTGGCCAACCGCACCGACTACGACCTCAAGGCGCACTCCGAGGCGTCGGGCACCGACCTCCAGTACTACGACCAGGAGGCCAACGAGCGCTGGACGCCGTACGTCATCGAGCCCGCGGCCGGTGTCGGCCGCGCGATGCTGGCGTTCCTCCTGGACGCCTACGTCGAGGACGAGGCCCCCAACGCCAAGGGCGTCATGGAGAAGCGCACCGTCATGCGCCTCGACCACCGCCTGGCCCCGGTCAAGGCCGCGGTCCTGCCGCTCTCCCGCAACCCGCAGCTCTCGCCGAAGGCCAAGGGCCTGGCCGCCGACCTGCGCAAGAACTGGAACATCGAGTTCGACGACGCCGGCGCCATCGGCCGCCGCTACCGCCGTCAGGACGAGATCGGCACCCCGTTCTGCGTCACCGTCGACTTCGACACCCTCGACGACAACGCGGTGACCGTGCGCGAGCGCGACACCATGAAGCAGGAGCGCGTCTCCCTGGACCAGATCCAGGCGTACCTCGGCTCGCGCCTGCTCGGCTGCTGACACCCGCACATGGGCGTGAGGCCCCCGGTTCCGGGTACGGAACCGGGGGCTTCGTCGTAGAGTCCACCGGAGCCCCCGCCGCCGTTCCGGGAGGTACGCGATGCCGTCCAACACCACCAGCAAGGTCAGCAGATGGGACCAGCACGGCCGTGAACACGTCGTGCGGGTGAGGAAGTCGAGCGTGACGCGCCAGCTGACGTGCTCCACCTGCGCGTGGCAACGCCCGGCGCAGTTCCTGCCCTGGCTGAAAGCCGAGGAGCACCTGGCCGAGGCCCATCAGGCGACGGTCGACCCCACGGCCTGAGACCTGGGCCGCCCGTTCGGGTCGGGTCGGGTCGGATCAGGGAACGGCCCCGGGCGGCCGGAAAACCTGGTGCGGGGTGTTCGTGGGGCGGGGTACGGTTTCGGCATGTCTTCGTTCTTCCAGATCTACGAGTGAGAGCGCGACGGGTCGCAGCACCCGTCGCCCACCGGATCGATCTCGATCGTCCGATTACTCCGACCTCACCTTCACGAATGGGAGAACGCCGTGGCCAAGAGCCGCAACAACCTCCTCGGCGTCGGCGGACAGCGCAAGAAGCTGTCCCGCGCCGAACAGCAGGGCGCGGGTTCCGCGCGAGGCGCCGACCGCAAGACCGCCGAGGACAAGAAGCAGGAGCTGGTGCGCAAGATGCGCGAGCGCGCCGAGGCCCAGGCGGCCACCACCGCCGCCGAGCCCGGCGAGCAGGGCGCGTCGCCCGCACAGAGCTGACGGCCGAGCGCTACCTGAGCGCCGGCTGAGCACGTCCCGTACGACCGTGGGCCCGGATCATCCGTGATCCGGGCCCACGCGCGTACCGAAGAGCGTGCGAAGCGGGAGGAAGAACCCGCGAAGCCGCTGATCCGCTGATCTGCGTGCAGCCCCACCGTGGCGATCTATTGAGTAGAGCGTTCGTTTTAGAACGTGCTACCTTCTCGCTGCGCACTAAATAGAGCGCTCGTTTTAGTAAGGGGTGGAGATCTCATCATGAGCAGCACCAAGCAGTCGGTCACCGTCATCGGCCTCGGCCCCATGGGGCAGGCCATGGTCGCCGCCTTTCTCGACCGCGGATACGACGTCACCGTCTGGAACCGCACCGCGTCGCGCGCGGACGCCCTGGTCGCCCGTGGGGCGGTGCTCGCGCCGAACGTGAAGGAGGCCCTCGCCTCCAACGAGCTGGTGATCCTCAGCCTCACGGACTACGACGCCATGTACGCCACGCTGGAGCCCGCCTCGGCCGCACTGGCCGGACGGACCCTGGTGAACCTCAGCTCGGACACACCGGAGAAGGCCCGGACCGCGGCCCGTTGGGCATCCGAGCGGGGCGCTGTCCAGCTGACCGGCGGCGTGACCGTGCCGCCCTCCGGGATCGGGCAGGCCGAGTCCTCGACGTTCTACAGCGGCCCGCGTCAGGTCTTCGAGCAGCACAGGCCCGCGCTCGAAGTCATCACGGGGCGGACCGATCACCGGGGAGAGGACCCCGGGCTTGCCGCGCTCATGTACCAGATCGGCATGGTCATGTTCTGGACGTCCATGCTGAGCTACTGGCAGGCCATCGCCCTCGCCAACGCCAACGGCCTGACTTCGGCGGACATCCTGCCGCACGCCGTGGAGACCGCGAACTCGCTGCCGGGGTTCTTCTCCTTCTACTCCGAACGCATCGACGCCGGCCTGCACATGGGCGATGTGGACCGCCTGGCCATGGGGATGGCCAGCGTCGAACACGTCCTGCACACCAACGCCGACGCGGGCGTCGACACCGCCCTTCCGGCCGCGGTCGCCGACCTCTTCCGGCGCGGCATGGACGCCGACCACGCCGCGGACAGCTTCTCCACCCTCGTGCAGCTGATGACGAATACCGAGGCGTAACCGCCCCGGTCATCGACGTCCTCATGACCGGGGGAACAGGTGAGGGTGCCGTTTCGCGAGGTCCCGTGCGACGGCCTCGTCGGTGGGGTCGGAGACCTCCCAGCCGTGGCCTGCCGGGTGGCCGACGAACAGCCCGCATGCCTCGTCCACGTCGTGGGGGCGCAGGGCGGGACACCAGAGGAGCGGAGCCAGGCGCGCACGCTCCGCGTTCCACCGGACCCAGACGGCGCTTCCTGGCCGTCCGCCCTCGTCCCACAGCATTGCCGCGTGGTCGTCGTCGTGTTCCTCACTCAGCTCGCAGAGCACGTGTCCGGCTTCTGGGCGGTGCCCGGGGACCGACAGGGCGACCACGTGCTCCGGGGGCGGCAGTAACGCGACGGCGGTGCACTGGTTCATGGGTACGGGTCACCTTCGGGTGAGTCGCCTGGCACGAGCCGCTCCGCGAGCAGGTCGCCGAGCGGATCGTCCACGTCCCAGGAGTGGGGCGCGGTGTGGTGGTCGAAGAAGGAGCACTGCCGCACGACGTCCGTGTCGAGCCGGCGGAGGCGGGCGGGGCACCAGGGCGCGCGGTCCGTCCGGTGGCTGCGCTCGGGCCCGTCGCCGGTCCAGAAGAACCACTGGGCCGGAGAGTCGGGCGTCCGGCCCGGCCGGAGGTAGGCGGCGTGTTCGGCCCGCGGGGCGTCGTGCTCGCCGAGTTCGCACAGGACGTACGGCTCCGGACCGTCCGGCTCCTCCACCCCGGGGGTGAGGAGCCGCAGTACGGCTTCGGGAGGGAGAAGGGTGACGGCGGTGCACTGGAGCACGGCGTTCAACTCCGTTTCGGGCGGCGGGACTACCGGTCGGCCGGGCGGCCTCGCCACCCGGCGAGCGTCAGGCTCAGCCCGACGGCGGGGTCGAGCACGGTGAACAGTGCGGGGAACCCGGCCTCCAGGGCCCGTATGGCGTGGTCCTGATGCGCACTGCCGGCGGCCCAGCGACGCAACTCCTCGGGTGCGTCGGAGCCGTGGAAGCGGACCGGGCTCACGTCGCCGGTCGGCAGTCGTACGGATTCGGGAGCGAGGGCGAGCCCGTGGCCGTTGGCCAGGCGCAGCGCCTGCCGCCGGAGCCAGACAAGCGCGAGCCGCCGGTTCCGTACGACGACCCCGCCGAGCGAGGCGAACCGCTGCCCGTCGGACAGGGTGACCTCGACCGTGTAGACCGCCGCGCGCGTCACGCGGGCCGCCCGGGTCCGCCGAGCCGGATCAGCTCCCGCAGCCGTTCGGCCGCTGCCTCGACGTCGGCCACGACGGCGGCGCGGCTCGCGAAGCGTTCCTGGACGGCCACGTCCAACTCTGCCCAGAACAGAGCCCGGTAGGCGGGGTCCGACTCGATGCGTACGAGCTCGGCGAGCGGCGGGGCGTACCGGTGACGGCGTTGGGCGAGCCGGGCCCGTAACCGGGAAAGGGGGCGCGGGCTCACAGGACCTCACCCCGGCTACGGGCGTTGAGGCGCGCGGTACGGGCGCGGAGCTGCTCTATCAGGACTGCGGGCCGCACATGGCGGGGCTCGACCTCCCACTCCGCGCCGCCCCCTACGGGCCGCAGCGACCAGTAGGGGCCGGCGACCCCTCGGAACTCCCCCACGCGGTCGGCGCGGCTGGTGTCGACCAGGAGGGTTCCGAGGGCGGGGGTGGGGTCCGAGGCGTTCAGGCGCACATTCTCGCTGCACATGTATTGCTCCTCGTGTCGTCGCAGCGCGCGGCCTGGCAAGGGCGCCTGGGTGCGACCACTTCGATTGACATCTCTAGAGAACTAGACATCTCTAGAGATGTCAATTCTCCGATTGAGGGTCATTCGACCCCGCATGCTCCGCGAGAGGAGGCAGGTCACGTGAGTCGACTCGCGAATGACTAACAACGCACAGGTCAGGGGCGTGAATCGACTCGCGCGGCCTCCCGGATGTCGCGTGAGTGCCTGACGCGGCTAGGCTGCCTAGAGAGGAGAGGAACCCGTAGATGGCTACCGATGCCACTGGCCGTGAGCCCAAGTACCAGCGGATCGCGAAAGCCTTGAAAGCAGAGATCCAGTCAGGGGCGCTGGAGCCTGGGGCGCGCCTTCCCGGTGAGAACGACCTCATGTCTCAGTACGGCGTTGCACGCATGACGGCTCGGCAGGCTTTGGGAGTGCTTCAGAGCGAAGGCCTGACGGAAGCCCGTAAAGGCGTTGGAGTCTTCGTGCGGGCGTTCCAGCCGCTGAGGCGTCGTGGAATCCCGAGGTTGGTGCGAGATCAGTGGGGATCTGGACGTTCTGTCTGGGATACAGACCTCGGTGATCGAGACCTGGTGGTTGACCAGGTGGAAGTTGGCGAGGGCGCTGCCTCCGAGAACGCGGCGCGCGTGCTCGGTCTCGAGGGTGCGAGGGTCTGGATCAGGAACCGCCGGTTCGTCCTGGACGGGAAGCCGGTGCTGCTCTCGACGTCGTACCTCCCGGCGTCGCTGGTCGAGGGCTCGGCCATCACCGAGCCGGACACGGGGCCCGGTGGGATCTACGCTCGGCTCGCCGAACTGGGCCATGGCCCAGTCCACTTCCGGGAGGAGGTCCGCTCACGCATGCCGCTGCCCGAGGAGGCCGCGAAGCTCAGGCTTCCGGCCGGGACGCCCGTCATGCTCATCTGCCGGACCGCTTTCGCGGAGGAGGGGCGTGTGGTGGAGGTCAACGAGATGGTGCTCGATGCCGCCGCCTACGTCCTGGAGTACGACTTCGACGCGTGACTGCCCCAAGTCCTTCTGGTGCCCGCCCGGCCGCATCGTGCATGGTGGTGCTTCCTGCGGCGAAGGGACACCTGTGATGCCCGAATCCCCCCGATGGTTGAAGTCCTCGTACAGCAGTAACGGTGGTCAGTGCGTTGAGGTCGCCGCCAACTTCGCCGCCTCGGGCGGCATCGTCCCGGTCCGTGACTCCAAGGTCGTGGACGGTCCCGTGATCGCCGTTCCCGTCGCCGCCTTCGCGGCATTCGTCACGGGAGCCCGGGGCGGGGCGTTCGACGCCGTCTGACGCCGAACCGAGCAACCGGATGCCCCACCGCGCCGCGCACGGTGGGGCATCCTGCCAGCGCGACCCGATCAGACGAGGCCGTGCCGCCAGCGGAGCGTGGGGTGGCCGTCGACCCAGTAGACGTGGGCCTCCTTCGTGACGCGGAGCCGTACATCGGTGATGTCGGGGCGGTCCGCGTCCTGCCAGGCGGTGAGGGCCTGCTCGATCGTGTCCCACAGGGCGATGGGGCCGCCCTGGCGGACCATCCAGGTGCCGTCGTTCTCCGTGAACGAGGCGAAGGACTCGCGCTCCGGGTCGAAGAGGTACAGCAGCCGGTTGCCCTGCGACGATGTCGCGCGGGTGAAGCGTGCCCCTGGAGCCGCGAGCTGAGCCAGGAACGCGGGCATCCAGTCCTCCAGCAGGAGCGGCGACACCTTGGTCTCGCGCTGACTGTCGGCGTAGGCAGTGCGGGCCGACAGGTCGCCATCGACGGGTGCCTCCGCCTGGGACCGGGCCTGCATGAACGAGCTGCGGCCGATGATCGCGCCCTCGGCGGTGCCGTCCTCCGCGACGGTGACCTTCGCCAGGCCGGTGCCGTAGTGCCAGGAGCCGCCGACCGTGGTGAGGACGATGCCGCCCGGTCTGGTCTGCCTGATCCAGGCGTAGGGGATGCGGCGCACCGCGCAGGTAGCGATGACGCGGTCGTACGGGGCGCGGCGAGGGTGACCGAGGAGCCCGTCACCCGTGACGGTCCAGGTCGAGTATCCGGCCGTTTCCAGGGCGTCGTCCGCCCGGGCCGAGACGCCGGGGTCCACTTCGACCGTGGTGACGGAATCCTCTCCGAGGCGGAAGCACATGAGGGCGGAGGAGTAGCCGGTTCCTGTGCCGATCTCCAGGACCTGATGTCCGTCCGCCACCTCCAGCCTCTCCAGCATGTCCACAACGGTGACCGGGGTGGTGGACGAGGAAGTCGGGGAGCCGGCCACAGGGCTGCTGACCTGGTCGGCGGTGAGGTGTCCGTCGAGCTGGGTGGTCAGGGACTCGTCGCGGTAGGCGATCCGTACCCACGCTGCCGGGTCGCTCCCGGCAGCGGTCACCGGTTGCCACCGGCCACCATCTGCGGGCAGGAACACACCGGGGTTCAGGAACAGCTCGCGGGGAACGGCCTCCACCGCCGCCCGCCACGGGGAGCTGATGAGGACGCCCGCCTGCATCAGGCGCCCGGCGAGGGCACGCCGCTCCTGGGCGGTGTCGGTCATGGGGCGACTCCTTGCGTCAGCAGTTCAGCGAATGCGGTGGACATCGGGAGGCCGGTGGACTCCTCCAGCCACCCCCACTGTCCGTTCGGGTTCAGCTCCAGCCACCAGAGGCCACCGGTCTCGTCGACGGCGAAATCGAAACTTCCCGAAGCCAGCTCGAAGTGGTCCAGGTATGTCAGGAGCGCCTTCTCCACGCGGTCGGGCAAGTCCACCACTCGGTAGGACAAGGCCGAGTAATCCTTGCGCCAGTCCAGCATCCCGGACTCGATCCGTACGGCGAACACCTGGCGGCCGACGACCAGCACGCGAAGATCGGCCGCCTTGTTCACCACGGCCTGGAAGAGATGCGGGGCCACAGCCACGCGCTCGTCGATCTCTGTTGCCAGGACCGGGTCGGCCCACCCGGTGAGGGGAACACCACCTCGCTGGTAGGGCGTCCACCGGAGCGTCTTGAAAATCGCCTGATCGTGGCTATCGACGAAGGACCTCGCCTCGTCCGGGTCGTTCGTGACAAGCGTCGGCGGCACCGTCAACCCGAGGCGCTGGGCAACCGCGAGTTGGGCCGGCTTGTAGTCGGCGGCGGCATTGCGCAGGGGATGGTTGACCCACAGCGGTCCGTCGAGGGCGTACAGGGTCCCGCCGAGCCCGTAGCGGGTGTGGGCCGCCGCGAACCGTGCGTCGTCCGCACCGAGATGGTCGAAGGCCGGCCACACGGGGCGGCGCCAGTACACCGACCGGACCTCGGCCAGCTCCACGGTCCGTGACGGGGTGCGGAGCTGCCCGGTCGCAGGGACCGAACAGCTCCCGAACCGAGCGGAGACCGTCAGGGCCACCCCGATGTCGGCGGGGTTGAACCTGGTGACCGGCACGTTGCGCCGATTCAGCTCGCTGATCACCATGTCGGCGGTCAGGTCGTCCGCCTCGGTGGCCACCAGCACCGGCCTGTTGTCGGTCATCGGTCAGTCCTGCTCGGAGTCCTGGTCGTGCCCCTGGTCGGGGGCGGAGTCCGAGTTCGTGATGGTGCTTGTCTCGGTGCCCTTGGCGGTGCCGTGCTTGCCCATCTCGACCACCGTGCCGACGCGGTCGGCGAAGATGCCCAGTTGGGTGTCGGGGTCGAGCGCGACGGACGTGTGGGGGCGATGTGTGGCGGTCGGGTACGGGGCAAGCCGATCGGCTCCCCAGGGACGCACGCCGTGCTCGATTGCGGTAGCCATTCCGGCCTCCTTGACAGGGGTGGTTGTTGTCGAATCAGAAGCTACGGTCACCGACGATGGAGTAGGACTGACCGGAGGTACGGGTTTGGGCGACCGAGGACATCGGGGGTGCGGCATGAACGCGAAGGGGGCCGCTCACGGACGCGCGACCGCGGGCGTGGTCGCCGGGTTCGTACTCCGCATGGCCCGGGAGAGTACGAGCATCCGTACGCAGGCCGGTATGGCCGAAGCGATGGCGGTTGATCTTGCCACCTGGCAGGGCTGGGAGACCGGACGACGACCGATTGCCCATGTCAAGGCCGGTGTCCTGCTCGACATCCGGCGCCGATTACTTGAGTTGGGCGCAGACCCCGATGTACTTCACCTTCTCGACCCGGCGATGGATGCAGACCGCGTCATCACGTCCACGATCTATCCAGAGGTCAACTCTCGTCACCCCCTTGCGGCCTGGGTGCACACCCGCGACACGGCCCACATGATCGCCTGGGCTCTCAACGGAACCGTTCCCCCCGCTCTGGCCCGTAGAGCGGCTACGAGACGTCGCGGCCCCGTGGCCAAGGCCCCGCTCCTGTCGGCGCCCGACCGAAGCGTGTTCTTCGCGCACCTTCGTGAGACCGCAGAATCCGCGTTGCGCGCCGGAGAGGACGGACTACTGCTCCACCGCCAGTGCCTCTACCTCTGCTCCTACGACCAAGGCCCCGAGGCGACATCGTGGATGGTGCATGCTCTGCACCGCAACCGTGACCTGATCTCCGTGCGAGGCTGGACTCCGCACTGGGCCACCGCCCGATCAACTGCCGCCGCACTGGTGCGGCTTGGCGACCATCAGCCTCTGCTGGCCTTCATTGAAAGGGGTTTGGCGGGCGACGACTCCGCTGAGATCGCGAACCTCAACTACTGGGCCTACTGGTTCGGTTCGATCCGGGAGGCGCAGCCGGACGACGGCTTCATGCGACACGTTCCGGCCAACTGGGAGCCTGTACGGCTCCTTCGCGGATTGGCCGTCGGCCTCCAACAGGCTCCGGCCTACATGGACCTCTACGTCCACTCGCTATGGGCCCTGCTGACCACCAACCGGTGGCTGCCCCTGGCAGACCCGGTTCTCGCGGATGGTCTGGCCACACAGACCGCCCAACTCCTTGACCACGAGGGGATCTCTCTGAGAGCGAGGCGGGAACTCAGCGCGGTGCATTACGTTCTACGCGAGAACCGCACATGACATATCGGAGGTCGCACTTCATGGCGGACACAGAGCAGGAGCAGGCAAAGGGCACTACGGGCTTCCTGCTGGAAATGGGGATGCTCAAGCGCGCCAAGCGGTCCGGGTGGTGGATCGCAGGGGTGAAGGACCCCGAGACCATCGCGGAGCACAGCTTCAGAGTCGCGCTGATCGGCTCCGTACTCGCCATGATGGAGGGCGCAGACCCGGCGAAGGCTGCTCTCCTCGGCCTGTGGCACGACACCCAGGAGACTCGCGTCGGCGACATCCCGCACATCGGCCGCCGCTACCTCGAAGCCGCCGGGAACGAGAAAGTCACCGCCGACCAAGTATCGGCCGCGCATCCGGCGGTCAAGGCCGGTGCCCAGCGGATCGTGGAGGAGTACGAGAACGGCGACTCCCTCGAAGTCGTCTGCGCGCACGACGCCGACAAGCTTGAATGCCTCCTCCAAGCCGTCGAATACCGCGAACAGGGCTGCTCCAACGTCCAGCCCTGGATCGACAGCAGCATCGCCAAGCTCAAAACGCCTTCCGCCCAGGCCCTCGCCGAGGCCGCGCTCACCATGACATCGATCGAGTGGCAGCGGACGTACCTCCGTTGAGCCCGGTTCCTCGGCCTCCTCCTGTGGGCTGAGGCCGAGGCATCGATGCGGGTCAGAAGTACCCGAGCCGTACGGTCGCCGCGCTCGGGCACGGTGGCGCCCGTCTGACCAAGGCCGACCACGACCGATCGGCAGGAGGCCTGTTCAGAGGGTCGTCAGCGGCTCCAAGGCCTCGAAACGGTCGTCGGCCCGTGCCGGCCTCAGGGTGATGCGGGTGACCTGGCCGCCCGCCGTGTCGATCTCGATCGTGGCGAAGGGGCGCCCGCCCGGGGCGATGACGTACATCGGCCGGCCGTTGACGGTGAGGCGGCACGCCGCCCGGATGCGGTCGCGGAACCGCGCGGTCTCGGCGGCGATGTCGGAGGCGCCGATCACTGTGGTGGGGCTGCCGTGCGGCAGGAGCGCCGCCTCGGCGTCGCGAACGCTGTCGGGCGCGAGCAGGTGGATCATCCCGCGCGTGTCCCCGGTCCGGGCTGCCGCCATGAAGGCGTCCACGATCCGCTGATCCGTTCGGCCGGTCTCCGCCGCGTCCTGCCGTGCCGGGGCGAGGCGTCGTCGTGCTCGGCTGGCGTGCTGCTTGGCGCTGGGTACGGTCGTGCCCAGCACCTCCGCGATCCGGTCGAACGGGGTGGAGAACAGGTCGTGCAGGACGTACGCGACCCGCTGCGGCGGGGTCAGCCGGTCCAGCAGGACCATCAGCGCCCGGGAGACGTCCTCGGCACGGAGGACCGCCTCGTCCGCGGCCAGGTCCGCCGCCGGGACGGCGTCCGCGAGCAGCGGCGTTTCGGCGCGTCGGCGTCGGGCGCGGAGCTCGTCCAGGCAGACCCGGGCGGTGACGGTCGTGAGCCAGGCCGACGGGTTCTCGACCTGCGATGACGAGCGGGCGGTGGCGGCCCGTACCCACGCGGTCTGGACGGCGTCCTGGGCGTCCTGGGCCGAGCCCAGCATGCGGTGGGCGACGGACAGGAGACGCGGTCGTGCGGTCTCGAACTCTTCGACCGTGATCGGCATGGGTGTCACCTTCCGGGGCGGACGGACGTCAGGACGGGTGGTTGGGAAACCGTTCCTGTCCGCCTCCCGAGAGATGAGAACGCCATGAGCCTACAGCTGGTGATCACATGAGTTCCGTACTGTTCATCGCCACGGTGGGATGCGTCGTCGTGAACGTGCTGATCGCGGTCGCGGACCTCGCGCGCGCGCCCTTCGTCCTGGCGAACTCCGCGGAGGTCCGGCTCCCGCCGACCGCGGTGCCGTATCTGGCGACGCTCAAGCTCGCGGGCGCCGTCGGCCTCCTCATCGGCCTGTTCGGGGTCCCCTGGCTGGGCCTGGCGGCGGGGGTCGGCCTGATCGCGTTCTTCGTCGGCGCGGTCCTGGCCCACGTCCGCGCCCGCGTCTTCCACAACATCGCCTTCCCGGGCGCCTTCCTGCTGCTCGCCGTCGCCGCCACCGTCTACTTCGCGGGCGGACGGTGACGGCGACCATGACGACGGAGCCTCGAATCAGCCGTGGCGGCCTATCGCCTCACGGATCCAGCCCGCGTACGCGGGTGCGCTGGTGTAGAGCCCCGGCCCATCGCTGCAACGCACGCCCGGCACACCGGGGCCGGAGGTGACGCCGATGAGCTCCCACCGCCCCTTCCGGTCCCGCTGGAGCTGCGGGCCGCCCGAGTCGCCGTTGCACGCCATGGCCTTGGGTATCCGGCTGACGGTGCACAGGCGGGTGCTGTCCGCGTAGCCCGGTGCACAGTCGGTCACCGCGGCCCGGCGGGTGTCGAGTTCCTGGAGTCGGTCGGGGAAGACCCACGGGGCGTCGGGTGCGTCGTCGGTCCTGCCGAAGCCGAGGATCCGGGTCGGGGTGCCGGGCCGCCCCGGACGGTCGGCGATGCGGACGGGCTTCTCCGCGACCGGGCGGTCCAGACGGATCAGGGCGATGTCGTCGTGGTTGGGGCCGGCGCCCTCGCCGCTCCGGTAGCCGGGGTGGGATACCGTCCTCGCGACGGAACGGACCGTGCCTCCGGAGTCCTTCCACTCGCTGCCGACCCTGACCGTGCCGTCCAGGGTGACAAGCCTCGGGTCCACACAGTGGGCAGCCGTGAGCACCCATCGGGAGTCGATCAACGTTCCCCCGCAGACCCCCTTGAACGTCGGGTCGTCCGCACCCGTCACGGGGATCGACGCCATGGACGGGTAACGCTGCGTGGAATCCTTGCCGTTGACGATGGCTCCGGCGCTGCCGGTCATCGTGGCGGCGCACGCGGCTCCGGCCAGGATGACCGCGGCGGCGCGTGCCACCGTACGGCGTGAGGACTTCAAGCGGGACACTGGTTCTCCGATCGGCTGAGCATGTTCGACATGCTCAGCCTCCGCGATCAAGAGGATCTGATCCATCCGGCCAGCGGGCCTGCCTGAGGTCGGGCCCGCTGCACCGGGCGGGGTAGGGAGACCCCCCGGACGACGTGGGTCATCGACGTCCGGGGTGGCGCCCGCACTGCC
Source organism: Streptomyces sp. NPDC026589 (assembly GCF_040638385.1). Classification (NCBI taxonomy): domain Bacteria; kingdom Bacillati; phylum Actinomycetota; class Actinomycetes; order Kitasatosporales; family Streptomycetaceae; genus Streptomyces; species Streptomyces sp. NPDC026589. The sequence continues at coordinate 443,186 of NZ_JBEZYG010000003.1, forward strand.
GGAGCCGCCGTCGCGGGTGAGCGCTGGACGAAGCCGCCTACGGCACGTGCCGGTTCAGGTGCCGCGCGAAGAACCGGGCCCCGGTGTCCAGCTCGAACGCCGGGACGCCGGTGTGCCCGCCGAGGTTGGCGTGCAGCGGAACGGTGCAGCGGAACGGTGACCCGGCGAGCTTCCTGCGAAGCCGTCGCCGCCCTCAAGCCGCGCAAACAAGTGGACCTGGATGATCCGCTCGCCCTACTTCCGAGGTAATCGTCTTGGCGTGCCCGCGCTGGCAGAGTCGGCGGTCTCTCCGCGTCGCAGGGCGCGGACCGGACGGAGAGGTCGGTCATGTCCACAGCCACGTCTACGAGCACGCGCGCGGTGATCGAGGAGTTGCTGCGCAGAATCGGCGAGGGCAACCCCGAGCGCATCGCCGAGATGTATGCCGAGCAGGGCGATTGGAAGCTCTCCTGGCCGGAGACCGAGCACGGCCGTCCTGCCACGCCGTGGATCCGCCACCGGTCCACCCGGGCCGACGCGGCCGCCCACTACCGCGAGCTGGCCGAGCACCATGTGCCGGAGCATGTGGCGACCGAGATCGAGCGCGTCCTTGTCGACGGAAGCGACGCGGTCGTGCTGGGCGTGATCCGTCAGACCGCCAGGTCCACGGGGCGTGCCTACCGGGCGCGGTTCGCTCTGCATCTCACCGTCGCGGACGGCCTTGTCACCCGGCACCATGTCTACGAGGACAGCCTGGCCGTCGCCCAGGCATTCGCAGCGGAGCACCAGTGAAGAACCCGGGCCACCGTGAGGGCGCCGCCGTTTACACGGCGGCCTGCTCTGCTGCCACGTGACGAGGACGGCCCGTCTATCCTGCGGGCATGATCCAACCGATCGAACTCGTCATATTCGACTGCGACGGTGTGCTGGTCGACAGCGAACGCATCGCGGTGCGCGTCGACGCACTCGTCCTGGCCGAGCTGGGATGGGAACTCACCGAAGCCGAGGTCATCGACCGCTTCATGGGCCGCTCCAGCCAGTCGATGACGCGGCAGATGGAGGAGCACCTCGGGCGCAGTCTGCCGGCCGACTGGGAGGAAGAGTTCAAGCACCTCTACCACGATGCGCTCGCCGCTGAACTCGCCCCCGTCGAGGGCATCGTCGACGCCCTCGACGCGCTCACGCATCTCCCCACCTGCGTGGCATCCAGCGGGAGCCACGACAAGATGCGCTTCACCCTGGGGATCACCGATCTCTACCCGCGCTTCGAAGGCCGCATCTTCAGCGCCACCGAGGTCGAGCACGGCAAACCGGCCCCGGACCTGTTCCTCCACGCCGCGCGACAGATGGGGGTCGCGCCCGAGGCGTGCGCCGTGGTCGAGGACAGCCAGTACGGTCTCCAGGCAGCCCGGGCCGCAGGCATGCGCGCCTTCGCCTACGACGGGGGAATGACTCCCGTGGACCGCCTCGAAGGGCCCGGCACCGTCGTCTTCGACGACATGCGCAGGCTGCCCGGCCTCCTCGCGGATCAGTGACCACCACCTGAGGCGATTCCTGGCCGCCCGGGTGAGAGACCCTGGGGGGCGCCGCCCGCTTCTGCTCCGCCGGCGGGCCTCCTCTCTCCTCTCTCCGTTCTCCGTCAGGAATCGCCGTGTCCCACCCCTCCGCCGCCCCTCGGGCGAGCAGTACAGATCCGCGCGCCGACGCGTACCGCTTCAGCTCCGTCATCAGCCGCATCGCCGAGGAGATGGGCGCACTCGCCGACCACGGCACCCCCGCCGACTACATCCCGATGCTCGCCGGCGCCGACCCCCGGCGCTTCGGCATGGCCGTCGCGGAGCCGGACGGAACCGTCTACGGCGTCGGCGACTGGCAGCAGCCGTTCTCGACGCAGTCCATCTCCAAGGTGTTCGCCCTGGCCCTGGCGCTCTCGCTGGACGGCGAGCAGATATGGCGGGGAGTCGGCCGGGAGCCTTCGGGTAATCCGTTCAACTCCCTGGTGCAGCTGGAGTACGAGAACGGCGTGCCCCGCAACCCGTTCATCAACGCCGGGGCCCTGGTGGTGACCGACCGGCTCCAGGCGCTGACCGGGGACGCCGCGGGCCAGGTGCGGGAGCTGCTGCGCTCGGAGAGCGGCAACGCCGCCATCGACTTCGTACCGGAGGTCGCCGCCTCCGAGGCGGCCTTCGGCGACCGCAACGCCGCGCTGGCCCACTTCATGGCCTCCTACGGCAACATCACGCTCCCCGTCCCCGAACTGCTCGCCGCCTACTTCCGCCAGTGCTCGATCGAGGCGTCCTGCGCGGACCTGGCCCTCTCCGCGGGGTTTCTGGCCCGGCACGGGATTCGGGCCGACGGCTCCGCGCTGCTCACCCGCAGCCAGGCGAAGCAGGTCAACGCGGTCATGCTCACCTGCGGGACGTACGACGCGGCCGGAGAGTTCGCCTATCGGGTGGGACTGCCGGGCAAGAGCGGCGTCGGCGGGGGGATCATCGCCATCGTGCCCGGGGTGTGCACCCTGTGCGTATGGAGCCCGGGGCTCGACCGGCGCGGCAACTCGGTGGCGGGCGTCTCGGCCCTCGCCCGCTTCACCACGCTGACCGGGCTCTCCGTCTTCTGACACAGGTGCCGGGCTGCCGGTCCGGCCCGGGTCCAGAACTGGCCGGGCTGCCGGTCCGGCCCGGGTCCAGAACTGGCCGGGCTGCCGGTCCGGCCCGGGTCCAGAACTGGCCGGGCTACCGGTCCGGCCTGGTCCAGAACTGGCGCGGTGCGAAGCCCTCGCGCCGCAGCCAGTGCTCCGTATAGACGATCCGCTCCGCGTCGATCACGACGAGAGGGCCCGACTGGGGTTCGTCGAGAGAGCGTGACCGCTCGACGTGGTCGGACTGCCATCGGAAGGCCGGCCAGTAGTGTGCGAAGTCGGGGTCGTCCTCGGACACCACGCGAGCCCGCCCGAAGAGCTGGGCCCCCCTGCTGCTGGCCTGTCCGACCAGCGGGGCGAAGATTCCCACCGACACACGGGGGTCGGCGGCGAGGTTCCTCATCTTCGGGGAACCGGGCGCCGTGCTGAACATCACCGCGAAGTCGAGGGGGAAGTACCGCACAGGCGTCGCGAGGGGTCCTTCCGGGCCCGCGGTCGCGAGCACGCACATGTTCTGTGTCGACAGCAGGTTGAGGATGCGTTCTTCCAGCCGATCGCGATCGAGCCGCTTGTCGGGTGAGGGGCCGGCCAGCCACGGGTTGGTCACAGGCATGGTCGATCCTCCCACGCCCCGTCACCCGGCGGTGCGGGGGCCTCGGTCACTGTGGCTCCCAACTGCCTCCGTGACGTCACGACTTCAGGGCGATGAGGCGGTACAGCGGGTCAGGGCGGGGCGCGTCCTGGTCCGGCAGCGCGGCGAGCCGCCGGCACACGTCGGCCACCTGGTCCCGGGGCGCGTGGGCGCACCAGGAGACGCGGCCCGCCTCGATCACCTCGCGCCACCCGCGAGGGCTGCGGCCCTGCCCCGTGCCGGGGAACCGGGTCCGGCCCGCTGCCCCCAGGCCCTGTTCCGCCGCCCAACTGGACAACCGGGCGGATGCGTCGGGCACTTGGGGTGCGTACTGGCGGCGCAGGTCCGCCGTGACCTCGGCGATGTCGCTGTCCTCGGTGAAGTACGCGTCGTTCTTGTCGACGGTGGTGATCAGCACCCCGCCGGGCCGCAGCACCCGGGCCGCCTCGGTCAGGACCGGCACGGGGTCCGTCAGCAGATGCAGCAACCAGATGATCACGACGGCGTCCACCGTGTCCGACGCGAAGGGCAGCCGTGTGCCGTCGCCCCGCACGATTCCTCCCGGCACCCGCCGCGCGGCCAGGCCCAGCATCCCGGGCGAACGGTCGGCGCCCACCACCGTCCGCCCCGGGCGCCGCAGCCGTTCCGTCACGATGCCCGTCCCGCACGCGATGTCCAGGACGGTGCAAGGCCCTTGCGGCAGGAGCCGCTCCACCGCGTCCGCCGCGGCCCGCGCCCTCGGTTCACCACCCCGGGACGCGTCGTAGCGCCGGGCCTCGTCGTCGTAGTCGAGCACGTCCGTCCCCTGTCACCGTGCCGGTGGCTGTCACTGTGCGCGGCGTACCCTAGGGGCCGTGACGCGCCTCCCGGTCAGATGATCACCACACGGCGACCCCGCGTATGGCCGGCCCGGCTGTCGATGTGCGCGGCGGCGGCCTCGGTGAGCGGGTAGGACTTCTCCACCGGGATGTGCAGCCGGCCGCGTGAGATCAGCGCCGCCGCCTCGGCCAGCGCGTCCGGCACGCTCCCCGCCACGCCGGAGAACCGGACGCCGAACTCCGGTGCCCCCAGGTCCGCGATCGTGACCACCTTCTCCGGGTCACCGGTCAGTTCGACCAGTTCGCCGAGCACGCCCGAGCCGGCCAGGTCGAGCGCGGCGTCGACGCGGCCGAGCAGGCGCACCCGCTCGGCCCAGCCCTCGCCGTACGTCGTGGCGAGCGCGCCCAGGCCGCGCAGGTACTCCTGGTTGGCGGCACCCGCCGTGCCGATGACCGTGACGCCCCGGTCGCGGGCGATCTGGAGCACCGCCGAACCGACCCCGCCGGACGCGCCGCTGACCAGCAGTGTCTGGCCGGGCTGGACCCCGACCTCGCGCAGGACGCGCAGCGCGGTCTCCACCACGGACGGATAGCCCGCCGCCTCCTCGAAGGTCAGGCCCTCCGGCATCCGGGCCCAGGCCGACAGCACGGCGAACTCGGCGTACGTGTCGGAGCCCTCGCCGAACACGTGGTCGCCGATCGCCACCCCTTCGACGCCCTCACCCACCTCGTCCACCACTCCGGCGGCGTCGAGGCCCACCCCTGACGGCAGTTCGACCGGATGGGCTCCCAGGACCTGGCCCTCGCGGATGCGCCAGTCGACGGGGTTCACTCCGGCGGCGTGGACGCGGACGCGTATCCGGCCGGGGCCCGGGTGGGGCTCCTCGGCGTCCACGAGGTGCAGGACGTCCGGGCCGCCGAACGCGGCGAAGCTCACCTTTTTCATGCTCCTCATGCTCTTCCGGTTCTCCATGCGCCGAACATAACACTAACCGTTAGTTTTTCGTATCAGTTTTGCTTTTGTATTTGCTAGTGTCAGCGCATGAACGAGCCCATCGGCCGTCGCGAGCGCAAGAAGGCCGCGACCCGCCAGAAGATCGCCGACACCGCTCTGCGGCTCTTCCTGGAACGCGGGTACGACGCCGTGGGCATCCGTGACGTGGCGGCCGAGGCGGACGTGGCCGTGACCACGCTCTTCTCCCACTTCGCCTCGAAAGAGGCGCTGGTCTTCGAGCGGGACCAGGGCTTCGAGCAGGGCCTCGTCCGGGCGGTCGCCGACCGGACGCCGGACGAGCCGCTGATTCCCGCGCTGCGCCGCGAGATCCACGCCCTGGTGCGCCACTGCGGGGCACCCGGGGCCGCCCCGGTCCGTAACATGATCGAGTCGTCGCCGCCCCTGCGGGAGTACGAGGAGTCGATGCGGCTGCGCCACGCGGAGTCGCTCGCCGCAGCCATCGCCGCCGATCTCGGCGTACCGGAGACGTCGACCGCCTGCCGGGCCATCGCGAGGTTCGCGATCGACGCCTACGCGCTGGCCCGCGAGGCGGCCGATCCGCAGGCCGCGGTGGACGAGATCTTCCGGATGATCGAGGCGGCCTGGGGGGCCTCCCCCCTCGCCTGAGGAGCGTTCGAACTCAGGCGTCCGACCGGCGGATCCCGCCGCGAGGGCCGTGCCAGTCAAGACACAGGGCGGTGGCGTCGTCCTTCGGCGGGCGGCCGCCATAGGCGTCGGCCACCGCGGCGACCAGGGTGCGGACGACCTCGCGCGGATGCTCGGCCGCGGTCCGCAGCAGGAGGCCGGGCAGGTCGACCGTCTCCGCTTCGCGTTCCTGCATTCCGTCGGTGAACAGCACAAGACGGTCGCCGGGGCGCAGGTCGATTTCCTGCACCTCGTAAGAGCCCTGAGGGGTGAATCCGAACGGCATGTTGACGATCAGGCCCAGTTCCTCGACCGTGCCCTCGCGCAGACGGAGCGGCCCGGGGTGGCCGGCGTTGACCATGTGGGCGCCGCTTCCGTCCAGGGCGATGCGGAGCAACTGGCCCGTGGCATAGGTGTGGCGCCCGTGGTCGAGGAGGGCCTGATGCATGTGGCCGGCCTGTTCGGCGAGGCCCGCTCCGGCGCGGCGGGCGCCGCGGGAGGCGTTCACGACCAGGGTGGCGGTGAGGGAAGCGTCGACGTCATGGCCCATCGCGTCGGTGACGGACAGGTGCAGGGTGTCGTGGTCGAGGCTGTAGTCGTAGGTGTCCCCGGCGATGTCGGAGGCCGGGACCAGGGCCCCGGCCAGGGCGAATTCGGCAGCCTCGCAGGAGGGGGCCGACGGGAGGAGCTGCCGCTGGATCTCCGCCGCCAGGCTGACCGCCGTGGTGCGGTTTCCCCAGTGGTAGAGGTCGGTGAACCGGCGGTCGGTGACGATGATGTACGCCAGCGCGTGCGCGGCCTCCTCGACCTGCTCCAGCACGCTCTCGGTCACGACGTCGAGGTACAGCTCCAGCACACCGATGGTGTCACCGCGGTTGGTGACCGGCGCGAGCACGCGCTGCCCCGGCCCGCCCTCCTCTGCCAGCACCGTCTTCTGGGCGCGCAGAACCTTGTCGTAGATGCCGCTGCCCGCCAGGGGCACCCTCTCGGCCCGTCTCTCGGCCCGGTGCTCCTGGGAGACGCCGATCGTGTCGTTGACCCGCAGCAGACGGCTGCCGACCACGTCGACGAAGAGGAACGACACGTACCGCGCACCGAACCGCGTGCGCAGATTGCGCGCCACGACGTCGATCGAGTCCACCGGGGCCGCGCTCTCCGCCGCCGCCAGCACCTCAGCCAGTCCCATCCGGTCACACGTCATCACAGCCTCCCAAAGTTGAGACTGCTTCTGCCCACTGAGGCCTCTCTCATGGCCCCGATCGAGGAATCCTGTGGTGGCGGCGAGAGATTCCGACCGGGGCGTCCGGTCGGAAGTGCGCCGGGACGGGCCGGGTCCACCCGTGGTGTTCAGCCTCGCGAGCAGGGCTCGGCGCACCATCCCGCCGGTGAGGATATGGGCCGTTTTGCTCCATAAAGTTGTTAGCTTTCCCTGGTTGGCCGATGACCGCATCGACAGGGGAACGCCATGACGCACGCCGAACCTCGGGCCTCGGAGCGCCCGGCGGTGAAGCTGACGCTCCTCACGCTCACCGCGATGGTCGTCGGCTCGATGGTGGGCGCCGGGGTGTTCTCGCTGCCACGGCGCTTCGCGCAGGAGACCGGCGTCGCGGGGGCGCTGATCGCCTGGGCCGTCGCCGGGACCGGCATGCTGATGCTCGCCTTCGTCTTCCAGACGCTCGCCGTCCGCCGGCCCGACCTGGACGCCGGGGTCTACGCGTACGCGAAAGCGGGCTTCGGCGAGTACCTCGGCTTCTTCTCCGCCTTCGGCTACTGGGCCAGCGCCTGCGTCGGCAACGTCACCTACTGGGTGCTCATCATGTCGACGGTCGGCGCGGTGGCGCCGGCACTGGGCGACGGCGACACGGTGATGGCGGTGGTGATCTCCTCGGTGGGCCTGTGGGGGTTCTTCCTGCTGATCCGCCGGGGCGTCAAGGAAGCCGCGGCGATCAACCGGATCGTCACCGTGGCCAAGATCGTGCCCATCCTCTTCTTCGTGATCCTGGCGCTGTTCTACTTCGACGCCTCGGTCTTCGCGGACAACTTCGGCGGCGCCGACTACGCGGGCTCCCTCTTCAACCAGGTCCGCGGCACGATGCTCGCGACGGTCTTCGTCTTCCTCGGCGTCGAAGGGGCCAGCGTCTACTCGCGCCACGCCAAGCGCCGCGAGGACGTGGGGCGGGCCACCGTCCTCGGATTCCTCAGCGTCTTCGCCGTCTTCGCCTCCGTCACGATCGTCAGTTACGGACTGCTGCCGATGGCCGAGATCGCGGAGCTGCGGCAGCCCTCGATGGCCGAGGTGCTGGAGTCGGCGGTCGGCACCTGGGGCAAGGTCTTCGTCAGCGTGGGCCTCATCGTCTCCGTGCTCGGCGCCTACCTCGCCTGGACGCTGATGGCCGCCGAAGTCCTGTTCGTCGCCGCGAAGGACAAGGACATGCCCCGCTTCCTGGGGCGGTCGACCGGGGCGGACGTGCCCGAGGCCGCGCTGCTCATGACCACGTGCCTGAGCCAGGTCGTCCTGGTCGTGACGCTGTTCTCCGACGACGCCTTCAACTTCGCCCTCGATCTGACCAGCGCGCTCAGCCTGATCCCCTTCCTCCTGGCCGCCGCCTTCGCGGTACGGATCGCCTGGCGGCCCGGCCGGTCGGACGTGGAGGGGCGCAGTACCCGCCGCGAGCTGGTGGTCGCCGTGGTGGCCACGCTCTACACCGCGTTCCTGCTGTACGCGGCGGGGCTGAAGTTCGTCCTCGTCTCCTTCATCCTCTACGCCCCGGCCACCTTCCTCTTCGTCAAGTCCCGCAGGGAACAGGGGCGCAGGCCCTTCTCCCCGGGCGAGGCCGTCATCTGCGCCGTCTCGGTCGCCGGCGCCGTCGCGGGGGTCGTGGCGCTGGCCGCGGGCTGGATCGAGCTCTGAGCGTCCTCCGCTCGTCTTCGCTCCGAACCCTCCCTGCCTCCCTGCCGTTGCCGCGCGGCCCCGCACACCCCTCTGCCGTCACCGCCGTCACCGCCGTCACCGCCGTCACCGAGTGAAAGGCCCACCGTGAACAGCACCACCCCCGCATCCGCCCTCGGCGTCCACTCCGAGGTGGGACGTCTGCGCAAGGTCCTGGTCTGCGCCCCCGGACTGGCCCACCGGCGGCTGACCCCGACCAACTCCGGCGACCTGCTCTTCGACGACGTGATGTGGGTGGAGAACGCCCAGCGCGACCACGCCGACTTCGTCGCCCAGCTCACCGGGCGCGGCGTGGAGGTCGTCGAACTGCATGATCTGCTCGCCGCCACGGTGGCTCTGCCCGAGGCCCGGGCGTGGCTCCTGGACCGGAAGATCACCGCCAACGAGGTGGGCCTCGGCCTGATCGACGACACCCGTGCCTTCCTGGAGACCCTGACCCCGAGGCAGCTCGCGGAGTACCTGATCGGCGGGCTCGCCACCGCCGACCTCCCCGACGCGTTCCGCTCGGGGTACGTGGCGCTCGCCCGCGAGGGGGCCGGGGCGCGGGAGTACCTGATGCCGCCGCTGCCCAACACCCTGTACACCCGTGACACCACCTGCTGGCTCTACGGCGGCGTGACGATGAACCCGCTCTACTGGTCCGCCCGGCGCGACGAGACCCTGCTCATGAAGGCGATCTACACCTTCCACCCCGACTTCCGGGGCTCCACCGTCTGGTGGGGCGACCCCGAGAAGGAGTGGGGCCAGGCCACGTTCGAGGGCGGGGACGTCATGCCCGTCGGCAACGGCGTCGTCCTCATGGGCATGAGCGAACGGACCTCCCGCCAGGCCATCACGCAGGTCGCGGCGGCCCTGTTCGAACAGGGGGCGGCCGAGCACGTGATCGTCGCCGGGATGCCGAAGCTGCGCTCGGCGATGCACCTCGACACGGTGTTCACCTTCGCGGACCGGGACATCGTCACGCTGTACCCGCGCATCATGGACGGCGTCCACGCCTTCTCGTTGCGGCCGTCCGACCTGGCGCCCGGGATCGAGATCACCGACGAGGGCAGCACCCCGTTCACCGAGGTCGTGGCCCGCGCCCTCGGCCTCCCCCAGCTGAGGGTGATCGAGACGGGCGGCGACGTCTACGCCTCGGAGCGCCAGCAGTGGGACAGCGGCAACAACGCGGTGGCGCTGGAGCCCGGCGTGGTCTTCACCTACGACCGCAACACGCAGACCAACGCGCTGCTGCGCAGGGCCGGGGTGGAGGTCATCACCATCGTCGGGGCGGAGCTGGGCCGGGGCCGGGGCGGCGGGCACTGCATGACCTGCCCGCTGATCCGCGACGCGGTGGCCTTCTGACCGGGGGACTGCCGCACGCCGTAGGCAAAGAGCCGTGTACACAAGGGGCTTCGGGGCACTCGAACGACAGGCCGGTCCGCTTCGAGACCGGATTCCGGCGCGACCGTCCCGAAGGAGCGACAGATGGCTACGCAGTACGGCGACCAGCCGACCGGGCAGGGGCATCACGGTGCGCCGCGCGGCGGTGCCGAAGGCAACGTCTTCAGCATCATCGCGATCATCCTGGGCGTGATCGGGCTGATCTTCCTGCCGATCGTCTTCGCCCTGGGCGGACTGGTCATGGCCATCATCGCCAAGGCCGTCCGGCACGAGCGGCTCGCCACGGTCGCCATCGTGGTCAGTGCCGTCGGCCTGGTCGGCGGAATGGTCCTCGGCCTCATATTCGCCAGTATGTGAGCGGGCCGGGCGATGCCGAGGAGCCTGGGGCGGACCCCGCCTCGGGCTCCTGGTGCGCCCGACGCCGGGCTCCTGGTGTGCCCGGCGCTCGACGGACTCACCCCGCCGACGCGGTCACCTCTTCGGCGTACGCGACAATGGAGCCATGACCACGCTCGCCCCCGCCCTCCCGCAGCTCCGCATCGGCCCGCACACCGTGCGGCCGCCGGTCGTGCTGGCTCCGATGGCCGGCATCACCAACGCCCCGTTCCGGACGCTGTGCCGGGAGTTCTCCGGCGGCAAGGGGCTGTTCGTCAGCGAGATGATCACCACGCGGGCGCTGGTCGAGCGCAACGAGAAGACCATGCAGCTCATCCACTTCGACGCGACCGAGACCCCGCGCTCGATCCAGCTGTACGGAGTGGACCCGGTCACCGTCGGCAAGGCGGTCCGGATGATCGTCGACGAGGATCTGGCCGACCACATCGACCTGAACTTCGGCTGCCCCGTCCCCAAGGTCACCCGCAAGGGCGGCGGCTCCGCGCTCCCGTACAAGCGGCCTCTGCTGCGGGCCATCCTCAAGGAAGCCGTGTCCAACGCCGGGAACCTCCCCGTCACCATCAAGATGCGCAAGGGCATCGACGACGACCACCTCACCTTCCTCGACGCCGGCCGCATCGCCGTCGAGGAGGGCGTCACCGCCGTCGCCCTGCACGGGCGCACCACCGCCCAGCACTACGGCGGCACCGCCGACTGGGACGCCATCGCCCGGCTCAAGGAGCACGTCCCGGAGATCCCCGTCCTCGGCAACGGCGACATCTGGTGCGCCGACGACGCCCTGCGGATGATGCGGGAGACCGGCTGCGACGGCGTCGTCGTCGGACGCGGGTGCCTCGGCCGGCCCTGGCTCTTCGCCGACCTGGTGAACGCCATGGAGGGGCGCCCGGAACGGCACGCGCCCGCCCTGCGCGAGGTCGCGGATGCCATGGTGCGTCACGCGACGCTGCTGGGGGAGTGGATCGGCGACGAGACCCGCGGCGTGATCGACTTCCGTAAGCACGTGGCCTGGTATCTCAAGGGCTTCGCGGTCGGATCCGAGATGCGCAGGAAGCTGGCGGTCACCTCCTCGCTGGAGGAGCTGAGCGGCCAGCTGCACGAGCTGGACCTCGACCAGCCCTGGCCGGACGGCGCCGACGGGCCGCGCGGCCGCACCTCGGGCAACAACCGGGTCGTCCTGCCGGACGGCTGGCTGAAGGACCCGTACGACTGCGCGGGCATCAGCGCCGACGCGGAGCTGGACACCTCCGGCGGCTGATCCCGTACGGAGAAGGCGGCCTCCCTCGTTCCGTACGGGGGAGGCCTTTCGCGTTCCGTGAGCGGCGGGCCTCTCGCGCTTGCCGCGATGCCGCGATGCCCGTACGGCACGCCGTGGGCTCGGGGCCGCTCCGGTGCCGGTGAGGCCCCCGCCGCCGACGGTTCCCGCGCGGGGGCGGACCTTCGCCCGTAGCCTGGAAGAGGTCGGCCCCGGTTTCCCCAGTGACGGCCCAGGGCGTCCGGATCCTGAAATCCGGGGTCCGAAACGGGCGTGATTCGCGCCACCCTTGATCGGGGTAGCGCTCAGATGAGCGATTTCAACATGGCTGCACTTCCGGAAGGCGTGGCACTCAGTGCCACCCTGGTGGATTCGAGAAGTGAAATCATCTGGTGAGCCACTCGCTCAAATGAGCAGCTATGGTCAAGTTTCGGCCATGTTGCCTTCGGGAGGTGAAGGCGGAGCGTCAGGTGCTTCGGCCGGGCGAGCCTTTCGATCTGCGGGCGGACGGGTGGTTGCGGCCGTATGACGACCAAGTGGACGTACCCATCCACCTTCGATCTGGGTATGTTCCTCGCCGTCAGGGCAGCCACCGCGTCCTCGAGGAGTCGAGACCCGTGTCGGAAAACAAAGATCCCCAGAAGTTCGTCTACGACTTCACCGAGGGCAACAAGGATCTGAAGGACCTTCTGGGCGGCAAGGGTGCGAACCTCGCCGAGATGACCAACCTCGGGTTGCCCGTCCCTCCGGGCTTCACGATCACCACCGAGGCCTGCAAGGTCTACCTGGACAGCGGCGACGCGCCGACCGCGCTGCGCGACGAGGTGAGTGCGCACCTCAACGCGCTGGAGGAGCGCATGGGCAAGCGGCTCGGCCAGGCCGACGACCCGCTGCTGGTCTCCGTCCGCTCCGGCGCCAAGTTCTCCATGCCGGGCATGATGGACACGGTCCTGAACATCGGCCTCTCCGACGACTCGGTGGCCGGTCTCGCCACCCAGTCCGGCGACGAGCGCTTCGCCTGGGACTCCTACCGCCGGCTCATCCAGATGTTCGGCAAGACCGTCCTCGGGGTCGACGGCGACCTCTTCGAGGAGGCGCTGGAGGCGGCCAAGGACGCGAAGAAGGTCACGGTCGACACCGACCTCGCCGCGGCCGACCTCAAGAAGCTCGTCAAGCAGTTCAAGAAGATCGTCGAGTCCGAGGCCGGGCGCGCGTTCCCGCAGGACGCCCGCGAGCAGATGGACCTGGCCATAAACGCGGTCTTCGACTCGTGGAACACCGACCGGGCCAAGCTCTACCGCCGCCAGGAGCGCATCCCCGGCGACCTCGGCACCGCCGTCAACGTCTGCTCGATGGTCTTCGGCAACCTGGGCCCCGACTCCGGCACCGGCGTCGCCTTCACCCGCGACCCGGCCAGCGGCCACCAGGGCGTCTACGGCGACTACCTCCAGAACGCGCAGGGCGAGGACGTCGTCGCCGGTATCCGCAACACGGTGCCGCTCGCCGACCTGGAGTCGATCGACAAGAAGTCGTACGACCAGCTCATGCAGATCATGGAGACCCTGGAGAACCACTACAAGGATCTCTGCGACATCGAGTTCACCATCGAGCGCGGCCAGCTCTGGATGCTCCAGACCCGGGTCGGCAAGCGCACCGCCGGCGCCGCCTTCCGGATCGCCACCCAGCTCGTGGACCAGGGCCTGATCGACGAGGCCGAGGCCCTCCAGCGGGTCAACGGTGCCCAGCTCGCCCAGCTGATGTTCCCGCGCTTCGACGACGAGGCGAAGACCGAGCTGCTCGGCCGGGGCATCGCCGCGTCCCCGGGCGCCGCGGTCGGCAAGGCCGTCTTCGACTCGTACACCGCGATCAAGTGGTCCCGCTCCGGCGAGAAGGTCATCCTGATCCGCCGCGAGACCAACCCCGACGACCTCGAAGGCATGATCGCCGCCGAGGGCATCCTGACCTCGCGCGGCGGCAAGACCTCGCACGCGGCGGTCGTGGCCCGCGGCATGGGCAAGACCTGTGTCTGCGGCGCCGAGGACCTGGAGGTCGACACCAAGCGACGCCGGATGACCGTCGGCGGCCGGGTGATCGAGGAGGGCGACCTCGTCTCGATCGACGGCTCCACCGGCAAGGTCTACCTGGGCGAGGTGCCCGTCGTACCGTCCCCGGTCGTCGAGTACTTCGAGGGCCGGATGCACGCCGGGGCCGACGACGCCGACGAACTGGTCGCCGCCGTGCACCGGATCATGGCCTACGCGGACCGGGTGCGCCGGCTGCGCGTGCGGGCCAACGCCGACAACGCCGAGGACGCGCTGCGGGCCCGCCGCTTCGGAGCCCAGGGCATCGGCCTGTGCCGCACCGAGCACATGTTCCTCGGCGAGCGCCGCGAGATGGTCGAGAAGCTGATCCTCGCGGACACCGACGACGAGCGCGAGAGCGCGCTGGCCGCTCTTCTCCCGCTCCAGAAGGCCGACTTCATCGAGCTGTTCGAGTCGATGGACGGACTGCCCGTCACCGTCCGGCTGCTGGACCCGCCGCTGCACGAGTTCCTTCCCGACATCACCGAACTGTCGGTCCGCGTCGCGCTCGCCGAGTCCCGCAAGGACGCCAACGAGAACGACCTGCGCCTGCTCCAGGCGGTGCACAAGCTGCACGAGCAGAACCCGATGCTGGGGCTGCGCGGGGTGCGCCTGGGCCTGGTCATCCCCGGTCTGTTCGCGATGCAGGTGCGGGCCATCGCGGAGGCCGCCGCCCAGCGCAAGAACGCCAAGGGCGACCCGCGCCCCGAGATCATGATTCCGCTCGTCGGCACGGTCCAGGAGCTGGAGATCGTCCGCGAGGAGGCCGACCGGGTCATCGCCGAGGTCCAGGCGGCCACCGGCACCGACCTCAAGCTGACCATCGGCACCATGATCGAGTTGCCGCGCGCCGCGCTGACGGCGGGCCAGATCGCCGAGGCCGCGCAGTTCTTCTCCTTCGGCACGAACGACCTGACCCAGACGGTGTGGGGCTTCTCCCGCGACGACGTGGAGGCCTCGTTCTTCACCGCGTACCTGGAGAAGGGCATCTTCGGGGTCTCCCCGTTCGAGACGATCGACAAGGACGGCGTCGGCGCGCTGGTCCGCAGCGCCGTCGAGGCCGGCCGGGCCACCCGCCCTGACCTCAAGCTCGGCGTCTGCGGCGAGCACGGCGGCGACCCCGAGTCCGTGCACTTCTTCCACGAGGTGGGCCTGGACTACGTGTCCTGCTCACCGTTCCGGATCCCGGTCGCCCGTCTTGAGGCCGGCCGGGCCGCAGCCGAGTCCCGGGGCAGTGACAGCCGCTGACCCGGACTCACCGGGTCGGGGCCGCAGGGACGGCCCGGACCCACCGGTCGGGGCTGCGCGAACAGCCTCCGACCTCATGGGCAGGGCTGCACGAACAGCCCTGCCCACCGACCAGGGCCTCGAAGGCCCAGCCGAAGGAGCGGCGGCACCCTGTGCGGGGGTGCCGCCGCTCCGCCTTGAGCTGACCGGAGGGGACCGCCTGACCGGAAGGGGCCGGCGGCACGGAAGTGGCCAGCGGTACGGAAGTGGCGTGTGCGGAAATGACCGGCGATACGGGGAAGTCGTCAGAAGCGCGCACCGAATGCCGCGCCGGGAATGTGGCGCAGAGCACATTGCGTCGTTTAATGCGCAAAGAAAATTTTGGGTGACGAGCCCGGGACCGGGGTGCGGTCCAAGGATCCCCACCCATGGACCGCACCCGGCTTACCCCCGTCGGGTACGGAGCCGCACCGTCGCCCACCGCCGCCGAACACACAAAGCCCCCCACGGCCTTCACGTGCTCATCCGGTGGGCACCGGATGCGTACCCGACGCCGTACAGCTTTTCGGGTGGAGCGGGACGGGGCGAGACCTTTCACTTCTGGCCGAAACCCCGTGGTGACCTCCTGTGACGGTCCGCATACCCTTCGGTGGGGGCAATTGCGGATGCAACAGGTGGGGGAGTAGTGCTGCGTATCCATGTGTCCAGGCTGGACCTTTCGCGGGTGCGGATGGCCACGAGGCCGGACGCGCTGTGGGAAACCATTCTCAGTTTTCACCGGATCAGGGACCGGCGTGCTTCGACGCTGTTCGGAAAATGGCGTTCGGAATCCCGCGCGCGGTTGAATGGTGAAGCACAGCTGCTGGCGGCGGTCGTCCCGCCCCGCGGCTATTTCCCGGATTTCCTGACGCCCTCCCAGGAGGGCGCCGAGCCTTTCGGGCTCGACGTCGGAATGGAGGCGCTGCGCGACACTCCCGCCGACCGCGTCCACGCCGAGCTGGAGCTGCTGGCCGCCGGGCGGATACGGCAGCGGGCCGGCCTGTCCGCCGGCCCGCGTCAGCAGGACTGCGGAGTGGGCAGAGCGAGCGCGGCGCTGCCCGCCGCGCTCATGGAGGGCCGTGCCGAGCCGCTCGCCCGGCTCATCGGGGCGCTCCGCAGCTACCACCACGCGGCCGTGGAGCCCTACTGGCCGCACATCCGGGCCAGTGTCGAGGCGGACCGGGCCGTCCGCGGCCGGGCCCTGCTGGACGGCGGAGCGGACGGGCTCCTGGCGGCGCTGCCGCCGATGATCCGGTGGCGTTCGCCCGTGCTGGAGGCGGACTACCCGTTCGACCGCGATCTGCACCTGGACGGGCGTGGGCTGCTGCTCCAGCCGTCCTTCTTCTGCCGGGGCACCCCCGTGGTCTACCGCGACCCGTCGCTCCCGCCGGTGCTCGTCTACCCGGTGGCCAACCCCGGAGCGCCGGTCTTCGCCGAGCCGGGACCCTGGCTCGGCCGGCTCGTCGGACACACCCGCTCGGCCGTCCTCTCCTCCATCGGCAACGGGTGCACCACCAGCGAACTCGCCCGCCGGGCCGGAGTGTCGCTGGCCTCCGCGAGCCAGCACGCCTCCGTGCTGCGCGAGGCGGGCCTGGTCCTGACGCTGCGCCACGGCAGCTCGGTCCTGCACACGCTGACCCCGCTCGGGGGCTCCCTGCTGCGCGGCGGCGCCCCGCTCGCCCTGCCCTAGGAAGGACGCACGGGGGCCAGGGGCGTGGTGGGCCCGAGGGACCGCTGTCCGTGGGCCGCTGTCCGTTGTCCTTGGGCCGTTGTCCTTGGGCCGTTGTCAGTGGGCCGTGCAAATCTTCTGTCGTACGCCGATGAGTTCCGGGCGCCCCCGCCGTCCAACCATCGAAAGCGCCGGACGGACCACCGCGGGCGCCCACGGGACAGAGGAAGAGGAAACGACCATGGCTCAGATGATCTTCGTGAACCTGCCGGTGAAGGACCTGGAGACGACCAAGGGCTTCTTCGAGAAGCTCGGCTACGGCTTCAACCCGGCGTTCAGCGACGACAAGACGGCCTGTCTGGTCATCAGCGACACCATCTTCGCCATGCTGATGACGGAACCGCGCTTCAAGGACTTCACCAAGAAGGATGTCGCCGACGCCTCGAAGACCACCGAGGTCATCCTGGCCCTGAGCTGCGACAGCCGCGAGGAGGTCGACCGGCTGGCGGACGCCGCCCTGGCCTCCGGCGGCTCCCCGGCGGGCGAGACGCAGGACCTCGGCTTCATGTACGGCCGCTCCTTCCAGGACCCCGACCACCACATCTGGGAGGTCATCTGGATGGACCCGGCCGCCGCCGCCGGGGACCAGGGCTGAGCCGCGGGACGTGCGCCGGGCCAGGGGGGCGGGCGCCGGCGCACGTGGGGAGCCCGCGTCAGCTGCGGAAGGGCCCCTTCACCTCGTACGTGATGCCCCCGGAGGAGCTGCCGCTCGTCCCGCGCTGCGAGGAGAAGTAGAGCCGGCCGCCGTCCGGCGAGAACGCGGGCCCGGTGATCTCCGAACCGGACTGGCCGGTGATCCGGAGGAACGGGGCCACCGTGTCGTCCGGCGTGATCAGGCAGATCTCCATGTTCCCGCCGTCCTCCGCGATGTAGAGGTCCCCGGACCCGGACCGCGTGACGTTGTCCACGCCGGTCAGCGGGACCGAGCCGCCCGTCACCAGCGAGTCGTCGTACGCGAGCGAGATCGACGACGTGTTCGCTTCGTACGCCCACACCCGGTTGTCGCCCTTGGTGGTGAACCAGCAGGTGCCCGCCGCGTAGAAGCAGCCCTCGCCGCCGTTGAACACCTTCGCCCCGGACACCTGGTGCCGGGTCTGGGTGGAGGAGCCGGCCGGATCCGGCACGTTCGCCCAGGTCACCGGTCCGGAGGTGGCCGTGCCCGCGACCAGCACCTGGAGGGTGCCGCTCGACAGGTTCCCCCAGGTCGTGGGCCGGAAGCGGTAGAAGCGGCCGTCGCTCTCGTCCTCGGTGAGATAGACGTACCCGTGGTCCGGGTCGGCGGCGGCGGCCTCGTGCTTGAAGCGGCCCATCGCCGGACGCCGCACCGCCGCGTTCACGCCCCAGGGGTCGGTCTCGTACACATACCCGCGGGTGACCTCCTCGCAGGAGAGCCACGTCTTCCACGGGGTGGCGCCGCCCGCGCAGTTGTTGTTCGTATTGGCCAGGATCCGGTACGCGGACGTCACCGTCCCCGAGGAGTCGAACCTCACCGCGCTCGCCCCGCCCCCGCTGCTCGGGGACACCTCGGCGTTGGAGACGTAGATCCACCCCGAGCCGTCGGCGTACGTCGCCCCGCCGTCGGGCGCGCTGTGCCAGCGGTAGGAGGTGCCGGGCACGGTCTGCCCGGAACGAGCGACGATGCGGCTGGTGAAGCCGGCGGGCAGCTGGATGCCGTTGCCGTTGGCCGCCTGGAGCGCGCCGTACGGGCCGGGGGCGGGCTGGGCCGGGTCGGCGAAGGCGGCGCCCCGCCACAGCGTGCCGCCGAAGGCCGCCGCCGAGCTGCCGATCACCGCGGTGCGCAAGAAGGTCCGACGTTCCACGATCACTCCACGCATGAGTGTGGGCCCGCCGCCCCGGACGGACCGGCGGGTCGCGCGTCAGGACTGTAGGAGACGTGAGTTGACGGAGCGTCACGCGCGAGTGAACGGTCGGCGGCGGAGTTGCGCAGGCCGCGACCCGCGACCCGGCAGTCCCCGGCGCCGGTCGGTCAGTCCGCCCGTACGGGGAAGACCGGCACCGCCGCCCCCTCGTCGTCCAGACACGCGCCCGTCGCCAGGTCGAAGCGCTGCTTCAGCAGCGGCGAGGCCACGAACGCCCGCCCGCCCGCCGAGCCGAGCAGGCCGCGCGAGAGGACGTACGCCCCGGTGAAAGGGTCCCGGTTGCCGATCGCGTACACCCGGCCGGCCCGGTCCATGAAGACGGCCGCCTGGTCCCCGTCCGGCAGCAGCACCGCCACTCCCCGCCCGGGGACCAGCAGGGCCCGGTCGCAGACCGTCAGCCAGTCCTTCCCGTGGGCGAGCCGGACGCATCCGGTGTCCCGCGCTGTCGTGATCGTCGCGGTGGTCATCAGGAGGCGGTCCCTTCGAGGGTGCGGACGGCGAGCACGGGCCCCGCGAGCAGCTCCAGATCCGGCTTGATCTGGTCCCGCTCCGGAACGAACCTCACCGAGGGGTCGGGGGCGTCGGGGGCGTTGACGAAGGTGACGAAGCGCCGCAGCCGGTCCGGGTCGTTGATGGTCTCGGCCCACTCGTCGCGGTAGCCGGCGACATGGTCGGCCATCATCCGCTCCAACTCCTCGCAGAGCCCCAGCGAGTCGTGGACCACCACGTCCCGGACGTGCTCCAGGCCGCCGTCGATCCGCTCCAGCCAGGCCGAGGTGCGCTCCAGACGGTCGGCGGTACGGATGTAGAACATCAGGAAACGGTCGATCAGCCGCACCAGTTCGGCGTCGGAGAGGTCCTGGGCCAGCAGGTCGGCGTGGCGCGGGGTGGCCCCGCCGTTGCCGCCGACATAGAGATTCCAGCCCTGGGCGGTGGCGATGATCCCGAAGTCCTTGCCCCGGGCCTCCGCGCACTCGCGGGCGCACCCGGAGACCGCCGACTTCAGCTTGTGCGGGGAGCGCAGGCCCCGGTAGCGCAGCTCCAGGTCGATCGCCATCCGCACGGAGTCCTGCACGCCGTAGCGGCACCAGGTCTGCCCCACACAGGACTTCACCGTGCGCAGCGACTTCCCGTACGCGTGCCCGGACTCGAAGCCCGCGTCCACCAGCCGCGTCCAGATCAGCGGCAGCTGGTCGACCCGGGCGCCGAAGAGGTCGATGCGCTGGCCGCCGGTGATCTTCGTGTAGAGGCCGAAGTCGCGGGCCACCTCGCCGATGACGATGAGCTTCTCCGGGGTGATCTCACCGCCGGGGATGCGCGGCACGATCGAATACGACCCGTTGCGCTGGAGGTTGGCCAGAAAGTGGTCGTTGGTGTCCTGGAGCGCCGCCTGCTCGCCGTCCAGTACATAGCCGCTGGCGCCCACGGTCGGCGCGAGCGAGGCGATGACCGAGCCGACCGTCGGCTTGCAGACCTCGCAGCCGTCCCCGCCCCGCGCCTCCTCGCGGCCGTGCGAGTCGAGCAAGGAGGCGAAGGAGATGACCTCCAGGGTGCGGACGATCTCGTACAGCTCGCTGCGGCTGTACGGGAAGCAGCCGCACAGCCCCGCGTCCGCCGGCGGCGGCATCAGCTGACCGATCACCTTCAGGCAACTGCCGCATCCCGTACCGGCCTTGGTGCACTTCTTCACCTCGGGCAGCGTGGTGTGCCCGCAGATCGCGCCCTTGGTCACGTTGTGGCAGGAGCAGATCACCGCCTCGTCCGGCAGCGCGGAGGGGCCGAGCGCCACCGGGCCGCCCGCCCCGGCCGGCAGCACCAGCTGCTCGGGGGCGACCGGCAGCACCGTGCCCGTCATCGGCCGCAGCGTGCCGTACTGATCCGCGTCCCCGACCAGCACCCCGCCCAGCAGCGTCCCGTCCCGCCCGATCACCAGCTTCTTGTAGACCCCCGCCCGGGCGTCGGAGTACACGACGTCGAGCGCACCGTCGGCCGCCCCGTGCGCGTCGCCGAACGAGGCCACGTCCACGCCGAGCAGCTTCAGCTTCGTCGACAGGTCCGCCCCCGTGAACGCGGACCGGCCGCCCGCGATCACCTCGGCCGCCGCCTGCGCCATCTCGTAGCCCGGCGCCACCAGCCCGTACACCCGGCCGTCGGCGGCCAGCGCGCACTCGCCGATCGCGAACACCGCCGGGTCCGACGTCCGGCACTCCTCGTCCACGACGATCCCGCCGCGTTCCCCGACGGCCAGACCGCACTCCCGGGCCAGCTGGTCCCGGGGCCGCACCCCCGCCGAGAAGACCACCAGATCGACGTCGAGCGAGGAGCCGTCGGAGAGGGCCATCCCGCTCACCGCACCGTCCGCGCCCGCCAGCACCTCCCGCGTACCCACCCCCGTGTGCACGGCGAGGCCCATGTCCACAATCGTGCGCAGCAGCGCCGCGCCCCCGCCCTCGTCCACCTGGACCGGCATCAGCCGGGGCGCGAACTCCACCACATGGGTGGACAGCCCGAGCCCCTTCAGCGCCCCGGCCGCCTCCAGACCGAGCAGCCCCCCGCCCACCACCGCGCCGGTGGCCGCGCCCTTCGCGTACTCCTCGATCGCGAGCAGGTCCTCGATGGTCCGGTACACGAAGCAGCCCCGGGCGTCCTTCCCCGGCACCGGCGGCACGAAGGGGTACGAGCCCGTCGCCAGCACCAGCGTGTCGTACGGGAACACCGCGCCGGACCGCGCGGTCACCGTCCGCCCCGCCCGGTCGACGCCCGTCGCCGGGTCGCCGACGTACAGCTCGATGCCGTGCCGGTCCATGAAGTCCGCCTCCACCAGGGAGAGGTCCTCGGGGCTCCGCCCGTCGAAGTACGAGGTGAGCCGCACCCGGTCGTAGGCGGGCCGGGGCTCCTCGCAGAGCACGACGACCCGGGCGGCGCCGGCCGCCGGGGTCAGCCCGCGGTCGGCGAGTGCCTCCAGGAACCGCTGACCGACCATGCCGTGCCCGACGACCACGATCGTCGGAACGGCGCTGTGCGCCAGGGCGTTCGGGGTGGTCTCCAGGGCGGCGGCGGTGGTGGCGCTCGGGTCGAAGATGGGCTCCGGCATCTCAGTGGCCTCCGTCGGTTGTCCTCATGCCCCGAGCGTGGGCGGGAGGTGTTACCCGGCCGCATCCCGCCTGTTTCCCGGGCGGAACCTTGCGCTCAGCGACGGTGCCGGGGCCCTGTGAGGGGCCGAGGGCCTTCCGTTCGGCCGGATCGTGCCGGATCGGGCCGGATCAGGCCGGATCGGATCGGGCCGGATCAGGCCGGATCCGAACGGAAGGCCCTCGGCGAAGAGCCCCGGCGACAGGCGTCTAATGTCGGGTCGTGCCTGACATAACCCTGACCACCCTGGTGCTCCTCTGCCTCGCCGCGGCCGCCGCGGGGTGGATCGACGCGGTGGTGGGCGGCGGCGGACTGCTGCTCCTGCCCGCGCTGCTGCTCGGCCTGCCGAACGTCCCGGCGGCCCAGGTGCTCGGCACCAACAAGGCCGTCGCGATCGTGGGCACCTCCGGCGCCGCGGTGACGTTCCTGCGCCGAGCCCCGGTACGGGTGGGGCTGGCGGTGCGGGTCGGGCTGATGGCGCTCGCCGGGTCGATGACCGGGGCGTTCTTCGCCGCCGGGATCAGCAGCGAGGTGCTCCGACCGGTGATCATGGTCGTGCTGCTGGGGGTCGCGGCCTTCGTGCTGCTGCGTCCGTCCTTCGGCACTGCCGCGGCGGGCGACGGCACGGACCGCCCGGTCGCCCGGGGGCGGATCGTCACGGCGATCGTGCTGGTCGGCGGCGGCATCGGCTTCTACGACGGGCTGTTCGGACCGGGCACCGGCACCTTCCTGGTGCTGGCCCTGAGCGCCGTGCTCCACCTGGACCTGCTGACCGCGTCGGCCACCGCGAAGATCGTCAACGTGTGCACCAACGCGGGGGCGCTGGCGATGTTCGCGTACCAGGGCACCGTGCTGTGGCAGCTCGCGGCCGTGATGGCGGTCTTCAACCTGGCGGGCGGGATGATCGGGGCCCGGATGGCGCTGAGCCGGGGCAGCGGCTTCGTCCGGGCGGTGCTGCTGACCGTGGTGTTCTCGCTGGTCGCCAAGTTGGGCTTCGACCAGTGGAACGCGTGAGAACGGCCGGGGTTCTCAGCGCACCTCGGTGAGGTGCGCGTACGCCACCACATTGCCCTGGTAGCCGGTCTCCTTCGAGAAGCCGCCGCCGCAGGTGATCAGCCGGAGCGACGCGTGCGGCGAGTCGCCGTAGACGCGCTGGTCGGGGAAGTCGTCGTTGTCGTAGACCTCGATGGCGTCGATCGAGAACACGGCCGTGCGCCCGTCCTCGCGGACCACCTCGACCGCGGTCCCCTTGGTCAGGGCCCCCAGGGCGTAGAAGACGGACGGGCCGTCCGCGTTGTCCACGTGCCCCGCGACGATCGCGGTGCCCCGCGCGCCGGGCGGGGCGCCGCCCTCGTACCAGCCCGCGAGATTGCGGTCCTCGTCCGGCGGTACGTCGAGGCTGCCGTCGGCGGCCAGCCCCAGCCGCGTCATCGGCGCGTCCACCTCGATGCTCGGGATGCGGATGCGGACCGGCTCGGAGGGGTTCATCGGTTCGGCGACCGGGGAGCCGGGCTGGAGCTGGGGCCCGGCGGCGAAGGCCTGGGCGCTGGAGGGCTGCGGCGGGATCAGCTGGCCGCCGGGGCCGTTCTGGACGAGCCAGATGCCGCACAGCACGGCGATGCCCACCAGCCAGCCCTTGGCCTTCTGCGCGCTCGGTGACACGGCGTCGTCCTCGGTCGGTGGTCCGGGGCGGACGGGGCGCGCTCGGGGACGCGCCCCGCCCGGTCAGGGGGGAAGCGGGGGTTCAGCTTCCTTCGGCGCCCTCCGTGCGGCGGCGCAGCAGCCACAGCCCGCCCACGGCGGCCAGGCCGATCACGCCGACGCCGAGAGCGACCTGCGTGGAGTTCGGTTCGACGCTGCCGCCGACCCCGGTCCGCACATGGCCGGACGGGCGGTCGTGGATGGGCTTCTCGTGCTTGCCGCCGCCGATCACTTCCAGATCACCGACCGCGTCCTTGCCGTTGTCGCAGGAGACGATGATCTCGTAGGTGCCGGGTCGGGTGTCGTGCGGCACGGTGAACTTGCCGACCACGACCTCCTTGTGGGTGCCGGGGCGCATCTCGAAGTCCCCGGCGTCCAGGGAGTTCGCGTCGCCGATGCCCGAGCCCTTCTTGCCGCAGGCGGTGGTGTTCACGGTGACGGTGGCACCGGGTGCCGCGGTCGACGGGGTGATCTCCAGACGGCCAAAGTCGCCCGCGTACGCGGACGGAGCGGCGGCGGTGAGACCGAACGCGATGACGGTGAACGCGGCACCGACGGTGCCGGTCACGAGGCGGGCAGGACTGCGCATGGGGATCCTCCGGGCAGAACGGCGCGAGCGGGTGTGTCCTGTCCCCGAGCCAACGGGGGCGGGGCCCGCCACGCCTTCTGACGCGGGGTCAGCTTTCACCCGTACGGACCGGCGCGGCACCCTTGCCGGAATGGATCACCGCAGGTCGTGGCGGTGCGGCTGGGCCGTTCGGTCCGTGCTGCCGGTCCGGGTGCCGATCGGGTGAGGCGGGCGACGGTGTGTGACACAGGTCACATGTATGACCTCGCGGGCCCCGGGCACACGCATGACACCCCCCACGGGACGGATTCCCCGCCCCCACGGCACCCGCCCCCTCCGGTCCACCCCCCCTGGACCGGAGGGGGCGGTGTCGGATCCGCCTCCGGCCGCTCCCGCCCCGGCCCCCGGTTCCTGGCCGCTCCCGCTCCCGCCCCCGGCACCCGCCCCCTCGGGCTCCGCCCCGCGCCCCCCTCCAGGCTCCTCGGGCTCCGCCCGCCCCTCCCGGCTCTTAGGTCCCGTCCGTGGCGCTCCAGATGATCTGGGGCGGGCGCACCCGGGCGCACAGTGGCTGCCCCTTGGCGTCGGTCAGCCCGAGCTGCCCGGTGAGGTGTCCGGAGCGCGCGGCGGCTTCGAGGACGTCCGGGGCGATGTCGTCGAACATCAGCTTGGCGCGCCGGAACATGGTGAAGACCCCGGCGTCGTCCACCGTGCCCCACGACAGATAGACGAACCGCCCGCCCAGCCGGTTCTGGACGTACGGCCCCGATACCTCGACCCCGTCCGCCGTCGCGGTGGCCGTGCAGTCGAGCACCCACGAGGCGGAGGGGGCGTCCCCGGGGTGCGGGTCGAGCAGTTCGCCCGGCCGGTCCTTGCGCTGGACGCCGACGTGGATGTTCGCGTACCCGGGAAAGTCGCTGTCCGGTCCGCAGTCGCGGCCGGGGAGGGCCGATGCCTCGATATGGATCTGCATGCCCCCATGGTCCGGCACGGCCGGGGCGGGCGCCCCCACCCTCCCGTGCGGGGTGTCTCACACGGCGTCCTCCGGGGCGCCGTCGTACACCGTGCCCAACTCCCTCATCAGCTCCTCGTCGATCGCGAACGCGGTGCCGTCGATCCGCCGCACCGGAGCGATGCCCTGCGAGTTGCAGACGAAGGCGGCCGGGAAGCGGCCCACCCCGTCCGGGCCCTCCAGGGTCACCGGGCGGCGCGCCGACGGCCGGCCGGCCCGCTCCAGTCCCCGCTCCAGCAGAGACATCGTGATGCCGGCGAGCGCCGGGGCGTCGGGCCACACCACCGAACTGCCGTCCCAGAATCCGACGTTGGTGATCGACCCCTCGGTCACCACCCCGCCCGGCGCGGTCAGCAGCGCCTCGTCGAACCCCGCCCGCCCCGCCAGGATCCCGTAGTACGTCTGCCCGAACTCGCCCGGCCGCTTGATGTGCGGGGCCGTGCGCGCGTACGGCACCGACATGAGGCTCCGCGCCCCGGCCGGCCCGGCGGCGGGCTCCCGGACCGTCACCATCAGGGTCGTGTGCGTCGCGCCGGGCGGCAGATAGCCGTGCACCCGCACCGAGGCGTCCCGCAGCCCCGCCCCGTCCAGGGCGTGCCGGATCAGCTCCCGCACCCGGTCGCCGTCCACCGGCAGGCCGAACAGCTCCCGGTTCGCGGCGTCCAGCCGGGCGAGATGCAGGCCGAGGCCGCGGACCCGGCCGTCCCGCACCTGCATGGCGGTGAAGTGGCCGTAGCCGTACAGGGTGGGGATCCGCAGGTCCTCCTCGGTGGCCGGGCGGCCGTCGAACTCGATGTACGGGAGGGGCGTGTTCGGCCGGTGCGTCGTCATGCGGCCACCGTAGGCGGGCCGTCCGGACCGGGACAGGCCAGGTCCCGGACGGGCGCGCTTGACCTCAACCATGGTTGAGGGAGAAAGCTCGACGCCATGGACACCACAGCCGTATCCACGTCACCCACGTCATCCACCGTGCCCGTCACCGAGCCCGCCCCCCTCCGAGTGACCGTCATCCTCGGCAGCAACCGCGACGGCCGCTTCGGTCCCGTCGTCGCCGACTGGTTCCTGGCCCGCGCGGCGAGCCACCCCGGCATCGAGACCGACCTGGTCGACGTCGCCGAGGCCGGCCTGCCGACCACGATCACCTTCAGCGCCGGGCCCGAGGAGGCGGAGCGGCTCGGCGCGGTCTCCGCCCGGCTCGCGGCAGCCGACGCCTTCGTCGTCCTCACCCCCGAGTACAACCACTCGTTCCCCGCACCGCTGAAAACGCTCATCGACTGGTACGGCGAGGAATGGCAGGCCAAGCCCGTCGCCTTCGTCAGTTACGGCGGCATCTCCGGCGGGCTGCGGGCCGTCGAACAGCTCCGGCAGGTCTTCGCCGAACTGCACACCGTCACCGTCCGCGACACCGTGTCCTTCCACAACGCCGGCGCCCTCTTCGACGACCAGGGACGCCATCTGGACCCGGAGCCCGCCGACGCGGCGGCCAAGACCCTGCTGGACCAGCTGGTGTGGTGGGGCACCGCCCTGCGCGACGCCCGGAACCTCCGTCCGTACGGCGCCTGACCCGTCGTGGGCCGACAATCGCAGGGAAGGCCCACGGGCGAAGAGCCCGCCGTACTCCGAGGAGACCGACGATGACAGCGCCGCCGGCATGGCTGACCGTACTGACCACGACCGACAGCGAGGACAAGGCCCACGCCCTGGCGCGGTCGGCGGTGGAGGCCAGGCTGGCGGCCTGCGCGCAGATCTCCGCACCCGTCACCTCCGTCTACCGGTGGCAGAACGCCATCGAGACGACCGAGGAGTGGCAGGTGCTCTTCAAGACGACGGCGGAACGCTATGACGAACTGGAGGAACACCTCCAGCGGGAGCACGACTACGAGACGCCGGAGATCATCGCCCTGCCGGTGATCCGGGGCAGTGCCCGCTACCTCGGCTGGGTGACGGCGGAGACGGCGCCCCCGGCAGCCCTGTGACGGCGGCCATGACCACGACCGCCCCCGGCCGCCCCGTCGCCGCCGAGCTGCCCTTCTTCGTGTACGGGACGCTGCTGCCGGGGGAACCCAACCACGACCTGTTCCTCCGGGGCCGCACGGCGGGGGAACGGCCGGCCGTGCTGCCCCGTGCCCTCCTCTACGAAGGCCCCGGCTACCCGTACGCGATCGAGGGCCACGGCCGCGTCCACGGCACCCTGCTCGTCGCCGCGCCCGGGGTGTACGGGGAACTGCTGGGGCTGCTGGACCACCTGGAGGAGTTCCTCGGCCCCGGCCACCCGCGCAACCTGTACGAACGCGTCGTCCGCGAGGTCGAGCTGCCGGCGCGGGGGGCGTTGGAGGCCGGGGGAGCCGGGGAGACCGGGGCGTCCGGGGAATCCGGGGCGTCCGAGGGATCCGAGGGATCCGGGGGATCCGTGCGGGCCTGGGTCTACCTCGCCGCGACCGCCGTCACCCGCTCGCTGCGGACCGGCGGCGTCCTCATCCCCGGGGGGCGGTGGACCCGTTCAAGCCCGTCCGGCGATTGAGGACGGAACCCTGGTGGTGGGGGGTGCTGGTGCCGGGTTCGTCCCGGGTTCGTCCCGGGCGACGGTTCCGCGCTTCGGACGGGCCCGTTCAGCGTGCCCCCGACGCCAGCGCTTCCGTCACGCCCCGCTCCTCCGGCCCCAGGAAACGCGGGTCGGGCCGGAGCAGGGCGTCCAGCGCGGCCTTGCCCGAGGCCGCCAGCTCCCGGGCGCCGCCGTAGTACCAGGTGGCGTCCCGCGGCTCGTCGACCCCGACGCCGTACGCGTCGATCCCGGCCGACCGGCACAGGGCGACCGCCCGGTGGATGTGGAAGCCCTGACTCACCAGCACCGCCCGGTCGACCCCGAAGATCTTCTTGGCCCGGACGCAGGAGTCCCAGGAGTCGAACCCGGCGTAGTCGCTCACGATCCGCTCGTCCGGCACCCCGAGCCCGGTGAGATACGTACGCATCGCGTCCGGCTCGTCGTACTCCACGCGGCTGTTGTCCCCGGTGACCAGGACGACCTTCACCTTCCCGGTGCGGTACAGCTCGGCCGCCGCGTCCAGCCGGTGCGCGAGGTACGGGGTCGGCCGGCCCTTCCACAGCCCGGCGCCGAACACCACGGCGACCTCCCGCGCCGGAGCCTCGGCCGTCGTGCCCACCCGGTCGCCGGCCTCCAGCCGCATCCAGGTCGCGGGCACCAGGGCCAGCACACAGGCGGCCACCAGCCCCTGCACCAGCCGCCGTTGCACCCGCCGGGTGCGGGGCAGCCGCAAGGCGAACCGCTCCGGCACCAGCGGGGCGACGGGCCGCGCCGACAGCCGCCGGGTGGACCGTACCGACAGCCGGAGCCCCTGCGGCCACCGCCCGCGCACCGACCGTCTCTCCCTCGCCGCCCCGCTCCCACCGTTCTTTCCGCGCACCAGAACCCCCTGTCGTCCCTCTGTCCGATCGCGTCCGTTCGCGCCGTCGCGCCGTCGCGCCACCTGCCCCCACCCCACCTGACGACCGGGATGCCGCAAAGGTTCGCCGGCCGCCCAGGTCTGTGGCGTCCGACACGGGCGGGGGAGCGGACCGAGCCCGCGTACGCACACCGCCCCCGCCCTCACCGTGAGGCGGCGGAAAACGGCTGTGACCCTTGCGCAACGACCTGGCAACCTTCGCCCGGCACTATCGGTCCATGACGGAGCAGCCCCCCGAACAGCCCCACCGGTCGCCCCCGCCGACCGACGGCGCCGCGCACCTCCCCACCCGCGTCACCGACCGGCTCGGCGCCCAGCGCGGCCTCGTCCCCCGGAACGGAACCCGCAGCCCCACGCACCGCACCGGGCAGCCCGACCGCCCCGCGGAGGAGCGGCGCGAAGCCCTTGCCCCGTCCCTGGTCGCCGTGGCGCACGGCAGCCGCGACCCGGAGGCCCTGCGCACCGTGCTGGCCCTCCTGGACCGGGTGCGCGACCTGCGCCCCGGCCTCGACGTCCGGCTCGGCCACATCGAGCTGAACCGGCCGCTGCTCCCGGACACCCTGGACGGCCTGCGCGGCGCCGACGCCGTCCTCGTACCGCTGCTCCTGGGACGCGGCCACCACGTCAAGCACGACCTGCCCGCCGGGGCGGCCGCCGCCCCGGGCGTACGCACCCGGATCGCCGCGCCGCTGGGCCCCCACCCCCTGCTCGTCGAGGCGCTGTACGGGCGGCTCGTCGAGGCCGGCTGGGACCCCGCCGACCAGGGGGGCCGCCACGCCGCCGTGGTCCTCGCCGCCGCCGGATCCCGCGACCCCGACTCCGCCCGGGACACCCGGTACACCGCCCGCGCGCTCACCGAACGCCTCGGCGTGCCCGTCGTCCCCGCGTACGCCTCCGCCGCCACGCCCACCGTCCCGGCCGCCCTGCGCGCCCTGGCCGCCCGGGGCCGCCACCGGACCTTCGTCGCCTCGTACTTCACCGCCCCCGGCCGCTTCGCGAGCGCCTGCGCCGACGCCGTACCGCACCGGGCGGCCGCCCCGCTCGGCGCCCACCCGACGCTGGCCCGCCTCGTACTGCACCGCTACGACCAGGCACGGGCCGCCTCAGCGGGCGCCCCGACCCCGGCCGACGCGGTGAGCCTGCTCGCTTCCGCCTGACACCCGGGCCCGCTCACGCCACGTTGTCCGTCCCGGTCGCTACTGTCGGAACCATGGACGGCACACAGGGCGCACACGGGGCAGACCGGACACACGGCACACAGAGCACACAGAGCGGACCGAGCGCACCGAGCACACAGAGCGGACTGAGCGCACCGAACACACCAAGCGCACCGAGCGGACGGGGGCCGAGCAGCCCCTACGGCTCCTCCGACACCGAGCGCTTCGACACCGAGGAGGACAAGCGCCCCGGCCGCACCGCCTTCCAGCGCGACCGCGCCCGGGTCCTGCACTCCGCCGCCCTGCGCCGGCTCGCCGGGAAGACCCAGGTCGTGACGCCCGGCACCCGCTCCCTCGTCTGGGACGCCAGCCCCCGCACCCGGCTCACCCACTCCCTGGAGTGCGCCCAGGTCGGCCGCGAGCTGGGCGCGGTCCTCGGCTGCGACCCCGACCTCGTGGAGACGGCCTGCCTCGCCCACGACCTGGGCCACCCGCCGTTCGGCCACAACGGCGAACAGGCGCTCAATGACTTCGCCTCCGACTGCGGCGGCTTCGAGGGCAACGCCCAGTCGCTGCGCCTGCTGACCCGCCTGGAACCCAAGCGCTTCGTCCGCGACCCGCGCACCGGAGACCTGGTCAGCGTCGGACTCAACCTCACCCGGGCCGCCCTGGACGCCGCCACCAAGTACCCCTGGCCACGCGGTGCGCACCCCACCGACCCGCACTCCGCCAAGTTCGGGGTGTACGCCGACGACGTCCCGGTCTTCGCCTGGGCCCGCGAGGGCGCCCCCGAGGACCGCACCTGCTTCGAGGCCCAGGTCATGGACTGGTCCGACGACGTGGCGTACAGCGTCCACGACTTCGAGGACGGGCTGCACGCCGGCCACATCGACCCCAACTGCCTCTACGCCGAGCCGGAGCGCCAGGAGATCTGGGCGGTCGCCATCGGCCGCTACGTCCCCGCCGGGACCGACCCGCAGGAGCTGTCCGAGGCCCTGGACCGGCTGATCGACCAGGACTGGTGGCCGCACGGCTACGACGGCTCCGCCGTGGCCCAGGCCCGCCTCAAGGACGCCACCAGCCAGCTCATCGGCCGCTTCTGCACGGAGGCCGAGACCGCCACCCGCGCGGTGTACGGCCCCGGCCGCCTGGGCCGGTACGGCGCCGAGCTGGTCGTCCCGCGCGCGGTGCGGCACGAGTGCGCGGTGCTCAAGGCGGTCGCCGACCGTTACGTCATGCAGCGCGCCGAGCAGGAGGCCATCCGCGCCGACCAACGCGTCGTGATCGCCGAGCTGGCCGCAGCCCTCACCGCCCGCGCCCCCGAAGGCCTGGAACCGCACTTCCGCGCCCTGTTCGACCAGGCGCCCGACGACCACGCCCGCAAGCGGGTCCTCGTCGACCAGATCGCCGCCCTCACCGACGCCTCCGCACGATCCCTGCACGCCGCGCTCACCGCCCGCCGTGGGTGACCGGCAGACTGGAAGGGGCCGGACATCTGACCACTGGGTGTGACCTGTCCGGGGCACACCCTCTTTCGCCATCACGCTGCGTGCGGGACGCTCGCAGCTGGGGGCGCCGCGCAGCACAGCACTGAGGAGGCATCAAGTGGTCGACGCACACCAGACGTTCGTCATCGTCGGAGCAGGACTCGCAGGGGCGAAGGCGGCCGAAACGCTGCGCGCCGAAGGGTTCACCGGCCGGGTGATCCTCATCGGCGACGAGCGCGACCACCCCTACGAACGACCGCCGCTCTCCAAGGGCTACCTGGACGGCAAGGCCGAACGCGACAGCGTCTTCACCCACGAACGCGCCTGGTACGCGGGCGCCGACATCGAACTGCACCTCGGCCAGCCGGTCACCGTGCTCGACCGGTACGCGAAGACCGTGCAGCTCGGCGACAACACCGTCATCCACTACGACAAGCTGCTCCTGGCCACCGGCTCCGAACCGCGCCGCCTGGACGTCCCCGGCACCGACCTGGCCGGCGTCCACCACCTGCGCCGCCTCGCCCACGCCGACCGGCTGCGCAACGTGCTCGCCGCCCTCGGCCGCGACAACGGCCACCTGGTCATCGCCGGAGCCGGCTGGATCGGCCTGGAGGTCGCCGCCGCCGCCCGCGGCTACGGGGCCGAGGTCACCGTCGTCGAGGCCGAGCCCACCCCGCTGCACCAGGTCATCGGCCCCGAGCTGGGCCAGATCTTCACCGAGCTGCACAGCGCGCACGGCGTCCGCTTCCACTTCGGGGCCCGCCTCACCGAGATCACCGGCCAGGACGGCATGGTGCTCGCCGCCCGCACCGACGACGGCGAGGAGCACCCCGCCCACGACGTGCTCGCCGCGATCGGCGCCGCCCCGCGCTCCGCCCTCGCCGAGGCCGCGGGCCTGGAGATGGCCGACCGCGCCCACGGCGGCGGCATCGCCGTGGACGCCTCCCTGCGCACCTCCGACCCGCACATCTACGCCGCCGGGGACGTCGCCGCCGCCGCCCACCCGCTGCTCGGCGTCCGGCTGCGCGTCGAGCACTGGGCGAACGCCCTGAACGGCGGACCGGCCGCCGCCCGCGCCATGCTCGGCCAGGACGTGAGTTACGACCGCGTCCCGTACTTCTTCTCCGACCAGTACGACCTCGGCCTCGAATACTCCGGCTGGGCCCCGCCAGGCTCCTACGACGAGGTGATCATCCGGGGCGACGCCGGGAAGCGGGAGTTCATCGCGTTCTGGCTGAAGGACCGCCGCGTCCTCGCCGGGATGAACGTCAACGTGTGGGATGTCACCGAGACGATCCAGGAGCTGATCCGGGACCGCCGGCAGCACGACCCGGAAGCCCTCGCCGACCCGTCGGTCCCGCTGGAGTCCCTGCTCTGAGGATCCCCGTCGGGGTGCGGGCCTCGGTCAGCCAGGTGACACCGCGGGCGACCGGGCGGGTGTCGCGACGGCCGGCGGCGAGGAGCGCGAGGAGCGCCCAGGCGGTCTGGGAG